>CAZLGP010000312.1:0-43278 GCA_964558905.1 uncultured Thermoanaerobaculia bacterium | reverse complement strand
ATGGGGTGTCGAACGAGAAGTCCGTGGCGGCCGGCGTATCGAACGAGAAATTCGAGAACGACACCTCGGCCGGCTTTTCCTCCTCGAACGTGAAGCCGAAGTCGGCGGCCTGCGCGGCGGAACGCCCGCTCGCCGCCGGCTTCGGCTCGTCGACGACGAACGACGGAGGCGGCGCGGAGGGACGCACGTGCCCGGAGTCGCGCGCCGCGATTGCCTGGCCCACGCGCACGACCTCGGGATGAGTCGGATCGAGCGCGCGCGCTTTTTCGAGCTCCATCTTCGCGGAGGCGACGTTCCCGCTGGCAAGGCTCGTGGCGGCCTTGCGTGCAAACTGCTCCACGAACGGCGACGCCTCGAGCTTCTCGCGGGCCTCGTCGCCGAGGATGCGCGCTTCGTCGTTGAGGAGGTCGTCGGTGAGGATCTCGCTGGTGAGATGAACGACGCGCTGGAAATCGCGGGCGGCCATGGCCTCGGGGGCGTGCTCCATCGGGGAGCGCTGGTCCGTCGTCGCGGTCGGCACGAGCGTGTCGACGTCGACCGGCAGGGCCGGATTCCGGAGCTTGCTCAGCAGCTTCTTCGCCGGGTCGAACATTGGATCCATCTGCAGCAGGAGATTGCATCCCGCCACGACCTCGTCCGTGCGACCCTGTTTGAAAAGTCCCAGCGTCTGCTGGAAGGTCGTCAGCACGCGCTCTTTCACCGGCGCGGGGAGAGAGGGATTTCCTGGATAGCTCACTGGTCGCGCGATTATAGGGCAGGGCGCACGCGGCCGGCGCAGGGGCAGAAGGCAGAAGGCAGAAGGCAGAGGGCAGAAGGGCAGAGCGCAGAGGCGGAAGGTTCCAGCACGATAGCGTGCAGACGGGCGTCCGGCTTCTGCGCTCTGCCCTCCTGCCCTCCGCCCCCGCTCCGGCTATACTGCGTCGCCATGCAGATCGAGTACGTTTCGACCCCCGATGCCCCCGCCGCGATCGGCCCCTATTCGCAGGGCGTGAAGGCTCATGGCTTTGTCTACACGTCAGGGCAGATTGCGCTCGACCCCGCCACAGGCAATCTCGTGGACGGAAGTTTCGACGAGCAGGTCCATCGTGTCTTCACGAACCTGCAGGCGATCCTCCGGGCCGCCGGAACCGACTTCAACCGCGTGCTGAAGGCGACGGTATATGTGACCGACCTCGGGAAGTTCGGCGCGCTCAACACCATCTACGCGAGCTACTTCGGCGATCACAAGCCGGCGCGCACGACGGTGGAAGTGTCCGCGCTCCCGAAGGGAGCCGCGGTCGAGATCGATCTGATCGCGCTGGAGTAATTGGTTGCCGGTTGGCGGTTGGCGGGAGAGTTGACCGCCTCCCACTCCTGGGAACGGCTCAACTCAGCCCCGGGCCTCCCTCATCCTTCATCCTTCTGCCTTCTGCCCTGTGGCACCTGCGTTGCACTTTCGGGGCATCATGCTCCGCCGGTTCGCGGCTGTTTCGTTCGCCATCACGCTCTCTCTTCCCGCATTCGCCGCCACGCGGATGACGTTCGACATTCAGGGTGTGCCGACGGCGGTCGAATGGGCGCCGACGGCGTTTCCGCTCCGGTACGACATCGAACGACGCGTCAGCGAGCTGCATCCAAACGCGACCGCGATGATCGACCGCGCGTTCTCGGCGTGGTCGTCCGTTCGCGACGTCAGCGTCCGTTTCGAGTCGCGAGGCGTGGTGGCCTCGGCGACGCCGAATGCCGAGGGGATCAGCGTCAAGCTCGCCGACGATCTGCTGAGCGGGCAGGGCGCGATCGCGCTGACGGCGTACACGTATGACGTCACCACGGGTCGCATGCTCGACGCCGACATCCGCATCGATCCGTCGCTTTTCAGCGGTCAGGTGAACGCCCAGGCCGCGCTCGAGCACGAGGTCGGCCACACGCTCGGACTCGATCACTCCGCGGTGCTGTCTTCGGTGATGTATCCGTACGTCGGCCCCGGGGACACGCAGGCCGAGCTCGACATCGACGATCGCATCGCCATCTCCACCATCTATCCGCAGAACGACCCGACCCTTCGTGGCGCGACGCTGCAGGGCCGGGTCATGGGAGACGACGGCGGCATCTTCGCCGCGCAGGTGGTGGCGGTCGATGAGCGGGGGCAGCCGGTGGCGACCTCGCTCACGAACGCGAGGGGCGAGTTCACGCTCGCGACGGTCCCCGCGGGACGCTACCGCCTCTACGTCGAGCCGCTCGACGGACCGGTGCTGGTCGCGGCGCTGCAGGGGACGTGGCGGCAGGCGACGCTGAAGACGTTCCCGACGGAGTTCTTCGAGTCGCCGATCGATGTGGAGAACGGGAAGATCTACGGGAACCTGGTCGTGAATACGGCCGGGGCGGTGCGACTGAACCCGCGTCTGATCGGTGCCTCCGAGCCGAACGCGAATTCGGTGAGCCTCAACAGCTCGCCGGTGGCACTGCGTCCGGGGCAGACGGTCAAGCTCACGGTCGGCGGCGACGGCTTCACCAGCGGCATGACGGAGTTCGAGGTGCTGCACCCTGCATTCCGTCGCGTCTCGGACTTCGAGTGGTGGGACGGCTCGGTGAGCGCGACGTTTACCGTCGCCGCGGATGCGCCAGCGGCATCGAGCGTGATCGTCGTGCGCAACGGCAATGAGACGGCCATGCTCACCGGAGCATTGCGCGTGTTCCACGCGAAGAGGGCGCGGGCGATTCGGGAGCGATAGCCGGCACTGGCTCGCCCTCCGTGTCGCTCGACCCTCGGGATGCCAGGGCTTTCAAGCGATCCACTCGCGTTGCGAGGATGCGGGATGAGCACCGCGGAACTATAATTCGCCTCTCATGACCGACGAGGAGTTCCTTCGCGCGTTCGGAGAGCGCATCCGGGGCGAGCGCGCGCGGCGCGGGATGAGTCGCCGCCTCCTCGCGCATCACGCGGGCATCTCCGAGCGTTACCTGACGCAGCTCGAGTCGGGGAAGGGAAACGTCTCGATCGTCTTACTACGGCACGTCGCGGAGGCGCTCGGTCTACCCCTGTCGCGTCTCGTCGACGAACCGCACTCGCCGGAGATGGAGTTTCTCTCGCGTCTCACGCCGGCTCAGCTCCGGGAGGTCTACGCCTCGCTCACAGCAGCCGAGGCGAATGCATTGCGGAAGGAGCGAATCGCGCTCGTCGGCCTCCGCGGCGCGGGCAAAACCACCCTCGGCGCAGCGGCGGCGAAGGAGCGGAACGTCGCCTTTTTCGAGCTCGACCGCGAAGTGGAGCGTCTCTCGGGGACGTCCCTCGGCGCGATCATCGAGCTGTACGGCCAGCAGGCGTATCGCCGATACGAGCTGCAGGCGCTGCAGGAGCTTCTCGCCTCCCAGCCGCGCTTCGTTGTTGCCACGGGAGGGAGTCTCGTGTCCGAGGCCGCGACGTACGACCTTCTCCTGCGGAACTGCTTCACCGTCTGGGTGCGGACGACGCCCGAAGAGCACATGCAGCGCGTCCTCGACCAGGGGGATCTCCGGCCGATGGCAGGATCCCAGCAGGCGATGGACGACCTGCGCCGCATCCTCGACGAGCGAAGGGAGCTCTATGGCCGGGCCGATGCGGCGATCGACACGACGGGCAGAACGGTGAAGCAGTCGGTCCTGGAGTTGCTGAGGAAGATCCAGGAATTATAATTCCGCATCACGCTTTGGAGTACGCATGATCACATTCGACCGTGAGCCCGGGAGCTACCGGCACTGGCGACTCACCTTCGACGGCCCCGTCGCCACACTGACCCTCGACGTGAACGAGGACGCCGGTATCGACGAGGGCTACAAGCTGAAACTCAACTCGTACGACCTCGGCGTCGACATCGAGCTGCGCGACGCGCTCGACCGGATCCGCTTCGAACATCCGGAGGTCGGTGCGGTCGTCATCGCCAGCGGCAAGGAGCGGATGTTCTGCGCGGGCGCGAACATCTACATGCTCGGCAAGGCCGCCCACGCGACGAAGGTGAACTTCTGCAAGTTCACGAACGAGACCCGGAACGGGATCGAGGACTCGAGCGAGCACTCGGGGCTGAAGTTCCTCGCGGCGGTGAACGGGACGGCCGCGGGTGGCGGGTATGAGCTCGCGCTCGCGTGCGACGAGATTCTCCTCGTGGACGATCGCTCGAGCACCGTCAGCTTTCCCGAGGTGCCGTTGCTCGCGGTGCTGCCGGGGACGGGCGGGCTCACGCGGCTCGTCGACAAGCGCCACATCCGCCGCGACCTTGCGGACGTCTTCTGCACCACCGCCGAGGGGCTCGGAGGGAAGAAGGCAAAGGAGTGGGGCCTCGTCGACGATGTCGTCCCGCCGCGTGTGTTCTCCGAAAAAGTCAACGAACGTGCGCTCGCGCTTGCGGCGCAGACCGATCGTCCGAAGGATGCGAAAGGCGTTGCGTGGACTCCGCTCCGCCGCACCATCGACGAGAAGGGATTGCACTACGAGCACGTCGACGTGGCCATCGACACCGATGCGCGCACGATCACGATCACCGTCGCGGCTCCATCCAGCGGCGAGGCGGAGGAGCTGGACGCGATCCTCGCTCACGGTGCGCAGTGGTGGCCGCTGGCCATGGCGCGCGAGCTCGACGATGCGATCCTGCACCTCCGCACGAACGTGCGCGACGCCGGGATCTGGATCGTGAAGACCCGCGGCCAGCTGGATGCCGTCCTGCGCATCGACCGTGCGCTGCATCGCCACCAGGAGCACTGGTTCGTGCGCGAGACCGTCGGCTTCATCCGCCGCACGCTCTCGCGTCTGGATATTTCCTCGCGCAGCATCTACGCGGTCATCGACCAGGGCTCGTGTTTCGCGGGCACGCTCTTCGAGCTGGCGCTCGCGGCCGATCGCTCGTACATGCTGCTGGCGGACGAGAACGCGCCGAATGTCGCGCTCAGCATGATGAACTTCGGCCCTTACGCAATGGCCAACGGCATGACCCGCCTCCGGACGCGCTTCGCCCGCGAGGTGGCCTTGCCGCAGGAGACGCCGCTCGATGCCGAGGAAGCGCTCGACGCCGGCCTGGTCACCTTCGCGCCGGACGAGCTGGACTGGGACGACGAGCTGCGGCTGGCGATCGAAGAGCGCGCCAGTCTGTCGCCCGACGCGCTCACGGGCATGGAGGCGAGCCTCCGCTTCGGTGGACAGGAAACGCTCGCAACGAAAATTTTCGGCCGCCTGTCGGCCTGGCAGAACTGGATCTTCATCCGGCCCAACGCCGTTGGAGAGCAGGGCGCATTGAAACTCTTCGGCAGCGGGACGAAGCCGAAGTTCACCTGGGAGAGAGTGTAGGAACGTTGCCCGTGACCCGTGACCCGTGACCAGGGGCTGATTCGCATGGGCCGCACGCACTGATGACTTGGAAGACAAACAGAAACAGCGTTGCGCGTGCTCGCCACGACCGTTGCCCACGGGAAGCATCCCGGGCAACGGGCAACGGGCAACGGGCAACCTAGAGCGAGGAACGAGCGATGCCCATCAATTACGACGAAAAAATCCCCAACAACGTCGACCTCTCGACGAACAAGACCCTCCAGCGCGCGCTCGAGCACTGGCAGCCGCGGTTTCTCGACTGGTGGAAGGAGCTCGGCCCGACCGTTTTCCAGAACAACGACGTCTACCTGCGCACGGCGACGTCTGTCGACCGCGAGGGGTGGGCGACCTTCGGAATGGTCCGGATGCCGGAGTATCGCTGGGGCATCTTCCTCGCCGATCCGAAGGCCGACCGCACGATCGGCTTCGGCGACAACATGGGCCAGCCGGCCTGGAACGTCGTGCCCGGCGAACATCGCTCGACGCTGCGCCGCCTCATCGTCACCCAGGGCGACACCGAGCCCGCCTCGGTCGAGCAGCAGCGCGCGCTCGGAACCAGCGCGCCCTCTCTGTATGACCTCCGCAATCTCTTCCAGGTGAACGTCGAGGAAGGACGCCATCTCTGGGCGATGGTCTACCTGCTCCACGCGTACTTTGGGCGCGACGGCCGCGAGGAAGCGGAAGGGCTGCTCGAGCGTCATTCCGGCGATGCTGACAAGCCGCGTATCCTCTCGACGTTCAACGAGCCGATCCGCGACTGGCTCTCGTTTTTCATGTTCGCCTACTTCACCGATCGCGACGGCAAGTTCCAGCTCAAGGCCCTCGCCGAGAGTGGTTTCGATCCGCTGGCGCGCACGTGCCAGTTCATGCTGACCGAAGAGGCCCATCACATGTTCGTGGGCGACACGGGCATCGGACGCGTCGTGCGCCGCACGGTCGAGGTGATGAACGAGCTCGAGACGGAGGACCCGCAGAAAGTGCGCGCCGCCGGTGCGATCGACCTGCCGACGATTCAGAAGTACATGAACTTCTGGTTCAGCTCCGCATTGGATCTGTTCGGCTCCGAGATCTCCTCGAACGCCGCCAGCTACTTCGCGAATGGGCTCAAAGGCCGGCCCGACGAGTCGCTGTACGACGACCATCTCGCGCAGGGCGACTACACGCTCGACCTTCCGGACGGCAGGGGGGGCGTGCAGAGCGAGACCGTACCGATGCGCAACGCCATGAACGAAGTGCTGCGCGTCGCCTACATCCGCGACTGCGAAAACGGTGTGAAGCGGTGGAACGGCATCATCCGGAAGGGCGGCATCGATTTCGAGCTGAGCCTGCCGAGCGCGCGGTTCCGCCGGACGGTCGGATCTTGGGCGAACGTCCCGACCGATCCCGCGGGCAACCCGATCGCCCCGGAGGCCTTCGCGGCCGGCATCCGGCATTGGATCCCGACGCCTGACGATCAGGCATTCGTGCAGTCGCTGATGCAGCCGGTCTACGACGCCGGCAAGGTCGCGGCCTGGATCGCGCCGCCGGATCGCGGGATCAACAGCATGCCGGTGGACTACGAGTACGTGAGGGTGTGAGTTCAGTAGGGTCTGACCCTACTTGACTCGGACGGGCGTCCGGCGAAATGTATGGGCTGCCAAGGAATGGCCGGGCGTCTTCTTGCACTTGATAGGAGGGCGTGACGCAGATCAGCCGGCGCCTGCTGTTGGTGATGTTCATCATCGCCGGGCTCGTATCGGGACTGGCGGCGGTGCTATTTCACGAATGGGTCGTGCTGAGCCGCGAGCTCTTGTTCGACCGGGTACTGCGCACGAGCGGGTGGACGCGGGCTGCGTTCCTGATCGCGATTCCCGCCGCAACCGCAGCTCTGATCGGTTGGATCGTGCAGCGCTGGGCGCCGGGCACGCTCGGCGCGAATCTCTCGCGCGTGCGCCGCGCGTACGCGGAGGACGAGTCGCATCTCGACGCTCGTACGGTCTTCTTCACGTTCCTCCTCACGCCCCTTTCGCTCGGCTCGGGGGCGCCGCTCGGGCCCGAGGGGCCGACCGTCGTCGTCACCAGCGGCCTTTCAGTGTGGGTTGCGCGCGTGCTGAAGTTCCCGCGAAAGGTACTACGCGGGATGGTGCCGGTGGGGACGGCCGCGGGCATTGCGGCGATCTTCCGCACGCCGATCACCGGGGTCGTTTTCGCCCTCGAAGAGTTGCTTGGCACCTCGAGCCGAAGCATTCTCGGGGGAACGCTGATCGCCGCCGTCGCCGCGGCCGTCGTGCAGCAGGTGACCGCTCGCGACAACGCGCGCATCCTGCCGGCGTCGGCGGCGGTGTGGAATCACGCCGCGGAGATGATCGGGTTCGCCGTGGTCGGGGTCTGCGCGGGGATCGTCTCGGGCGTGATGCTGCGCGTGGCCGCGATCGCCCGCGACCGGCTTCGCCGGCGCATCCCGTCCGTGCCGCTGCGCTTTGCCCTCGGAGGCGTGTGTGTGGGCATCCTCGGCGTTCTCAATCCGACGATGCTCGGCGTCGGCTACGAGACGACGTCTCTACTGCTGCGCGGCGGCGGATCGCTGCTCTTCGACGCCGAGGCATTCGGTGCGAAGGCGCTCGGCTTTTTCGTTGCCGCGGCGGCGGGTCTCCTCGGCGGTACCTTCGCGCCGTCGCTCTTCATCGGCGCGTCGCTCGGCGGGCTGATCGGACACGCGGCGCAACTCGTCGATGCCCACGTCGATCCCGGCGCGTACGCGCTCGTGGGCATGGGCGCGTACTTCGCCGGAACGCTGCGGGCGCCGATCGCCGCGGTGTTGATTGTCCTGGAGCTGACCAACGACTACGGGCTGGTCGTGCCGCTCATGCTCGGCGTTGCGTTGTCGAACCTCATCTCCCACGCCATCACGCCGCGCTCGCTCGAGGAAGACCAGCTCGCGCGCGAAGGATTCCGCGAGCAACCGGCGGCACGCGATCCGCTCGCGGCGCTGCAAGTCCCGGACGTGATGTCCGCCGCGCCGATTGCGTTCCGGAGGGAGACCCCGCTATTCGACGTCCTCGAGCGCACGCGTTACGAGCGCCATCGCATTTATCCGATCGTTGACGAGCGTCACCGGCTCGTCGGGCAGCTCACCGGTGAGCGTGTTGCGGAGGCCCTTCGGACGCAACGGCTCGAAGCCACGGCCGGCGACCTGATGGAGCCCACTCTCATCGCCGCGCGCACGGACGAGACCGTTCATGCCCTACTCGGGCGCATGCACGCGACTCTTGTCGACCGCTGTCCCGTCGTCGACGACGGTGGCGTCGTGGTCGGGTTCGTCAGCCCATCCGATTTCGTGAAGGCGCGTTTCCACCGGGAGACTGACCCGGGGGATGAGACGCTCCGCTAAAGATGTTGGCACTTCGCATTGGGGTCCCATACAATCGCGGGCTCATCAGGAAGACCGAGGGAGATCGATACCATGAAGAAAGTTATGCTCAGTGCAGTTGCGGCGCTTCTCTTGGCGGTGGCGGCGAACGCCGCACCCGTGAAGACGGACGCCTTCAGCATCACCCTGCCCGAGGGATTCGGCGAGTTTGCCACGCAGGCGCAGAAGACCGATTCACCCGAGGGCAAGATCGACACGACGAACTGGATCGCGAAGGCGCCCACCGGCGAGGCCGTGGTCGTCACCGTCAGCACGATGCCCGCACCGATCACGGACGCCGGAAAGGCGATGGACGGCATGCGCGAGTCTCTGCTCAAGAGCCTCAATGCGACGCTCGAGAGCGAGGAAAAGATCGAGGATGGACAGGCGGCCAACCTGCTCTTCAAGAGCAGCGGCGCGTTCCTTCGCTCGAAGCTGGTCGTCGACGGGAACCGCATGATGCAGGTCCTGTACGTTGGAAGGAGCGAAGAGCAGCGCGGCGCCGCGACGGTCGGAGAGATCTTCCGGTCGTTCCAGGTCGAGACCGCGCCGGTCGAGACCACGACATCGGCCGAGTAGGCGGGCGCACTCTGGGAGCGCCGCCGTCCCGGTGGCTGACAGGCCGGCGTCCCGCCGGACCGCGCGGGCGGGACGCCCGCGCGTCAGCCGGCGAGGACGCCGGCGGTCCTTCACGAGGCCCCCTCGATCAGCCGGCCAGGGCGCCGGCGAAGGTGGTTGCTTCAGTGCGCTGCCTTGTCGAGTGCGCGCTCACACTACCGGACGCCGGATCTCCAGGGTCTTCGGTTTCACCAGCGCCTGCTGCAGAAACGGCACGACTTCGCTCACCGGCAGTGGCTTGCTGAACAGATAGCCCTGCATCATGTCGCACGCGAAGTGGCGGAGGAACGTGTACTGCTCCTCGGTCTCCACGCCTTCGGCGACGACCTTGAGCTGCAGCGTGTGCGCGAGGTTGATCACGTACGACACGATGGCCGCGGCGGTGTCGTCGGAGGTTACTTCGCGCAGGAATTCCTTGTCGATCTTCACGACGTCGATGGGGAAGTGCTTGAGGTAGATCAGCGAGGACTGGCCGGTGCCGAAGTCGTCGACGGCGATGCCGACGTTCATGGCCCGCAGCTCGCGCATCGTCTCCAGGCTCAGTTCGAAATTCTGCATGGCCGCGCTCTCGGTAATCTCGAGCTGGAGCATCTCCGGCTGAATGCCGCTCTCTTCGAGTGCGGCGCGGACGACGTCCGCGAAGTCGCGCTGCTGTAGCTGCACGGCGGAGATGTTCACGGCCATGCTCAGCGTCAGCCCCTGCTGATTCCACAGGCGGAGCTGATTGCAGGCCGTGCGCAGCGCCCATGCGCCGATCGGGATGATCATCCCCGTCTCCTCGGCGAGCCCGACGAACTCCGCCGGCTGCACGATGCCGCGCACGGGATCGCGCCAGCGCAACAGCGCCTCGACCGAGACATACCGCCGCCGCGAACGATCGAAGACCGGCTGGTAGTACAGCTCGAGTTGCTCGCGCTCGATCGCGTGATGGAGATGCTGTTCGAGCGCGAGCCGGCGGACGTACCGCTCGTTCATGCTCGCGGTGAAGAGCTGGGCCTGATTGCGGCCGAGCTCCTTCGCGCGGTACATCGCGGCGTCGGCGCATTTGAGGAGCGTCTCCGCGTCCTCGCCGTCGGAAGGGAAGCAGCTGATGCCGAGACTCGCGGTGACGAACAGGTCGTGTCCTTCCACGCGGAACGGCTGGGCGAGCGAGTCGAGGATTTTCCGGGCCACGCCCGTCACGGCATCCGCGCTGACGACCTCGGGGAGGAGGATGCTGAACTCGTCGCCGCCGATCCGGGAGATGGTGTCCGAGGCGCGCAGCGCGCCCTGCAGGCGCCGCGAGATGTCGGCGAGCAGCCGGTCGCCGAACGAGTGGCCGAGGGCGTCGTTGACGAGCTTGAAGTGATCGATGTCGAGATACATCACCGCGACGCCGACGCGGTTTCGCGTCGCATGCGCGAGACTGTGCACGAGCCGGTCGCGGAAGAGAAGCCGGTTCGGCAGGCCCGTGAGGGAGTCGTAGTACGCGCGGTACTCGAGCTGCTTTTCGGTCTCCTTGCGCTGCGAGACGTCGCGGTAGTTGAGAACGATCGCTCCGACGCTCGGCTCGTGGAGCAGGTTCTGGCTGAAACCCTCGAGCCAGACCCAGTTGCCGTTCTTGTGGCGGAAGCGCAGCTCCCCGTGCATCTCGTGGTTTGGGCTGCGCAGCGCTTCGGCGAAGACCCGGCGCGATGCTTCGGCGTCCCTGGGGTGGACGAAGTCGAACAGCGAGCATCCGATCAGCTCGTGGTCTTCGTACCCGATGATGTGCTGTGTCGATGAGCCGATGAACGAGAATCGGATGTCGCCGTCGAGCAGCACCACGCCGCTCCAGCTCTTCTCGACGATCGTGCGGAAGCGCTGCTCGCGCTGTTCGAGCTCGCGCTGGGCGCGTCTCCGCTCCGAGATGTCGCGGATGAAGGCGGTGAAGGTGGCGTCCGCGCCGCTGCCCGCCGGTGCAACCGTGACCTCGACCGGGAGGTCTTCGCCGTTCGCTCGACGGATGATCGTTTCGACCAGCCGTCCTTGCGGGAATGCATTGACGGTGTGCTCGGGCAGCAGCGTGGCAGGGAACTTCTTTCCGATCGCCGCGGACGCCGGGATCCCGAAGATCGCCTCGGCTTCGCGGTTCCACTCGACCACGGTCAACGCGCTGTCGACGCTCACGACGGCGTCCAGCGTCGTGGCGACGAGTTGCCGCAGCCGCGCCTCGGACTTGCGCAGCGCTTGCTCGGTGCGGGCCCGTGTCATCGCCTCGCCGACGATGTTGGCGGTGGAGCGGAGAAACGCCAGCTCGTAGTCGGCGAACGTCCGCTCGTCGTTCGCGTACGCGAGGATGACTCCGAAGGGTCCGTATTGCGTTCGGATGACGACGCCCGCGCCGCTGCGGACGTTGTGGGCGTACCGGAGGTGAGTCGCTTTCACGCGCGTCTCGTCCTCGAGATTGTTGAAGGTGAACGGGCCGTCGGCGAGCAGCGTGACCATGCCGAGGGACTCGTCCTCGTCGGCGTCGCGGGTGCAGTGGAGGAAGGACTGGTTCGCGCCGAGCGCGGCACGCACGATCAGTCCCGCCGGCGTGACCTCCAGGGCGCGACAGTGGGTGACCTGCATGGTCAGCTCGACCAGCGCGCAGGCCTGTCCGAGAAGGATGAGCGGATCGACGCCTGTGAGAGCGGCCTGACCGAGCTCCGCGATGGCCGTCTCCTGCCGGTCGCGGGTTTCGAGCTCGGCGCGCAGATGCCCGAGCTCGCGTGACTCTTCGCGCGCATCGTCGCCGCGGACAAGGTGGAACGGCTTCACGTCGGACATTGCATCTGCTGAAAACCGAGTTCGACCGTTTGCAAGAAATTCGCCGGGCAGAACTTGACTCTGGAACCGGTTCCAGAGTTTACGTTGTGTTCAGTGAAAGGCGAAATGAACGATGAACGTACTGCTGATGATCCTTGCCCTGTCCGGGGACCCCGCCACCTGCCCGATGCACGCGCAACACACCGCTGCCGCCGCCCATCACGAGTCCGTCGACCAGCGCGGCGACCACGTCATGGGCTTCTCCCACGAGAAGACGAAGCACTCCTTCAAGTTGCACAAAGACGGCGGCGCGGTGGAAGTGCGCGCGAACGATGCCTCGGACGCCGAGAGCGTCGCGGCGATCCGCACGCATCTGCAGGAGATCGCGAAAGAGCTCGCGTCCGGGAACTTCTCCAAGCCGAAGGAGATTCACGACCGCGTGCCCGACGGCGTAGTGGTGATGAAAGAGCTCGGCCCGAGCGTCTCCTATCGATATGAAGAGATCGAGCGCGGCGCGCGTGTCCGCATCGCCACTTCCGACTCTCGCGGGATCGAGGCAGTGCACCAGTTTCTCCGGTTCCAGATCGACGACCATCGGACGGGGGACTCGGCAGCGGTGGAGTGATCGGTCTCCGACGTGACCCAGCTCACGCTCGTCTCGCGGCGCTCCTGTAGAATCTTCCCCGCAAAGACACACTGCGAAGATCGCAAAAGGGAGGCGTACTACGCCTCCCTTTTTTGTTTTCCGGAGAGACCGAGGCGCGCCATGCGAAGAAGAGCTCCATGGAAAAACTGATTCTCAACGAGTTACGGGCCTGACGAAGCCCGTGGACGTGGCGCACGCCTCCGGCGCGCGCAGGGTGGAGGGCCCGGCGGTTTCGACCGCCGGGCCCATTTTTTTCGGTGGTCGTCGTTGTTCTGCGGTGAGCGAACCGACACGACGAGCGTGATGTGTGGACACAGGTTACGTGTCGACGTAAGCTGTGTCCATGAAGAACATCACGCTGGCGATTGATGATGAGACTCTCGAAGCCGGGCGTAACTATGCGCGCCGGCATCAGACGACCCTGAACTCTCTGGTTCGTGAGCTGCTGGTCCGGACGGTGCTGGCGGACCGTCAGGCTCTGGCGAACGAAATGTTTCGTTTGATGGACGCGCATCCTGGTCACTCGCAGGGAGCGCGTTGGACTCGAGACGAACTGTATGTCCGGTAAGGTCTTTCTCGACTCCAACATCCTTGTCTATGCTCAGGACGCAGGGTCCGCGGACAAGCAGAGGCGCAGTCGAGACCTCATTGCCCGCCTTGCGGGTACGGGCGAAGGAGTGATTTCGACTCAGGTCATGCAGGAGTTCTTTGTCTCCGTAACGCGCAAGCTCGGCGTCCCGCCGCTCGCTGCCAAAGCGATCCTGAAGACATTTACCGTCTTCGAGATCGTTCCCGCGGGGCCGGAGCTGATTCATGAAGCGATCGATTGCGCTGTTTTGAATGCGATCTCATTCTGGGACGCCCTCATTCTCGCAGCGGCGGCGAGCGCTGGCTGCGGGATTCTGTGTACCGAGGATCTGAACCCCGGCCAGATCATCATGGGCGTCAAGATTAAAAACCCGTTCGCCTGATTTTGGAAAATCAGGTAGCGAAAGGAGAGCCTTTCGTCAAGGGTCGGACCGAGGACGGGGAATCGCGCTGAGCCGAATCCGAGCGTGCGGGGCGTGGCGGGAAGGGCCGTTTCGACCAACGGGTCAAATTTTTTCCAGACGAGCGTTTGCTGACAAATAGGGTGAGAGAGAATTTCCCAAATTTCCTGTTATCATTCGCCGCTGTCCGTTGTCCCCAAGTCGTTTGCACTGGGCACTTTTGCGCCCATCTGCCGTGACATTTAAGGAAGGCCTAGCATGACCCCGAGTCGTGTCGTTCGCGTTGTTCTTGCATTTCTTCTTCTGAGCATCGTTCCGTCGTTTGCCACGGCGGCGACGACCGAGCTCCGGGTGCTGTTCGACGTCGACAACGACGCCACGACCGGCTGCACCGTCAACGGAATGGACGGCGTGGACCAGGTTCTGGTTACGCAGGTCACCGATGACGACTCCTCCTCGGCGCGCGTCACGCGTACGCATCGCGAGGTCTGCACGGGCTCGGTCCTCGGGGGAGCGATCGACATCGTCACGGACGGCTGGGACGCTGGCTGGAACGACACCACCAAGCTCCTGACCCTCGAGACACGCATCCCGTTCACGGCGTTCGGGTCCGACGACATGCCCTCGACGGTCCACGTGGGCTTCGATGCGAACCGCAACGGCAGCGTCCACACCTCCCTTGCGAATCAGAACGGGACCCCGATCCTGATCCCCGAACCGCCCACCCGGCGCCGGGCCGTCGGCGTCGGTCCCGACCGGCACATCGACATGGACGGCGAGCTCGCCGACTGGGGCGTCATCAAGCCCGCCGTGATCGGTCTCGCCAGCAACGGCTCGTCGATGCTGCGTCTCCTCCGCATCATGGCCTGGCCCGATCCGGCCGACCGCCACCTTTATTTCGCGGCGACGGCCTATCTCGGCAGCGATCACCCGTGGGCCGATGACAACATGTACCTCCGTCTGCCGGGCCAGAGCCTGGCAATCAACGCCCCGGGCGTCCTCGACAACGATGGCATTCCGGGTGGTGCGCCGCTCACGGCCGAGAAGGTCAGCGATCCCGCGCGCGGCACGGTCACGCTGAACGCCGACGGCAGCTTCACCTATTCGCCGACGCATCCGCAGCTCCTCAGCGACGATGAGTTCGAGTACAAGGCCATCGGCGACGGCAAGGAATCGAACGTCGCCCGGGTCATCATCCAGGTGAGCGATGGTCCGAACGCGCCGCAGGACGACGAGTACACGACTCCCGAGGACACGAAGAAGATCGTCGCGGGACCGGGCTTGCTGGAGAACGATCCGCACGCGGACCTCCTCGTGGCTTCGCTGTTCTCGGCGCCGTCTCACGGGACGGTCGTCATCAATGCCGACGGTGGCTTCACGTACACGCCGAAACCGGACTTCTTCGGCACCGACTCCTTCGTCTACACCGCGGCGAAAAAGCAGGGAGTGCCCGAGGGCATCGGCGGCAACGCCACCGTGACGATCACCGTAACGCCGGTGAACGACGCGCCATCGTTCAGTCCAGGCCCGTCGCCCGTGACCACGACGGCCGTTAGCGGCCCATACTCCCAGCTGTGGGCGACGAATATCAGCGCTGGCCCGGCCAACGAGTCGGATCAAGTGGTGAACTTCGCGGTTTCCAACAATAACCAGGCGTTGTTCAGCGTCCAGCCGGCGATCTCTCCCAATGGGACGTTGACCTTCACCCCAGCGGGTGTGCCCGGAACGGCCACAGTGAGTGTCCGGCTCGAGGACAACGGCGGCACCGCCAATGGCGGCGCGGACACCAGCCCGACGGTGACGTTCACGATCAACATCACCTGCGGGACGATCACGGTGACGAATCCGGCCACGACGGCGGCGACCACCGGCGTGTTCTTCTCTGAGACCTTCACCCAGAGCGGAGCCGTGGGCGGGGCGACATTCACGACGACGTCGACGCTGCCGGCCGGGCTGACGCTCGCCACGAACGGCACATTGTCGGGGACGCCGACCCAGCCGGGAGCGTTCCCGATCGTCGTCACCGTCACCGATGGCAGCGGCTGCTCGGCAACGGGTCCGACCTACAACCTGGTGGTGAGCTGCCAGAGCATCGTGGTCACGAATCCGGCAAACAGCAGCGGGACGGCCTCGAGCCCATTCAGCGAGACCTTCACACAGACAGGCGGCAATGGGCCGACCATCTTCTCCCTGGCCTCGGGCACGCTTCCCGCCGGCCTCACGCTGGCGTCGAATGGAGTGCTCTCGGGCACGCCGACGCAGACGGGGTCATTCCCGATCACGGTCATGGCGACGGACGAGAACGGCTGCACGGGCACGGGCCCGACGTACACGATCGTCATCGCCTGCCAGACCATCAGCGTCACGAATCCCGCCAACGCGAACGGCACGGCGGCCTCGCCGTTCAGCGAGACGTTCCTGCAGGCCGGCGGCATCGGCACCACGAACTTCTCCCTCGCTTCGGGCACGCTTCCGGCGGGCCTGGCCCTTGCGGCGAACGGCACCCTCTCGGGCACGCCGACGCAGACCGGCTCGTTCCCGATCACCGTGACGGCGACCGACACGAACGGCTGCACCGGCACGAGCGCGACGTACACGATCGTCATCGGCTGCCAGACCATCAACGTCACCAATCCCGCGAATACGGCCGGCACCGTGAGCGCCCCGTTCAGCGAGACTTTCACCGAGACCGGCGCGATCGGTACGGCCACCTTCACGACCGCGAGCACGCTTCCCGCGGGCCTATCCCTGTCCACGTCGGGCGTTCTCTCCGGCACGCCGACCGAGGACGGTTCGTTCCCGATCGTCGTGACCGTGACGGACAGCAACGGCTGCACGGGCGTGGGGCCGACCTACACGCTGGTCATCGGCTGCCAGACCATCAACGTCACCAATCCCGCGAACACGGGCGGTACGGTGATGGCAGGCTTCAGCGAAACCTTTACGCAGACCGCGGCTGTCGGCGGAGCGACCTTCACGTTGGCCAGCGGCACGCTGCCGGCCGGACTGACGCTCGCCACGAACGGCACGCTCTCCGGCACACCGACCGAAGACGGCACGTTCCCGATCACCGTCACGGTGACGGACGGCAACGGCTGCACGGGCACGAGCGCGACGTACACGCTGGTGATCGCCTGTCAGACGATCACCGTAACGAATCCGGCCAACGCCACCGGCCCGGCCGGCTCGCCGTTCAGTGAGACCTTCACCGAGAGCGGTGCGGTCGGTGGCGCGACGTTCACCACGTCCAGCACGCTCCCGACCGGTCTCACGTTATCGACGGCGGGCGTTTTGTCCGGCACTCCGACGCAGACGGGCACGTTCCCGATCGTCGTCACGGTGACGGACAGCAACGGCTGCACCGGCACGAGCGCGACGTACAACCTCATCATCACCTGCCAGACCATTACCGTCACCAACCCCGCGAATGCCAACGGCACCGCTTCGTCTCCGTTCAGCGAGACGTTCACCGAGAGCGGGTCGATCGGCGGCGCGACGTTCACGACGTCCAGCACGCTGCCGGCCGGTCTGTCGCTGTCGACCGCCGGCGTGCTGTCCGGCACGCCGACGCAGACCGGGACGTTCCCGATCGTCGTCACCGTCACCGACGGCAACGGCTGCACGGGTACGAGCGCGACCTACAACCTCGTGATCGCCTGCCAGACGATCACTGTCACGAATCCGGCCAACGGCAACGGCACCGCGGCCTCGGCGTTCAGCGAGACGTTCACGCAGACCGGCGGCATTGGTACGACGAACTTCTCCCTCGCTTCGGGCACGCTTCCGGCGGGCCTGACGCTGGCGGCGAACGGAGTGCTCTCGGGCACGCCGACGCAGACCGGCTCGTTCCCGATCACCGTCACGGCGACCGACTCGAACGGCTGCACCGGTACCGGCGCGACCTACACGATCGTCATCGGCTGCCAGACCATCAACGTCACCAACCCCGCGAACACGGCCGGCAGCGTGAGCGCCGCGTTCAGCGAGACCTTTACCGAGACCGGCGCGATCGGTACCGCCACCTTCACGACGGCGAGCACGCTGCCGGCAGGGCTGACGCTCTCGACTTCGGGCGTCCTCTCCGGCACCCCGACCGAGGACGGCGGGTTCGCGATCGTCGTGACGGTGACCGACAGCAACGGCTGCACCGGTACGAGCGCGACGTACAACCTCGTCATCGGCTGTCAGACCATCACGGTCACGAATCCGGCGAACGCCAGCGGCACCGTTTCAGCCGTTTTCAGTGAGACTTTCACCGAGACCGCGGCTGTCGGCGGCGCGACCTTCACCCTCAACAGCGGCGTGCTCCCGGCCGGACTCACCCTGGCCACGGACGGTACGCTGTCGGGCACCCCGCTCCAGGATGGTTCCTTCCCCATCACGGTGCTGGTCACGGACGGCAACGGCTGCACCGGCGTGGGGCCGACCTACACGCTGGTGATCGCCTGTCAGACGATCACCGTGACGAATCCGGCCAACGACACCGGTCCGGCCGGAACGCCGTTCAGCGAGACGTTCACCGAGAGCGGCGCCGTCGGAGGCGCGACGTTCACCACCGCCAGCACCCTGCCGACCGGCCTCACCCTGTCCACCGCGGGCGTCCTGTCCGGCACTCCGACGCAGGGCGGCACGTTCCCGATCGTCGTCACCGTGACGGACGGCAACGGCTGCACCGGCACGAGCGCGACGTACAACCTGGTCATCACGTGCCCGACCATCACCGTGACCAATCCCGCGAATGCGAACGGCACGGCCGGCTCCGCGTTCAGCGAGACGTTCACGTCATCGGGCGGCATCGGCAGCATGACGTACACCCTCGACAGCGGCACGCTGCCAACCGGACTCAGTCTGGCCGCGAACGGCGTGCTGTCGGGCACGCCGACGCAGACCGGCTCATTCCCGATCACCGTTCTGGCGACCGACAGTAACGGCTGCACAGGAACGAGCTCGACCTACACCATCGTGATCGGCTGCCAGACCATCACGGTCACCAACCCCGCGAATGCCGCGGGCGTGGCCGGTGCGGCCTTCAGCGAGACGTTTACCGAGAGCGGCGCCATCGGCGGCGCCACCTTCACCCTCGCTAGCGGCACGTTGCCGGCCGGCCTCAGTCTGGCCCCGAGCGGCGTGCTCTCCGGTACGCCGACGCAGACCGGCTCGTTCCCGATCACGGTCACGGTGACGGACAGTAACGGCTGCACCGGCACGAGTGCGACCTATAACCTGACGATCGCCTGTCAGACCATCACCGTCACGAATCCCGCGAATACGGGCGGCACGGTGAATACGGCCTTCAGCGAGACATTCACGCAAGGCGGCGCCATCGGCTCGGCGACGTTCACCACCGCGAGCACGCTGCCGGCCGGTATCAGTCTGTCGACGGCGGGCGTGCTCTCCGGTACGCCGTCGGAGGACGGCACGTTCCCGATCGTGGTCATTGTGACGGACGCCAACGGCTGCACGGGAAGCAGCGCGACGTACAACCTCGTCATCGCCTGCCAGACCATCACCGTCACCAATCCTGCCAATGCCAACGGCACGGTGGGCGTCCTCTTCTCTGAGACATTCACCGAAGCCGGTGCTCTGGGTGGCGCGACGTTCACCACGGCCAGCACCCTGCCTGCCGGAATCACTCTGTCGGCCGGCGGGGTCCTTTCCGGTACGCCGACGCAGTCGGGCAGTTTCCCGATCGAGGTGACCGTGACGGACGGCCAGAACGGCTGCACGGGCGTGGGGTCCACCTACAACCTGGTCATCGCCTGCCAGACCATTACCGTGACGAATCCGGCCAACGCAGCCGGCACGGTCGGCTCGGCCTTCAGCGAGACCTTCACCGAGTCGGGTGGCATCGGTGCGATGACCTTCACCACCTCGAGCACGCTGCCGGCCGGCATCACCCTGGCCGCGAACGGCGTCCTCTCCGGCACGCCGACCGAGGACGGCAGCTTCCCGATCACCGTCGTAGCGACGGACAGCAACGGCTGCACGGGTACCAGTTCCACGTACACGCTGGTCATCGCCTGCCAGGTCATCACGGTCAACAATCCGGCCAACGCGAACGGCACGGTCGATGCGGCGTTCAGCGAGACCTTCACGAACACGGGCGCCATCGGCGCGGTCACGTACACGCTTGCCAGCGGCACGCTGCCGTCGGGCCTCACCCTGGCCGCGGACGGCACGCTCTCGGGCACGCCCGGTCAGCCGGGTAGTTTCCCGATCACGGTGACGGTGACCGATGTGAATGGCTGCACGGGCACCAGCGCCACCTACAACCTGGTCATCGCCTGCCAGACGATCACCGTCACGAATCCGGCCGTCAGCACCGCCACCTACCTCACGGCCTTCAACCAGACCTTCACGCAGGTGGGTGTGGGCACCCATACGCCGGCAACGTGGACGCTGGCGACCGGCACGCTGCCGGACGGCATCTCGCTGTCAACCGCCGGGGTTCTCTCCGGCACGCCGACCGAGACCGGTACGTTCCCGATCACCGTCACCGTGACGGATGTCAACGGCTGCACTGGCACGGGCCCGACGTACACACTGTCGGTGGCGCCGGTGGCGAACGCCGACACGTTCAATGGGGGCGTCGATAACACGCACTTCGTCCTCACCGGCGGCACGACAGGAACGCCGTCCACGCCGTCCGTCCAGGTGGCGGGAACGATCAGAGCGAACGATCTGCCGAGTGCTGCTACCGTCACGGTCGTCGGTGGCATCTTCGCCACGACGGGCGGCGGCAGCGTCACCGTCGCCGCGGACGGCACCTTCCTCTACACAGCTCCCGTGAATTCCGGCCTCCCGGCGATCACGACCGACTCCTTCACTTATACGGTGACCAGTAACACGGGCGGAGTCGACCCGGTCACCTCGGCTCCCGCCACGGTCACGATCAACCTCGCTGGTCGCGTCTGGTACGTGAAGAACGACGCGGCCGGGGGAGGCAGCGGTCAGTCGCACTCACCGTTCAACACACTCACGGCCGCGCAGACCGCGTCGACGGCCAATGACCACGTCTTCGTCTACTTTGGCGACGGCAATACCACCGGCCAGAACGCCGGCTTCACCCTCAAGAGCGGCCAGACGTTGCACGGACAGGCACTCGTGCTCGTGGTCAACAGCGCAACGCTCGTCGCCGCCGGATCGCAGCCGCTGATCGGCAACTCGGGTGGAGACGGCGTCACGATCGGCAACATGACCAACACGACCATCCGCGGCCTGAGCATCGCCGGCAGCGGCAACGCCATCGACATGACCACGTCGGCTGCCGCCGCGGGGACGACGACCATCACGAACAATACGATTCGTGGCGCGGGTGCAGAGGGCATCGATGTGAACCTCAACGCGGGAACGAGCGGCACTCTGACGCTGGCGATCACCAACAACACCTGGAACACTGCCGGGACACACACCGGCACCGCCATCGACGTGACCCGTACGGCCGGCACGCTCAACGCCAACATCAGCAGCAACACGAACGTGCTCTCGTCGGGCACGGCCATCAACGTGAATGGCACGATCACCCTCACCGGCTTCAGCGGCAACACCGTGCACCAGAACACCGGCGGCAGCGGCATGACCCTGACGGGTGTCACCTTCGACGGGACGCCGGGTGGCACGTTCCAGACCGTGAGCGCCGGCGCGACGACCATTGGAGTCTCGGGCGACGGGGTCGGCGCGAACGGCTTCGTCTGCACGACGTGCGCGGGCGATCTCAGCTTCTCGAGCCTGCAGATCTTCGCGAGCGGCGGCGCCGCGCTCCGCGCCAGCGGCACCACGGCGTACACCGGCTCGGCCGGTCTGCGGATCGTCGGAACGGGGACGGACGTTTACAACGCCACGGGCGGTCCCGCCGTCGATCTGACCACGGTCACGATGACCCTCACCCCGACTCAGATCGTCAGCATCAACAGCACCACGCAGGGCGTCAATCTGAATGGCACCGCTGGCACCTTCACCGCCGGCGCCACCAGCAGCATCACCAACGCCACCGGTACTGATTTCGCCATGACGGCCGACACCTCCAACGTGACCTACGCTGGCACGATCACCGACGACGTCGGCACCCTCGTGTCGACGTCGGGCGTGTCCGGGGGCACCAAGGCCTTCACCGGCGCCATCACCGACGGCGACGACGGCGACGGAAGCGGGATCTCTCTGGCAGGCTCCGGTGCCACGGTCAGCTTCCGCGGCGGTCTCGTGCTCTCTACGGGCGGCAACGCGGCATTCTCCGCCACGGCCGGCTCCGTCGAGGTCTGCGACGAGAACCCCTGCAACAGCGTCGCGACCGGCGGATTGGTCAATCGGATCACCACCACCACCGGCAGGGCCCTGAACGTGTCGAACGCCACCATCACGGCGAATCACCTCGAGTTCCGGAGCATCTCGGCCGGTTCGGGCGCCATCGGTCCTGCGAATGGGATCTTCCTCAACAACACCGGCAGCGCAGGAGGCTTGAAGGTGAAGGGGAATGGCGGTACGTGCACGTACGCGACGCCGACGTGCACGGGCGGCGCCATCGTCAGCGCCACCGGCAATGCCGTTCATCTCGTGAACACCAGCAACGTCTCGCTAACTCGGATGCGCATCCATGACAATGACTCGAACGGCATCTATGGCGATGAACTGACCGGCTTCTCCATCGACAACTCCGTCGTGAGCGACAACGACGTGACCGACGTGAGCGCCTTCGAAGCCGGCATCAAGTTCAACGAGTTGTACGGCACGAACTCGATCACCAACACGGTGGTGCGAGGAACGAAAGGCGACAACATCCGTCTGGAGATGGGCAGCGGAACGCTGACGAACCTGACCCTGACGAATGCCACGGTCGGTCCTACGGCCAACGTCGGGGGCGGCTATTCGAATGGGTTCTCGA
Organism: uncultured Thermoanaerobaculia bacterium; assembly: GCA_964558905.1. Lineage (GTDB taxonomy): Bacteria > Acidobacteriota > Thermoanaerobaculia > Gp7-AA8 > Gp7-AA8 > QHVT01. Next base: position 20,676 of record CAZLGP010000312.1, on the reverse strand, counting down.
TCGTCACTACCGGATCGCCGACTCTCAACGTGACCGTAAACACCTCCACGTTCACCGGCGTAGACTCCTTGAAGCAGCAGTCTTCAGGCATTCTCACGTCGATCGGTGGCGGAACGACCAACCTGACGGTCACGGGCAGCACGTTCGAGCACGAGAACATCGGAATCGACCTCGGCGCCAGCTCCTCCGGGACGCACAGGTTCAACATCGACAACAACGACGTCCGTTTCCACAGGACCAATGCCATCAACATCATTGGCGCGTCCACGCTCGACGGCACGGTGAACAACAACCGCGTAGGCAACGGCACGGCCGATTCCGGGTCGCAGAATTCGTTCGGCATTGCCATGAGCCAGCGAGGCAGTGCGAACGTCAGGCTCGCCATCACCAACAATATGATCCGGAACACCGACTTCGAAGGAATTTTCGTCCGCACCGGCGATCTCTTGGCGGGTGACAATGGTCGAACGGATCTCATCCTGACCGGCAACACCGTCTTCACTCCCGACGACAACTCCGGCTTCCCGGCCAACCCGAAGGGAATGCACCTGCGGTCCCGTCAAGCGACGACTCTATGTATGTTCATCTCGAACAACGAGGCGCAGGGCGCGGGCGCCGCCGGATACCACCTGCAGGAGAGCGACACTTCGTCACTCAGCTTCCAGGGATGGAACACCAACGCCGTCACCACGTTGACCAACAACGGCAACACGACCGCTGGCGGCGCGCCAACCACAAACGAAGTCGGTGCTCCGTTCGCGGGCGCCTGCACGACTGCAAGTCCCACGTTCCCCTGACGCACGGCGAGACGAAAGAGGCGGCAAGAAGCCGCCTCTTTCGTTCCGCGTACAATCCCTCGGTCCCGGCGAACCGCGAGCTATCGCCGCTCGGGAACCGCTCTTCCGCCTCGCAGCGACGTCGCCCGCGTGAGGCTCTACCGGCGCTCACGGTGTGGAACTTCAGTCTAACGCCAGCTTCGCATCTGGGACCTTGGCAAAATCATCGCTTGCACGCAGCCGCAAGTGACGCTAAATTGTCTGCCATCGTCCGAGAGAGATGTCTAATCGCAGCAAGTAATTAACTCATTACAATCTGCCTCTCCTGCATTGCGGAATGCAGGGTCCGGCTCCCATTCGCAGGTCAATCTCAGTTCTGTTCACGGCAGTCACACGGAGGGCTTCTGTATGCGATCCCTGTCGGTCAGGCTTCTGCTTTCCTTCCTGGTCCTGATCCCTGTTCCCGGCGTCTTCGCGCACGACGTCACCTTGAACGGTACGACCTCGTTCGCCTCGCTCGATGGCTCGTCTAGCGACCATGACGGCGTCGCGAACGGCGTGTTCACCGTCGACGACGGCAACCTCGTCATCAACGGCACCGTGAACTGCAACGACGGCGTCGGTTTTCCCCAGAGCCCCTGTCCGATGACATTCAGTGTCAGCGGAAACTTGACCGTCAACGCCGGGGCCGCGCTGTCCGCGGAAGACCGGATCGCGAACGGCACGGCGGCCAGCATCACGCTGAATGTGGGTGGGGACCTCGTCCTCGCCGGTCAATCGGGCTCCGCGCCCGGTGCCCTCGTTACGACGGCGGCCCTCGTGGCCTCGAACGCCGATGGCGGCCACGTGACCGCGAACGTTGGCGGCTCCATCACCATGGGCAAGGGATCGACGATCGACGCGAGCAGCTACAAGGCGGATGCCGGAAACATCGCCCTGACGGCCGGCGGCCAGATCTCCATCGACGGGAACGTCCTCTCCGGCCCGTCGCGTACGTTCACCGGCAGCACCACGGGGACGATCCTCTCCGGTGCGGTTCCCTTGCAGGGTGGCGGTCAAATCAGCATCGCCTCGAGCACGTTCGCCGAGCCCGCGCTCATCGTCGGGACCAACGCCGCTATCGTCTCGCAGGGCGAAAACCCCGGGGCGGGTCCGGTCACGCTCGATGCCTGCGGGATCGAGATCCGCGGTCTCCTGGCCAGCATGGGCCGCAACAACACGACGACGAAGGTCACCGTCCGCTCGGGGAAGAACATCCTCATCGACGCTCGCGATCTCGGCGTTTCCGGCGCCACCCTCGGTCGCGTCGCGCGCCTGCGCGCCGACTCCACGTTCCTCGGTTCATCCCTGAACCGTGCCGTCGAGGTCTTCGCCCGGGGCTCGGTCAGCATCCTCGGCCCCGCGGCCGGATCCAGCAGCCGCTACTCGCTCTCGTCGAACGCGAGCGGGGTGAGCCCCAATACGAAGGGCGGAACGATCCGCGTCATCGCCCTCGAGGGAACGCTCACCGCAACCGGCAGGATCGCCGACGCCAGTCAGGACTTCGTCGCCGGTCAAGGCGGCGTGGTGGATCTCGCGGCCGCCGGAGACATCGATCTCACCGCCGGCCACATCCGGGCCATCGGCAACCACACCATCCCGGCGCCTGGGCGAAAGGGCGGCACCATCGCGGCTCGCTCGTATGCCGGTAACGTCGTCTGGGTCGATGGCAACGGGGACGTCCGGCCGGTCGGCTCCTCCTCCGGGATCTCGCCCGCCAATCAGGGCACGATCTCGTTGACCGCGTGCGGATCGATCAACACAGCCGGTACGTCGTTCCCGACGAATGGCGTTCCTACAGGCACATTCCCCACGACCGCGACCGGTGTGTGCTCTCCGGCCGCGCCTTCGCTTCCTGCCGGCGTCGTCCTCGTCACCTGCAACACGCCGCCGGTCGCGAACGACACATCGGCAACGACCAATGAAGACACCACCGTGACCATCTCCCTCAGCGGCAGCGACGTCGACGGCGACTCACTGACGTTTTCGGTCGTCTCCGGTCCCTCCAATGGCACCCTCGGCGCGATCATCTCCACCGGCCCCACCACGGCCACGGTCGATTACACGCCGGACCAGGACTTCAACGGCTCCGACTCGTTCGTCTACCAGGCCAACGACGGCAACGGCGGCACCGACAACGCGACAGCTACGATCACCGTGAACGCGGTCAACGATCCGCCGTCCTTCCTCGCCGGTCCCACCGTCTCCGTCCTCGAGGACTCGGGTGCGCAGACGTACGCCAACTGGGCGACGTCCATCTCGGCCGGTCCCGCCGACGAGTCGGGGCAGACCGTGACCTTCACCGTCACGAACGACAACAACGCCCTCTTCTCGGTGCAGCCCTCGGTGGACTCGACCGGCACTCTGACCTTCACTCCTGCCGCGAACGCCTACGGCTCGGCGACGATCACGATCACCGCGCAGGATGATGGCGGCACGGCCAACGGCGGCAACGATACGTCGGCCTCGCAGACGTCGTCGATCACTGTCAACTCTGTGAACGACGAGCCGTCCTTCACCGCCGGTGCGAGCCAGACCGTCAACGAGGATGCCGGTCCGCAGACCGTCGCCAACTGGGCCACCGCGATCTCGGCCGGTCCGAACGAAGGCTCGCAGACGGTGAGCTTCGTCGTTTCCAACGACAACAACGCGCTGTTCTCCGCGCAGCCGTCGGTCGACACCGCCGGCACGCTCACGTACACGCTGGCGGCGGACGCCAACGGTGTGGCGACAGTCTCGATCTACGCGCAGGATGACGGCGGGACCGCGAACGGCGGTGACGACACGTCGCCGACGCAGACCTTCACCATCACCGTGAATGCCGTCAACGACGCCCCGTCGTTCACGAGCGGCGGCGACGTGGCGGTCCTCGAGGACAGCGGCCCGTATTCGGCCGCGTGGGCGACCGCGATCAGCGCCGGCCCGGCCGACGAGAGCGGCCAGACCGTCGCCTTCACGGTGTCGAACGACAACGGCGCGCTCTTCTCGGCCCAGCCGTCGATCGACCCGAGCGGGACGCTGAGCTTCATCGTCGCCCCGAACGCCTTCGGCTCGGCGACGGTCACGGTCACGCTTTCCGACAACGGGGGGACGGCCAATGGCGGCGTCGACACCTCTGCGCCGCAGACGTTCACACTGACCGTCACCGCCGTCAACGACGAGCCGTCCTTCATCGCCGGCGGCGACGTCACCGTCAACGAGGACAGCGGCCTCTACTCGGCGACCTGGGCCACCGGCATCTCGGCCGGCTTCGGCGAGACGCAGACGCTCACGTTCGTCGTCTCCAATGACGACAACAGTCTCTTCGCCGCTCAGCCGGCGATCTCCGCGAGCGGGGTGCTCACGTTCACGCCAGCCGCGGACGCTCACGGCTTGGCAACCGTCACCGTCTACCTGCTGGATGACGGCGGCACGGCGAACGGTGGCGACGACACATCCGACAGCGTCACGTTCACGATCACCGTCAACTCCGTGAACGATGCGCCGTCATTTACGAGCGGCGGCGACGTCACGGTCAACGAAGACAGCGGCGCCTATTCCGCCGCCTGGGCGACGGCGATCAGCGCCGGTCCGGCCAACGAGTCCGGCCAGACCCTGACTTTCAGCATCACCGGCAATTCCAACCCCGCGCTCTTCGCCAGTGGACCGGCTCTCTCTTCGACGGGGGTTCTGAGCTTCACCCTCGCCGCGAACGCTTTCGGGAGCTCGACGATCACGGTCACGCTCTCCGATGACGGCGGCACCGCGAACGGCGGCGTCGACACCTCGGCCCCGCAGTCGTTCACCATCACCGTCAACGCCGTCAACGACGCCCCGTCCTTCACGCCCGGCGGCAATGTCACAGTCAACGAAGACAGCGGTGCCTATTCGGCGGTCTGGGCCACGTCGATCAGCGCCGGCCCGAACGAAGGCGGTCAGACCGTCGCGTTCCATACCTCGAACGACAACAACGCGCTCTTCTCCGCCCAGCCGTCGATCGACGCCGCGGGCGTGCTCACGTTCACGCCGGCGCCGAATGCTTACGGAACGGCGACGGTCAGCGTGTATGCGCAGGACAACGGCGGCACCGCGAACGGCGGTGTCGACACCAGCGCGACGGTGACGTTCGTCATCACCGTCAACGCGGTCAACGATCCGCCCGTCGCCGGCAACGACGTCTGGGAGACCGAAGGCAACACCGAGCTCCGCGTAGACAACATTCCCAGCATCCTTCCCTACGTCGGTGACACCACCTCGTCCGGCAGGGGCGTGCTCGACAACGACGCCGATCCCGTCGAGGGCGATCCGGTCATCGTCACGGGAATCGTCGGCTGCGCCGACACGACCGCGCCGTTCGACTGTGCGGTCACCGGCGGCACGGTCAGCTTGGCCGACACCGGCTACTTCAGCTTCAAGCCCGCACCGGGCGCCACGAGCGCATCCTTCCAATACGTCGTCACCGACCAACCCTCCGCAGGGACTCCGGCGAGTGCGATCGGGACCGTGACGATCATCATCCACGACATGATCTGGTACGTGAACGGCTCGGCTTCGGCGGGCGGGAACGGCACGTCCAGCTCGCCGTTCAGCGATTTCACATCGCTCAACGGGCTCGGAGACGTCGACGGTCCGGGCGACTACATCTTCGTCCACAGCTCGAACGTCAACGGCAGCATCGCCCTCGAGGCGTCGCAGAAGCTGTGGGGTCAGGGCATCGGCCTGGTCATCCCACGCAACCTGAACGGCAACGGATTCCCGACGACGCTGGCCGGGGCGTTCTCGCGTCCCAACGTGAGCTCGACCGGCGACACCGTGACCGTGACCGGAGTGACGGGAGTGGAGATCGCCGGACTGAATCTCACGTCTTCGGCCGGGAACGCGATCGACGTCACCAGCCCGCCGTTCGGCGCCGCCGCCTCGGCATCGATCTACAGCAACGAGGTCCTCGGCGCGGCGCTGGAAGGGATCGACGTGAACGGCTTCAGTGCCAGCGGCACGTCGGTTTCCATCGACTCGACGTCGGTGACGTCGACCGGCAACGGCGTCGACGTCCTCGGCGCGGACGGCGATGTCGTCTTCTCCTATGGCAACGGCACGATCACCTCCGTCGGCGGAAGCGGTCTTGTCGTGAACGGGGCGACTGCTGATAGTCTTGTCATCAACGGTCTTTCTAACGTGACGATCAGCGGCAACACCGCCGGTAACGGCATTTCGATCACGGCGGCGCGGTTCGACGCGAACGCCGGGACGGCGGCGTTCGACACCCTCAACGCCGGTGCGATGAACGTCGGCGCGAGCGGCAATCCCGTGGGCGGCTCCGCGGTCGTGATGAACAACGTCAGCGGCGACCTCGCCTTCGGCTCCCTACACGCGTACGGCTCGACGAGTGGCGTGACGATCGCCGGCACCGGCCTCTTCACCGGTGGCACCGGCATGCAGATCACCTCGGGTGGTGGCGCGATTAGCGCACCCGCTGGCGCCGGCCTCTCCGTCACGAACAGCGCCATCGGTGCGGCCAACCTCAGCTTCACCAGTATTTCGTCGACCAATGGCGTAAACGGAATCAGGCTGAACAACACCGGCATGATTGGCGGCCTGATCGTCACGGGAACGGGAGCCGCAAATTCGGGAGGCGTCATCTCCGGCGCCACGGGTGACGGCGTTTCGTTGACCGGCACTGCGAACGTGGCGCTGAGCTCCATGTCCATCCACCAGAGCCGCGGCAACGGCATCTACGGGGATGCTGTGACCGGGTTCGCACTGGCCAACAGTACCGTGACGGAGAGCGACTTCGACAACATCGGATTCAACGAGGCGGGCATTCGATTCGGTGATCTTTCCGGAAACGCGTCGATCAGCGACTCGACGGTCAGCGGGACCAACGGCGACTCGATTCGGATGAGTCCGACTACCGCAGTGCTGAACGACCTGGCCATCACCAACAGCATCATCGGCCCGAACACCCTCGCGGGCGGAGGGAACGGTGTCGCTCTGGTTGGTGCGGGGACATCGTCCACGAAGATCACGGTCACGGGCACGGCCTTTACCGGGAACCAGGGCAGCGGTTTCCTGACGACCATCACGGACGACGCCTCGGCGGACATCACGGTCACCGGCTCCACGTTCACCGGCAACCATATCGGAGTCGATTTCGGCACGAGCCTGAATGGCGATCAGACCTTCGTCGTAACGAACAACACATTCCTGAACCACGAGCTGAACGCGGTGAACATCATCTCCGGAACCGACACGACGAATGCTTCCAGGTTCGTCGGAACGATCGCCAACAATCAGATCGGCAACGGAACCGCCGACTCAGGGTCGGAATCGGCGTTTGGAATCGCCATTGACGTTCGCGGCGACGTAGACTCCATTTTCGCCGTTCAGTCGAACTCGATCCGCAACACCGACATGGAAGGCATCTTCGTCCAGTCGCGGCTCGACAACGACGCCGACGCGGAGACGGGGCGGATCGATCTCACTCTGACCGGGAACACGATCGGCGTGCCGGATGACAATTCGGCCTTCCCGTTCGGCTTCGTCTACGGCGTAAGGATCGAATCGCGGAACACCACGGCCATGTACCTGAACATCGCCGGCAACACGGCCGGCTCGGTCGGAGGTGCGGAGCACTTCCGTGTCCGCCAGCGCGACCTGTCGACGTTCAATCTGGAGCGGTTCACCGGCATGGGAACCAGCGCAGCCGCGGTGGCCGGTTTCGTGGCCGGCGAGAACGCCGGCGGCAGCACGGCTTCCGCAACTGTCGCAACGACCTTCACGGGAGTGCCGAGCGGTACGACTCGCACACCATGAGCATTCAGTAGGAGGAGGAAAGCATGGCAGAGCCATTCTTAAGCGAGATCCGGATCATGTCTTTCGTGTTTGCACCGAAGGGTTGGGCATTGGCGAACGGACAGCTATTGCCGATCAACCAGAATCAGGCGCTGTTCTCGCTGCTCGGTACGACTTTCGGAGGCGATGGGAGAGTCAATTTCGCTCTTCCTGATCTTCGAGGTCGGACGCCGATCCACGTCGGCAGCGGGCACACTCTGGGCGAGCGGGGAGGGGAACAGGCGCACACGCTCTCGATCGCGGAGTTGCCGGAGCACGTTCATGTCCTCAATGCCTCGGACACCCTTGCCGACGCCCCCATTCCCGGCGGCTTCGTCCTGGCGCGATCGAACGACAACGTCTACGGTTCACCGACCAATCTCGTCGCACTGAACTCCGGCACTTTGGCCAACGTTGGCGGAAGTCAGGCGCACCTGAACATGCAGCCTTTCCTGACTTTGTCGTTCTGTATCGCCCTGCAGGGTATCTTTCCGAGCCCGAACTAGGAGGAGAGTCAATGGCACAGCCATACGTTGGAGAGATCCGGATGTTCGCCGGCAACTTCGCACCGGCAGGGTGGATGTTTTGCGAAGGCCAGCTGCTTCCCATCAGCGAGAACGAGACGCTCTTCCAGCTCATCGGAACGACGTACGGCGGCGACGGGCAGTCGACCTTCGCACTTCCCGATCTGCGCGGCCGCATCCCGATCCATCAAGGGAACGGCTTCATCTTGGCCGAGACCGGAGGCGCCGAAGAAATCACGCTGACCGTAAATCAGATCCCGGCCCACAATCACGCGTTTCTGGCGAGCAACGATCTCGCGTCGGTCACTACTCCGAGCAACGCCGTCACCGCGCAGTCGCGCGTCGCAGGCGTGGACCTGTACATCGAGGACAACCCGGCCCAGAACATGGCCCCGACCTCGATCTCTGCCGTTGGCGGCAGCCAGCCGCACACGAATTTTCAGCCTTACCTCTGCGTGGATTTCATCATCTCGCTGTTCGGCATTTTCCCATCTCCGACATAGGAGTCGGTGGGCTCCCGACAGGCAGCGATGCATCAGAGAGGAGATTTGAAAAATGGCCGATCCATTTGTTGCAGAGATTCGTATCTTTCCCTTCAATTTCGCGCCCAAGGGGTGGGCGTGGTGCGATGGACAGCTCATGCCGCTGTCGCAGAACACCGCGCTCTTTTCGCTCCTCGGTACTACGTATGGGGGCAACGGCAAGTCGAACTTCGCGCTGCCGGATCTGCAGGGCCGCGCACCGATGCACCCAGGACAGGGACCGGGTCTATCGCTCCACGACCTCGGTGAGACCGGCGGCAGCGAGACCGTGAGCCTCCTGGAGTCGGAGATTCCCGCTCACTCCCATGCGCTGCGGGGCAACAACACCCTTGGTGACACACCTTCCCCGGTGGCCCATACGCTCGCCCGCTATTCGAACAACGCCTACCAGCAGACGACGAACTCGGGACTGGTCTTCATGTCGCCGAATGCCGTGACCCCCGCCGGCGGCGATCAGCCCCACAACAACCTGCAGCCATTCCTGACCTTCTACTTCTGCATCGCATTGCAGGGTGTTTTCCCGCCGCGCGGGTAACCGGGTAGCAACCGTGATCGAGAGAGAGAAACCTAAGGAGAGCACCATGGCCAACCGCCAACTCATGGGGAGGCGCCAATTCCTCGCACTTTCATCGACGTGTGCCCTGGCCGTCGCCACGGTCGGGCCGAAGCTGTTCGCCGGTGAATCGGCGTCGCCGAACCGGCTGGCGGTCGGTTTCAAGTCATTCGATCTCGACGCGGTGGTCGCCGCCTCGAGCATTCCTTCCGGCGACGGCGCGTTCATCGGACGCGGCGCTCGCGTGACCGCGTCGGGCGCAAGTGGAGCGTCCGGCAAATCTCACGCAGGCCGCGCAGTCGAGCTCACTGCACACTTCGCCTACTTCGACGGCGCCGAGCGTAAGATCGCGCCCTACGTGGCGTGGGGATGCAGCCGCGCCACCGGGTGCCAGAGCAGTCCCGTAGGCTTCACCGTTCCCGTCGACGAGGTGCAGAAGATCGTGCTCACCGTCGGCGTCGACCGCGGCAAGTCCGGCGGCTCGAGCGCGAAGACCGGGTCGACCCGCCGTAACGCGATCGGCATCGGTGTGGCGGAGAACACGACTACCGTCCTTCCCCTCACGCTCTCCCTGCAGAACGACGACGGCGCGTACAAGCTCGCGCGCGGTTTCTACGTCGTTGTCCCGATGTTCGCAGGCGACTCCGACCCGCGCTGGTCCACGTGGACCATCCGCTCTGTCGAAGGCCGCTTCGCGCTCGTCGACGCCGACGGCGACGTCGCTCCTTTCGAGCACCTCGTGCTTCGTATCGATTACGCGGCGTCGTAGCACAACCTGTTTTGGTGAACGAAGGGCGCTCTCGCGAGCGCCCTTTTTCGTTTGATGGCGTGCGCGAGGCTCGCCGGCCGGTGTTTCGCTACTTCTCCGACAGCAGCCGTTCGATCAGGTCGAGCCGGAAGCGATCCAGTGACTGGATCTCCTCCCTGGGGATCTCGGCGGCGGCGCCAATGGACCACACATCGAAGTTCTGCAGAACCCACGCAAACGTTAGCGGCGAAAATCCGCCGTCCTTTCGGGGTGCAGCCTCAATGGCGTCCGAGAGAGAAACGCCATGCTCCACCAACGCCTTCGCGTCCACGAGGTCACGCAGCTCGGATCGCCCCATCATTGCGCAGAGTTTGTTGGCGAGCAGGTCGGGTAGTGATTCCGCCGCGATCGCCGCGCCGTCGATCAGCAGACGATTGGGTCGAACCAGCCGCTCTGTCGGGTCCGCGACCAGATCGAGATTGATCGCTGTTTGTTCGTCTGCGACCCGGAAGCGAAGGAACCCAGGGCTCTCCTGAAGGACCGAGACAGATAGCCCCCCATCCTCGAGACGCCGCCGAATTCCACGCGGTCGCTCGGCAAGTGTCTGACCGTCCTCCCAGAACAGATCGAGGTCCCTCGTCTCGCGATGATTGAGATACACCGCCAGTGCGCCACCCCCTCCGAGGATGAAGGCTGGCTCGAATCCCGAAAGGATTGTGAGAACCCGCTTCTGGAGTGCGGTGAGACTACCGCCGGATGATTCCATGACGTCCCCACTCTTCGAGCAGCCACACCCAGAAGTCGCGCGTTCGCCCGAGGTGTTTTTCCAGGGCCGGAAACAGATCGGCAATCTGTTGGGCTGAAACGAACTGCAGTGCGTCGTCCGGTTTCGCCTGACGCATCATCTTTCCGATCAGCCAGGCCCGAACCGGAGGGTCGGCAGTCGCGAGCCGCTGCGTGAACTCGTCAAGCGTCATGTCGACGTCCCACAGGAAGTAGGGACGACCCTGATCGTCCAGCAATCGATCCCGGGGTGTCGGCGCGAGCATGAGCGCAAGCGTAGCAGATGACCATGGCTGGTTCGGCCCTTTGTTTCCGTGGCGGGCAGTTCGAGCTTCAGGCCGCGGACTGCCTGCGCTAATCTTCCACCCGTGACCCCATCCGATCGAACGCATCGCGTCCACCCTGACGCGATCACCCTCCGCCCCGCCGCTCCAGCCGACTACCACTTCATGCGTCTTCTTTACGAGTCCACGCGTGAGGAGGAGATGAAGCGGTTCCCTTTCGACGAGTTCCAGAAGAAGGAGTTTCTCGATCAGCAGTTCGGTGCACAGTATCAGCACTACCAGCTCCACTATCCGACCTGCGAGCGGAACATCGTCGAGAAGGACGGCACGCCGATCGGCCGCCTCTGGATCGACGAATGGCGCGATCAGATCCGCCTCGTCGATGTTGCGCTGATGCCCGCATGGCGTGGCTCGGGAATCGGATCGACGCTCCTCGACGAAGTCCTCGCGCGCGGCGCGAAAGCCGGCAAGCCGGTGACGATTCACGTCGAGGGATACAACCCCGCGCTGCGTCTCTACGAGCGTCTCGGCTTCGTGAAGGTCGACACCAACGGCGTCTACTTCCTGATGAAGTGGACTCCTCCGGTGTGAGCTGCGTCACTGCGTCAACGCCTACCGCCCGGCTCGGTCTGCCGGCGTTAGAATGACGCAGTTCTTTCAGAGAGAGAGAGAACGCAGGAGTTGTGATTCATGTCCACCGTCACTCGCCGCGTCTTCGGGCGGCGCGAGTTCCTCGTTGCCACCTCCGCCTCCATCGTCACCGCCGTTATCCACCCCCGGATCCTTGCCGCCGAAGGCGCCCCGGCTCCCGTAAAACGCCTCGCCGTCGGGTTTGCACATACCGCCGGGAAGGCGCATCTGATCGACGCCGCGTCCATCCCGTCGGGCGATGGGACCTTCATCGGCATGGGCGCGCACATCGCGGTCTCGGGCTCGAGCGGGACCTCGGACGATCCGCGCGAGCGCCGCATCGTCGAATTGCTCGCAAATTTCTCGTATTTCGATGGAGCGGCGTTGAAATCGGCACCGTTCCGCGCGTGGAGCGCGAACCGCGCGACGGGCGAGCAGGGCGTTCCCATCCGATTCCCCGTTCCCATCGATCTGCTGCAGAAGCTCTCCCTGACCGTCATGGTCGAGAGCGGCGACCTTGCCCCTGGCGCAACGATGTCGCGCCGTCGCGCGGTCGGCAGCTCCGGAGGAAACCGCGGCGCGACCGCGCTGCCGCTCGTCCTTTCCGTGCAGAACGACCCGGCGGCGATTCCGCTCCTCCGCGGCTATTACGTCGTCGTGCCTCTGTTCGACGACGAGGCTTCGCCGGACTGGCCGTGGTATCACCTCTCTCGGGTCGATGGCCGGTGGACGCTCATGAACGAGAGGGGGATGCCCGCGCGGTTCGAGCATCTCGTCCTCGGCGTGAGCTACGGAGCTCCGTGAGTCACGGCAGAGCGTAGTACTTCGCGCGCAGCGCGGCCACGAAACGCTCGTCCACGAGACCGCGCGCGCTTCCTTCGAACGCAAGGCCATTCTCCTTGCGGAACTGCTCGACGGCGGCCATCGTCTCTTCGTCGTACAGAGCGAATCGCTCGTCGTATTCGCGAGCCTGTTTCGAATAGGCGTCGATGAGCTCCTGGAACTTCCTCGGATCCGTGCGCATGAGCGAGCGGTCCGCGTCGAAGCGCGGCGGCTCGGGAAACTCCTTCATGTCCTTGCGCCAGGAGCCGAGCGCATGGAGCATGCGCTTGAGCTCCACGACGTCGCCGCCGCGTACTTCCGAGAATTCGCGGTAGCCGAGGCGGCGCTGGGTGCGATAGTAGACGCGCGCGAGCTCGGCCACCGGTTCCGCGTGCTCGCCGACGTCGATGGCGATCGAGATGTGATCGCCGCCGCGGCCCGGATCGCGCGGATCCGCGACACGTAGAGCCGCGCTCTGGAAGTTCCCCCAGCGCTTGTCGCCGCCCTTCGCCTGACCGGCTTCGAGCGCGAGGATCAGCCGCTCCGCGAGAGGCATTTTCGTCCCTTCTGTGGAGTCGAGATGCGCCGCCACCGCATCGAGCACCTCCGGTCCGACGAGGATGTTCCCCTGCACCGTGTAGTTCTTCCCCTTGCGACTGCCGGCCCACGCGCCGTTCTCCTTTCCCGTGAACGACGCGCTCTCACCCTTCATGTTGATGATGCCGAGCTGCCTCTTCTCACGGCCGGCGTCGTCGCCGAGCAGTCGTTCGATGGCCGCGGCGGGCGCGACGCCCTCGTCGAGCAGATCGAGTCCGCCTTTGCCGTACTCGACGACCGTCCACGACTGCGTCGCCACGGCGCCGACTCCCGCACGGACCCACGGTACGGCCCGTCCGACGAACGGCACCCGCGTCGTCACCACCACCGCCGCTTCACCGGTTTTCGGATCGACGGCGGCGATCGAGAACGTCGCGCGCGCGGGGAAGGGGAGGAGGAGCAAGAGCAGTGCGAGCTTTTTCATGTGTTGAATCACGTAAACACGGCCTCGTACTGATATGTCTGCGCATCCTGTCCCACCGGCACGATGAAGACGTCCATCGCATCCATCAAGGGATGCGTGAGGTGAACCGTCTGCTGCTGCAGCAGATGGGACTTCGGACCGATGAAGAACAGCGAGAACGGATGGCGGTCCAGACGCGCCGCCTCGCTCTCCATCACCTTCGCCGCGCGCACGAGCCGCAACTCCACCTTCCCTCCCGTCGGGAACTCGACCCAGAAGGTGGTCCCGACGTGCGGTTCGAACGATTCGACGGTGAGTTGATCGAGCATTCGGGCGTTGTAGCACAACATCGTTCACCGTTACACTTACCGTAATCATGCAGGTCGTCCTTCAGGGAAGCCTGCGGCACTTTCCTGCCGCTGAGCTGCTGACGTTCCTCTGTCATCACGGCCGGAGCGGGACGCTCGATCTCGAAGCCGTCGGACGCAAGACGCGCATCGTCTTCGAGGCCGACACGGTCGTCCGGGCGGAATCGAATCGATTCGAAGATCCGTCCGAGGCCGTGCTGGACGCGTTCGAGTGGATGGCGGGTGCGTTCACGCTTCTCGACCAGGCCGTGATTCCCGAGAACGCGAAACGCGAGTCGATCGCGCTGCAGGCGCTTCTCGACGCCTCCGCGAAGCGCGCCGAGGCGAGCTCGCTCTATCCGGACGGTACGCTGTTCCGGGTCGTCGACGATCCCGCCGTACAGCAGCAGGTCAGTCTCACCGGCGACGAATTCAAGCTTCTCTTCCGACTGTCCGCGCCACGCACCTTCCGCGATCTCGCGACGGATGTGGGTCTGTCGCGGGCGGAGCTTGCCGAGCGGCTGAAGAAACTCGAGAAGCTTGGCCTCGTCACGTCGATTCGCGAAGAGCCGCAGCCCGAGCCGACCGCGCCACAGAAGAAGTTGACGTTCGCGCGCAAGCGCACGCTCGTCGGGTCCCTCACCCCCGACGATCGTCCCGACTCCGTCTATCCGCTGCTCGATGCCGAATGCACGATCGGCCGCTCGGAGGACAGCGGCATCGCCGTGCCCGATGGAAGCGTGTCGTCGAAACACGCGCGCATCGTGCGAGCCGAGGACGGCTTCGTCATCGAAGACCTGCAGAGCCGCAACGGCACGTTCGTCAACGGCGAGCGCGTCGTGGAAGGGCAGCGCAAGCTCTCCGATGGAGACCTCATCCGCGTCGGCAAGGTGATCATGACCTTCAACGTCGCCCGCGAAACGAAGGCTGGGGACACGACGCAGCCCGAGGTGCACCTTGCGTAGGGCAAATGGCGCGCCGGCTGCCAGCCGGCTGGTCTGCTGGCCACCGGCCGGCGAGCCGCCGGTGGACCGGCCGCCCGGCGCGCGGTGCTCCTCATGAGATACGACCTCGCCATCGTCGGGTCCGGCCCCGCCGGCCTCTCCACCGCCGCACACGCGGAGGCGAACGGCCTTTCCTACGTCCTCCTCGAGCGCGCCGACCACCTTTCCGACACGATCTACGCCTACCAGGCGCGGAAGTTCGTCATGGCCGAGCCGGTGATGATCCCCGCGCGCGGCGACCTTCCCTTCGAAGCCGGCTCGCGGGAGTCGATCCTCGCGGCGTGGCAGCAGTACGTCGACGACCGCAGCCTCAACCTCGATTTCGGCGCCGAGGTGAAGTCGATGAAGCGCGAGGGCCCGCGCTTCCTCCTCAGGACCGCCGCCGGGGCGGAGTACGACGCGGGCAAAGTCGTCCTCGCGATGGGGACGCAGGGAAACCCGCGCAAGCTCGGCTGTCCAGGCGACAACCAGT
Organism: uncultured Thermoanaerobaculia bacterium; assembly: GCA_964558905.1. Lineage (GTDB taxonomy): Bacteria > Acidobacteriota > Thermoanaerobaculia > Gp7-AA8 > Gp7-AA8 > QHVT01. The sequence continues at coordinate 5,342 of CAZLGP010000312.1, read as the reverse complement.
CCCACGTGCTCTATCGTCTGAATGATCCCGCCGAGCATCAGGACCAGGACATCCTCGTCGTCGGTGCCGGCGACTCCGCGCTCGAGATCGCGATCGCGCTCTCCGACGAGAACCGCGTCGGTCTCGTCGTGCGCGGTCCGGAGATCACGCGCGCGAACGAGATCCTCACCCGCGAGGTCCTCTCCCGCCAGGCCTCTGGGCGCATGACGATCTACTTCAACACGACCGTCAAGGAGGTTTTCGACGGTCATGCCGATCTCAACGTCCGCGGCGTCGCCACTCGCGTTCCCGCGGAGCGGATCTTTCTCAAGCTCGGCGCCGACGCACCGCGGAAGTTCTTCGAGTCCGCCGGCATCCGCTACAGCGGCGACGGCGCGGACGCGCGGCCTCTGCTCTCTCCCGTGCACGAGTCCAGCGTCGCCGGACTCTTCCTCATCGGCGCCGCGAGCGGCCGCGATCTCATCAAGCTCGGGATGAATCAAGGCTGGGAAGTCGTCGAGCACCTCATGGGACGCGAGGTCGAGCCCGCGGACGAGGCCGTGCTCAAGGAGCGTCTGCCGTACTGGGAAGGCTCCGTCCGCGAGCGCATCCAGGCCATTAGGAGCCGTGTGCCGCTCCTGGCGGCTGCAGACGAGCAGCAACTTCGGGAGACGTTCCTGGCCACGAAGGTCCGCGAGTTCGAAAGCGGTGCTGCGATCATCCGCCAGAACGACTACACGAACGACTTCCTCATCGTGGCCGCGGGGCGCGTCGAGCTGCGAAGGAGACCGGAGAGCTCCGCGAGCGAAGTGAAGATCGCCGAGCTCACCGCCGGAAACTTCTTCGGCGAGATGAGCCTCATCTCCGGACGCCGCCGCACGGCGACCGCGCTTGCCGCCGGGCCGACGCGCATCCTCGAGATCCCGCGCAAGTCGATCCTCAAGATGCTCGCGAACGCACCGCGCGCCAAGAACCTCGTCGACCAGGCCTTCATGCTGCGTGCATTCGGCGGCTACCTCTTCCCCGGCGTCCCCGAGGCATTGCTGGGCGAGCTCGTCGACCGCGCGGTGGTGCAGAGCCTTGGCAAGGACGCCGTCGTCTTCAAGCAGGGCGACATCGCCGACGCGTTCTATCTGATCCGCAACGGCATGGTGAAGATCTCCAAGAAGTCGGGCGACAAGGAGGTCGTGCTCTCCTACCTCGTCGCCGGGAACTTCTTCGGCGAGGCCGCGCTCTTTTCCGACGCCGCGCGCACGGCCACGGTGACGACCATCTTCCCCTCCGATCTGATCAAGTTGTCCAAGCGCGACTTCGACGGCTTCCTTGCAGCGCATCCCGACCTTCGCGAGGCGCCGCTGCGCAAGCTCGAGGAGCGCCGCATCGCCGGGCTCATCGCCGAGGCCACGCCGGGCTCGGGGAACATCCTCGGCGACCTCATTCGCGAGGAAGTGGTCATGGGCACGCAGACGCTCATGATCGACGAGCACCGCTGCATCCGCTGCGGCAACTGCATCGCCGCGTGCGAGGGCGTACACGACGACGGGCAGGCGCGCCTGTCGCTGACGGGCATCAAGCTCTACAACCTCCTCGCACCGAACTCCTGCTGGCAGTGCGAGAACCCGCTCTGCATGCTCGACTGTCCGCCCGACGCGATCGCCCGCGACCCGCGCGGCGAGGTGTACATCAAGAGCAACTGCATCGGCTGCGGCAATTGCGAACGGAACTGCCCCTACGGCAACATCTTCATGGTTCACAAGGAGCCGAAGAAGACGCTCTTCTCCTGGGTCACGGCGCTGTTCAAGAAGGAGAAGTCGGACGTCGAACAGACCGTCGCCGTGAAGTGCGATCTCTGCCGCGGCATCAGCGGCGGCCCCGCGTGCGTGCGTGGATGCCCCACCGGCGCGGCCATCCGCCTGACGCCTGAGGAGTATCGCGAAACGTTGGAGGAGCTGGTGATCTCGAGAGGGGAACGATGAACAGTGCTGAGTGCTGAGTCCTGAGTGCTGAGTCCCACCACCCAGGACTCAGGACTCAGGACTCAGGACTGAGAATGGCGATCGCACGTAGCGGAAGACTCTGGCGGCCTGTTTTCTTCGTGCTGCTCATCGCGTTGAGCGCGAGCTACTACTTCTACGCCCGACGCGAGTTTCCTCACGGCGGCTCGAACTGGGGACTGGGATACGGCATCGCCGGCACGGGGCTGATCCTCCTCCTGGCATTCTTCGGCATCCGAAAGCGCTGGTACCGCTCGACGTTCGGGACGCTCGAGCAGTGGCTGCAGTCGCACATCTACCTCGGACTGCTCGTGCTGGTGGTGCTGGTCTTCCACACGGGCATGCGCTTCAACGACAAGATCGCCGTCGCGACGCTGATCCTGGTCATCATCGTCGTCGCCAGCGGCATCCTCGGCGCGATCCTCTACGTGACGGTGCCTCGACTGCTCACCGAGGTGGAGAGCAACCTGACCGTGGAGGACATGTCGGATCAGCTCAACCAGCTCGCGCGGGGCATGGCCCGCATCGCGTCCGGACGCAGCGCCGCGTTCCAGCGCATCCACGACGAGCTCACGAAGCAGACCACGCCCCGCGGCCTCGCCGGCTGGTGCCTCCTCGTCTCCCGCGGACGGAGAGCGAAACAGGAAGCCGCGGACTGGGCGCGCCTGATCGGACTCGTACCGAAGGAAGAACAGGAAGATCTCCGCCAGATGCTCGTCCTCTCCCGCCAGCGCAAGGAGCTCCTCCTGCGCCTGATCTACCAGCAGCGATACAAGAACGTGCTCGAGGCGTGGCTTTACATCCACGTGCCCTTCACGATCGCCCTGCTGGTGATGGCGGTCGTGCACGTGGTCGGGGTGTTCTATTACGGGAGGATGCCGTGGTAGCACTGTGTGGAGTTGCCAGTTGCCAGTTGCCAGTTGCCAGGAGGGTCGCGCACGGGCCGAACAGCACTGGTAACCGGCCACTGGCTACCGGCTACCTGGCGGGAGGGCGGCGATGAGCTTCCTCATCCAGCGCGCCTCGGGCCGGAACCTGACCCTCGTGCAGGTCAACACCCCCATCCTCCGCATCGGTCGCGGGACGAACCAGGAGCTGCGCTCCGAGAACCCGGCCGTCGCGCTCGAGCACGCGGTCATCGAAGGCGACGCGGCCGGGTATCTCATCACCGACAAAGGCTCGATTACCGGGACGTACGTCAACCGCAAGCCGGTCGAGACCGCACGCCTCGGCAAAGGCGACGTCGTCGAGGTCGGCGATCTCCGCATCGACGTCCAACTCGCCGATCCCGCCAAGCCGCTCTTTCTCCGCATCACCGTCGAGCGGCCCAATGTGATCGTCGAAGAAGAAGGGGAGGAAGCGGCCGCCGCCTCCGTCGCGACGCCGGGTGTAAAGGTCGTCAAGTCGCGCAAGTTCGACTACGCCGGCGCATACCGGCTCCGCCGCCCGTGGCTTACGAAGCTCACCATCACGGCGCTGCTCCTCATCGTGACCCTGGCCGTGATCGGAGAAGTCATCCGGCCTGAGCGCCAGAAGGTGTTCATGCCCGGCGGACTCTCTTCCGCCCATGCGCGAGCGAGAGATCCGCAGACCAACCGCGCCGTGGCCGACGACTGCGCCGCGTGTCATCTGCCGTGGAGGAGCGTCTCGAGCTCGAAGTGCATCGACTGCCACCCGCACCAGCCACACGCCGTGCACGCGAGCAACGAGCCGGACTGCTTTAGTTGTCACGCCGAGCACCGTGGCGCGACGAAGCTCGGTGCAATCCCCGATACCACCTGCGTCGCCTGCCACACGAGTCTCGAACAGCACATCGCGAAGCCGCGCGCACAGCTCGCGTCGCTGAAGTTCGCGAACGGCCGCTACGCGTTCGAGGACATCGCCAGGATCAGCGGCTTCGGCCCGTCGAAGCATCCGGAGTTTTCGTATCCGAGGGACGCGAACACGCTCCGGTTCAACCACAAGCTCCACCTCGCGCCGAAAGGCGTCTTCAACGCAAAGGGCAAGCGGATCGTCCTGCAGTGCGCGACCTGTCACGACATCACCGGCGTCACCGATCCGAAGCCGGTCACGTTCGCGCAGCACTGCCACGACTGCCACCGCCTCGGCTTCGACACGCGCTTCCCGGAGGACGAGGTCCCGCACGGCGGCGACAACGGCATCGTCTACGGCTACATCGCCGCGCGTTACTCCGGTGACCGGGACATCATCGGCAAGCCTCCCGCGGAAGTGCGGCGCATCCTCACTGCGCGCAGACGCGTGAACGTCGACGACCGGGCGGTCGTCCTCGGCGTGAAGGTCTTCGAGATCCGCTGCCGCTTCTGCCACGAGGTCAAACCGCGCGGCGATCGCCTGGCCGTCACGCCGCCGGTGATCCCGACGAGCTGGCTGACGCACGCGAAGTTTGCCCACGACCGTCACCGGACGATCGCCTGCGAGAAATGCCACGAGGGCGTGCGCGCGAGCGTCCCCACCAGCGACGTGCTCATGCCGAAGCAGGCTGCCTGCACCGAGTGTCACGGACAGAACGACGAAACGGCGCAGGCTCGCAGTACATGTCTGGCCTGTCACGAGTATCATCTCCGACCACAAAGACCGATTTCGAAGGCAGTGCTCGCTCAGGCAGGTTTCGGCGGGCTCGGAGGTGATGGGCGCATGCTTCAGGGGATCCTGCTCGCGGTGATCGTGATCCTGCTGCTGGTGGTGCTGGTCCCGGTCGGGATCGCGCTGTTCCAGCGGCTTCGTCCGGAGCGAGGCGCCCCGCCGCTCCGCGAGAAAGCCGCTCCTCCGCCGCCGGCCGCGAATCCGCCGGCCGCGAATCCGCCGACCGTGAGGATTCCCGCCATCTCCGCCGACATCTCGACGGACAAAGTGAATCCCGCTCGCGTCGCGTCTTCGCCGCCCCCTCCACCGCCGGACCTGACGCCGTCCACGGCCCCGACCATCGCGCCGCCCGCGGACCGCACGCGGATCCCCGATGCCTCGGACAACGTCTCCGCGGGCACCGAGATGATGCAGTGGTACGGCATGCTCAACTGCACCGCTGGGCCGCTGGAGGGCCAGCGTTTCATCATCGAGGACGACGGCTTCTACATCGGACGCGATCCCGCCCTGTCGAAGGTCGTCGTGCCCGACACGCGCGTCTCCAAGCGCCACCTGCGCATCGTCCCGCGCGATGGGAAGGTCTGGGCGGTCGACCAGAGCTCGACCAACGGGACGTTCATGGACGGGCAACGCATCACGGAAGTGCAGCTCAAGCGTGGTGACACGCTCATTCTCGGCGACAACGCCGCGACGTTCGTGTATCAGGTATGAAGAACCAGAGCCTTGGCGCGCCGGCCGCTGGCCGGCTGGTCCACCGGCCGCCGG
>CAZLGP010000311.1:0-17717 GCA_964558905.1 uncultured Thermoanaerobaculia bacterium | reverse complement strand
CTGGGTGGCGGTCAGGCACGCATCGACCGCCAGCACAACGACGGCAAGCTCACCGCGCGGGAGCGCATCCATCTTCTGTTCGATCCCGGATCGTTTCAGGAGCTCGATCAGCTCGTCCTTCATCGCTCCAGCGACTTCGGGATGGAGAAGCAGCGCATCCCCGGGGACGGAGTGGTCACCGGCTTCGGCACTGTGAATGGTCGCTTGGTCTACGCCTTCGCGCAGGACTTCACGGTCTTCGGTGGATCCCTCTCCGAGACACACGCCGCGAAGATCGTCAAAATCATGGATCTGGCGATGAAGAACGGTGCGCCGCTGATCGGTCTCAACGACTCCGGCGGCGCGCGCATTCAGGAAGGCGTGGTCTCGCTCGGCGGGTACGCCGACATCTTTCTGCGCAACACCCTCGCCTCGGGTGTCGTCCCACAGATCTCCGCCATCATGGGGCCCTGCGCCGGTGGAGCCGTCTACTCGCCGGCGATCACCGACTTCATTCTGATGGTGAAGAAGACGAGCTACATGTTCGTCACCGGTCCCGACGTGATCAAGACCGTCACCCACGAGGAAGTGACCAAGGAAAAGCTCGGCGGCGCGGAGACGCACAATCAGGTATCCGGTGTCGCGGCCTTCGCGGCGGAGTCCGATGAAGACTGCATCGCTCTCATCCGCGAGCTCCTCTCGTTCATGCCGTCGAACAACATGGAAGAGGCGCCGCGCGTCGCCACCGGCGATGACATCAATCGCGTCGATCCACAGCTCGACGCTTTCATCCCCGAGAGTCCGAATCAGCCGTACGAGATGCGCGAGGTCATCAAGACCGTCGCCGACGAGGGCCACTTCCTCGAAGTGCACCAGCACTACGCGCGCAACATCGTCGTCGGTTTCATCCGGTTGAACGGTCATTCCATCGGGGTCGTTGCCAATCAACCCGCGTTCCTGGCCGGTGTGCTCGACATCGATGCGTCGCGCAAAGGAGCGCGCTTCGTCCGCTTCTGCGACGCGTTCAACATCCCCCTGCTCGTGTTCGAGGACGTTCCCGGATTTCTGCCGGGCACGGGGCAGGAATACGGCGGCATCATCCTCCACGGCGCGAAGCTTCTCTTCGCGCTGGCCGAGGCGACGGTGCCGAAAGTCACGGTGATCACGCGCAAGGCGTACGGAGGTGCGTACTGCGTGATGAACTCGAAGCACATCCGCGCGGACATGAACTTCGCGTATCCGATGGCGGAGATCGCCGTGATGGGTGCGGAGGGGGCGGTGAACATCCTCTACCGCGCCGCCGACGACCGCGAAGCGAAGGTCGCCGAGTACAAGGAGAAGTTCGCCAACCCGTACATCGCCGCCGAGCGCGGATACATCGACGAGATCATCGAGCCGCGATTCACGCGGCGGAAGCTGATCACCACCTACGCGATGCTGCGCAACAAGCGCGATAAGAATCCGCCGAAAAAGCACGGCAACATCCCGCTGTAGAGCCCTCTCGCACGGCCCGACGCCGGGGATGTGCTGACTCGCCGCGCACGGGTCTGCGTCGTCCCAGCGAATCTTCGGAAACGTTGTCTCCGATTCGTCAAAACGTTGCAACCCTTCGGAAATCTGAATGGGCGGAGGCGGGCTCCCAACGTAAACGCTGACCACTCAGACACTTCTGCTCCGTGGCCCAGGGTTCGCCGTTTGCTTTCATTCACCGATTGAATACAATGGCCCACTGTTCCGTAACGTCCAGTTCACAAATCAGCGAATCGTTCAAGGAGGAGACATATGAAGCGTACCCTCATCGCCCTAGTGGCTTTGGCGCTTCTGCTCGCGGCGTTCCCGCTCGCGGCGCAGGAGACGACATCGTCCATCACGGGCACCGTTACAGATGCATCCGGCGCCGCATTGCCGGGCGTGACTGTGGAGGCCGTGAACCAGCGCGGCCAGCGCTACAACAGCGTCACCGATGGTTCCGGCGTCTATCGCATGCCGGCCGTCCCCCCTGGCAACTACACGGTAACGGCGACGCTCTCGGGCCTGGAGCCCGCGACGCTTCGCAACCTGGCGGTCACCCTCGGTGGCTCGCCCCGCGCGGATCTGACCCTGCGCATGGGCGCCGTCACGGAGACGCTGACGGTCACCGCCGAGGCTCCGATCGTCGACGTGACCCGGAGTGCGGTAACGGACTCCGTCACGCGCGCGGAGATCGAGGCGTTGCCGCGCGGCCGTGACTTCACGGACGTCGTTGCGTTCACCCCGGGCGCGACGAATGATCCGATGCTCGCGGGCGGCATCTCGATCGACGGCTCCACCGGTCTCGAGAACCGCTTCATCATCGACGGCATCGACACCACCGATCCGCAGATCGGTGACTCGGCCGTTCCGATGCGCGCAGAGTTCATGGAAGAGATTCAGGTCAAGACGGCCGGCTACGCGGCCGAGTTCGGCGGATCGACGGGCGGCGTCATCAACGCCATCACCCGTTCCGGATCGAACACCTTCACGGGCGGCCTGCTCGTCGACTACGAGACCAACAGCCTCAACGAGGATCGTCCGGCCCTTCAGGTCTCGGGCGGCACTGCCACCCTGCGGCAAGATCTTCGCCAGGACGACCGCACCCGCTGGGATCCGGGCATCTTCCTGGGCGGACCGGTTCTTCGTGACCGCCTGTGGTTCTTCGGCTCGTACCAGCCGGGACTGACCGAGACGAACCGCACGGTCACGTTCCAGAACGGGTTCACCGACACCTACAAACAGGACTCGACGGTCAACTACGCGACCGGCAACGTGACTGCACTGCTCGGCTCCAAGCTGAGCCTCAAAGGCGGCTTCAGCATGTCGCCGTATAAAACCGAGGGCGCGCTCCCGAGCCGCTTCGGCAACACCACGAATACGGCGCAGTCGTCCTACCAGACCGGTACCGAGGGCGACCGCGAGACCTACTCGGGCAACCTCGATTTCACGGCCACGAGCAACCTCGTCCTCTCCGCTCGCGGCGGTTACTACATGACCGACTACCGGAGCCTCGGCGTTCCGTTCTTCGACATCATCCACCAGTTCTCCACCGGGGGTGACGATCCGAAGACTGCCTTCCCGACGCTGCCGGCGAGCACTCCCCCGCGCGGCTTCCTGAGCGACAACCTCATCACGAACGCAACGGCGCGCGATCAGTACGAGCGCACGTCGTGGGCGGCCGACGGCACCTGGTTCGTGAACGCTGCTGGCCAGCACGCGCTCAAAGCCGGATTCCAGACGGAGAAAATCGCGAACGACGTCTCGCAGGGTTACAACGCCGACCGGATCCTTTACTACTGGAACAGGTCCTTCACGACGACCACCGGTGACGCGGTCCGTGGCCAGTACGGCTACTTCCGCCTCCTGAACATCGCCACGTTTGGTGTGGCCGAGACGAACAACGACGCGATCTTCCTGCAGGATTCGTGGACCGTTCGTCCGAACCTCACCCTCAACATCGGCGTCCGCGCCGAGAACGAGCGCATTCCGAACTTCGGCGCCATCGGTCCTGACCCGGCGATGGAGTTCTCTTACAGCGACAAGCTCGCCCCGCGCCTCGGCTTAGCGTGGGATCCCCTCGACAACGGGCAGTGGAAGGTGTACGGCTCCTACGGCAACTACTTCGACGTCATGAAGTACGAGCTGCCGCGCGGGTCGTTCGGTGGCGACAAATGGGTCGACTTCTTCTTCCGGCTCGACGACCCCGACTACGCGGTCAACAACGTCGCGACCTGCCGGACCGGCAACAACACGATCTTCGACAATCCGGTCTGCGGAGGCGGCACTCTCATCGAGGCCATCGACCGCCGTCACAACGCAGCCGATCCGAACGAGTCGTACATCGATCCTGACCTCGAGCCGATGGAAATGCTCGAGTACCAGATCGGTGCCGATCGCCAGCTCGCCACCAACATGCGAGTCGGCGTGCGCTACGTCCACAAGGAGTTGCTCCGCGCGATCGAAGACGTCGGCATCCTCATTCCGGGCATCGGCGAGGTCTATTACATCGCCAACCCGGGCTACGGCCTCTCGACCTCGATCGCCGCGCAGCCGTTCCCGAAGGCGCAGCGTGACTACGACGCCTTCGAGCTCACGTTCGAACGCCGTCTGTCCAACCGCTGGGGCGTGAACGCCAGCTACACGTTCTCCCGCCTCTACGGCAACTACACCGGTCTGGCCAGCGCGGAAGAGCAGAACACCGTCGGCGTCGGCGCCCGTCTGTCGCCGAACGTCAGCCGTCAATTCGACGTCGTTCAGTCGAGCTACGACAAGAACGGCGAGTTCACCTCTGGCCGTCTCGCGTCCGACCGCCCGCACCAGGCCAAGGCGCAGTTCATCTACCAGTTCCCCTGGCAGATGACCGCCGCGGTCAACCAGTACATCGGCTCGGGTACGCCCAAGACCGAGATCGCCCTCGTGCCCATCCACAACTTCTTCATGCCGAACGGCCGCGGAAACCTCGGTCGCACGCCGTGGCTCACCCAGACCGATCTCGCGCTCACGCAGAATCTGGGATTCGGCACCCGCAATGTCCAGTTGCTCCTCAACGTGCTCAACCTGTTCGACGAGGCCACCCCGATCCGCTTCTGGACCGTCCGGAACGTCGAAGACCTGCCGGTCTCCGAAGCGGAGTTCTTCTCGGGCAATTTCAACTACGAACAGCTGATCAACCAAGTCGCAGCCGACCCGGCGTACAACAAGGCCGACGCCTTCCAGGCCGGCCGTCAGGTTCGTCTCGGAGTCCGGTTCACCTTCTAAGTCTCAATTCCACGTCGTAAACGAAAGAGGCTGCCTTCGGGCAGCCTCTTTTGTTTTTGCTCTTACTGGCCGACCTGCCCCACCGGCAGGGTCGTCATCTCGAAGAGGTCCGCAGGCCAGCTCGACATCGGCATTCCGGCGGCGCGTTGAATGGGCGCGCCGGGGAGTGAGGGTGCGGCGTTCTCGAGAAATGCGCGCGCGCCCTGCTCGTTGCCGGCGTCGCGCTCGAAGAGAGCCAGAACGACATTGATGCGCGGGTCATGGCGAAGCTCCGCCGGCTGTCCACCGAGAAACTGTTTTGCCGCGAAGGTGTCGCGCAGCATGCGATGGCTCTCGAGCACGAGCGCGATCGACTCGCCACTCGGCCGCAAACGGTGGAGCTTCCGTGCGAGATCGAGCGCGTCCCCACCGCGCCGCTGCTGGTGAGCACGGACGACCTGATCGGCCAAGCCTTCCAGGTACACCGCACGGTACGAGACGTCCTCGGCTGACGGGAAGAAGCCTCGGCCCCAGAAGTTCCACCGCGGCTCACGCGTCAGGTAGCGTGCCAGTGTTGGCGTCATTTCATGCCGTGGTACGAGATCAGGCCGAGCCGCACGCCACGGGGGGTCGTCCAGAAGCCGAGCGGATTCGTCCGGCGACGCCCACGTTGCCCGTGTGAACCATGGATACACGACGAATGGCGTGGCTTGCGGTACTTTCGCCAAAGCGAGATCCGGGCTGATGCGGTCGCCCTGCCGTGCGTACGCGGGAATGCCGTACAACGCGTCCGCACCGACGCGCGGCCACTCGAGATTCGTGACGTAGGTCGACAGGGGAGTGGGGTGCTGGAGCAGCGGCGGAACGTTGACGAGGAAGCAGGCGGTCACCACCGCGATGGTCGCTGCTCTTCCCCAGCGCTCGAGCTGAACGGCGGCGAGCGGCGCGAGGAGGGGAATCGCCGGCAGGATGAGTCGCGGCCCCCATCCTTCATTCCCATGCCACCCCCAATACGCAGCGGCGAGCGCAAGGAGGACTGCCGAGGCGAAAAACGCCGCGGCCCTGGCCAGCCGGTCGGTCCGGCTGAGGACCGCAACGATCACTGCCGGATAGAAAAAGACCAGACCTTTTGTGACGCTGAACAGCAGACGCCACGCACCGTCCCAGATCGGATTGGTGAAACCCTCGCCGGGATAGTTCGCGAGCGGAGCGCCGAAGCGGCTGATCTCGAACGCCAGCCACAACGCTGCGACCAGCGAGAACGAGACCGCCGCTCCGACCAGGCGACGTTGCCTCCACAGCGGGAGCAACGCGAAGGGCGCGACCACGAGATTGGCGGACTTCGTCAGGAGCGCCAGCCCGGCTGCGAAGCCGGCCGCGGCGCCCCGGTTTGCGAGCGACATCCACAGCGCCACGGCGAGCATGGCCGCCTGCATCGGCTCGGAGAACTCCATCGCCGCGTACGATCCGAGCGGTGACGCCACCGATGCAAGAAGGATCGCCGCCGCCGCCGCATCGGGGCCGCCGCCGAGCTGCAGCGCGATCCGTCCGGCGGCGTACGCGGCCAGCAAGGTGAAGAACAGCGGCGCGATCAGGAACAGCGGCTGCGAAGAACCGGTACCCAGCCGCGACTCCACGATCGGCGCGAGCCACGCCGCCGGAAGTTGCGCGAACGACATGCCCATGCCGTAGCGCGAGACGGCGTCGCCCTCCGGGCGCGCGAACGTGAAGTCGCGATCGCGCGCCTGTGCGATCGAGCCGGTCTCCGCCATCGCGACAGCCGTCCAGATCATCTGACGGCCGTCGGCCACGCTGCCGACATGACGATCATCCGTCGTCAGGAGGAGCACCACGGCCGCCGCTGCGAGCGCCCAACGCAATGCGCGGCGACTTCCGGCAGGAACGGCGTCGCGACCTTCGTGCTTCGCGTTGCTCCCCGGTCGTTGCGCCTTCTCTGAAGCCCGCCGCGCGGCACGGCCCGGTTTTCGCGATGCCACGAGAGAACTTTACTCGCGCGATGCGGTGTTCGCCGCCGCCGACAACGTGTTGATCGCGAAACCGTCCTTCTGGAGAACGAACGTGCCGACGCCCTGATGCGAAATGAACCGGAACGTGACCGTCGGTTGCGCATGCCGGACGGGCAACTGATCTCGGTTGTAGATCCAGTATTCGACAGTGCCGACCGCGACGTCCAGGCTACCGCGGCTCAGCGCCTGCACCTCGCCGGCCTCGCGCGAGGTGAGCGCGCGCCGCCGCACCAGCGCCGGCGGTCCCAGAAGAGTGAAAACCCGGCCGCGGTCCGTCAGGGCACCACGGTCGCCTGGAGCGCTGAAGGCGGAGTCGGCGAAGGCGACGCGGCGCAGGAACATGTCCCGGAACTCGTTTTCAGCGGGGCCGGGAGTCTGGTCGCGCACGGCCCAGAATTCGGCGAGGAACTGCGTCCGGTCGCCGGGGGACGTCGTCCCGCGCCACCGGCGCTTCTCCTGCCTCGATCCGAGAATCTCGATCGCCGGATCACTCCCCACCGGCGCGATGTCGGGCGCTTCGACCGAAGCGCTCGGTGAAAACCCGGGATAGAGCTCTTCGAAGCGTCCCGGAGTCGCGGTTGCTTCTCCGCGGATCCTCTCGAACAGCGTGACGAAGCGCTCCGGGTACTGGGCGGCGTCGACGCCCCGGATCGTCGGCGTGAGGCGGAGCGCTTCTTCAAGATGGCTCTCCGCTTCGTTGTCCTTAGCCATGCCGCTGGAGGCGACCGCCGCATAGAAGTGAAGGGCGGTCAGAGCCTGGTTCTGCTGCGTGGAGTCGGCGATCTCTTTCGCCGCCTCGATCGCCGGAGAGAGGTGGTTGAGAGCCTTCGCGTAATTCTTTGAAGCGATCTCGGCCTTGGCGGCCGCGAGCGCGGCGGCGGGATCCACGTTGGCAGCATCCGCGGCGACGGCCATGGCCACCACCATCAACCCGATCAGAATGTTTCGCATGAGCGTCCCTCGTTGGTATGCCGTCGGACAGCGCGCTGAAGTCTAACCCAGGCCAGAGACTCCCGCGCCTGATGATCGCGATGTGTTGTCGCGGCGAATGTGAGAATACCGGTTCGTCCCTTTTCCTTCCACGGCCATCCGTTCGCAAAGTCGGCCGTCGCGATGACGACGGCACCCGGCGACGTACTGCAATGCCGAGCGCTGGCACACGACACGAGTGCCCCTTCAAGATTGAAGGGGCACTAGAAGCAAGGTTGAAGGGGTCCGAGCGCGGCAACGACGTCGAGGGCACGCCCGACGTCTTCCTCGCTGGTCGCCATGCCGAACGACGCGCGAACCGCGCCGACGGGGCGACCGGTGCATGCCGAGAACCGCTCGATGGAAAATTCGTCGCCGAGATCGTCGAGACACGATGCGAGGCCTGATTTGAGGCCGAACGCTGCCTCGGACGCCCCGGGATTGCAGAAGCAGCCGCCGCGGAGGGAGACGCCGGCCGCGCGCGCCCTTTGCTCTACGACGGTATACGGCACATCGTGGACGTTGAACGCGACCGTTCCGCCACGGTCGTTCATCTCGCGTGGACCGTATACGCGGACGTGCGGCATCGACGTCAGGCGATCGAGGAAGCAGCGCGTGAGGCGCGCGACATGCCCGGTCAGACGGGACATCCCGACTTCCGCCAGCAGTGCAAAGCCCGCGTCGAGCGCGGCGAGTCCGAGGAAGTCCGGTGTGCCGTCTTCGAAGCCTTCGTGGCGAGGGCGGAGGCGATGGCGATCGGCGGCGACGGAGGCGTAGAGCACCGTTCCGCCCGCGAACCAGCAGCGCTGCAATCGCGCGAGCGCCTCACGCCGCGCGACGAGGGCCCCGATGCCTGTCGGATAGCCGAAGAGCTTGTAGAACGATAGAACGGCAAAATCGGCGGGACACTCGCGGAGGCTGAGGGTGTTGCTCGCCGCGTGCGCGGCGACGTCGATCAGAACGTCGAAGCCACGCGCCTGGGCCGCGGCAACGAGCGACAGGGGGTGGCGTACGCCGGAGAAATTCGACTGCGCTGGAAACGCGAAGAGACCGCGACGGGCGGGAACGCCGCGCCCCATCTCGTCGAGCATCGCGAGCGGATCGCGGAGGCGCAGCTCTTCGTCGAGCGGGAGCATGCGCACGGGAGCGCCGGCGCGCCGCGCGTACTCGCGGATGCCGAGGACGGAGTTGTGATTGTCGGCCGAAAGGAGCAGCGAGGTGTCGGCGCAGAAGGGATAGCTTTCGGCGACGAGCTTGATCGCGGCAGTCGTATTCGCCGTGAAGACCACGTCGTGCGTCGACTCGTCCACGCCGAAGAAACGGAGCAGCGTCCCTCGCGCGCGCTCCATCGCTTCGGTGCTCGCGCGCGACGGCGCGGAGTCGGAGTGCGGATTGCCGTACAGACCCTCCTCCAGCAGCGCCAGATGAGCGCGGACCTGCGACGTGCCGTAGAGCGCCGCACCGGTGTAATCGAGATACGCGTGTCGCTGCGCATCGAGTCGCGAGAACTCCCGGCTGCGCAACGCGGCGAAGGTCAGCATCCGCCCCTCGCGAAGTAGCGCGTGACGGGCGTCGCCGCCGGTGGATTCAACACCTCGGCATTCCACTCGGCGATTCCGCCCCGGAGGAAGAACACGTCGCGATGTCCGAGAGCCCGGAGAAAGACCCAGGCCTGTGCGGCGTGCGCTCCTCCGTCGGAGACGATGACGATGGTCTGGTCTTTCGCGAAGGTCGTCTTCGTCAATAATTCGAGGGGGATCTCCTCCGCGCCGGGAAGGCGCGACGAAACGGGCGGAACGCCGATCACACGCAATCCGGGCTTGCGGTCCTTGATCCACCGCGCGAGTTCGAGCGCGGTGATGTGATCGTCTTCGTTTGCGACCTGCTTCGCGAGCGCATCGACGTCGATCGATCGGGGAGAGCCCGCGAACGCGGCGGAGAACCCGAGGAGCAGAGCGAGCACCGCGAGCAGTCTGCGAGTCATGCGCGCCTCTCGATTCGCTCCGCGACCGCGAAGCCCGCGAGAGCGATCAGGACCACCGCGAACACCACGACGCCATACGGCACGTGCAGCAGCTCCGGCAGCGTCCACGCTCCGCGCGGCGAGCTCTCGGAGTGGGGCGCAACGAGGACGCCGGCGAAGATGCCCACGACGACGGCCAGACCGTCGCCGCGTCCCGATGCGGCCGCGACGCACGACGTGCCGGGACAGAGTCCCGCGACCACGAAGCCGACGCCGAAGATCAAACCGCCCGCGAGCTGCGGCAACAGCCAGGTGCGCGGGACGTAAACGCTCGACAGATCGACGACGCCTAGGCGCGAGAGCCAGAAGGCGCCGAGCATCGCCGTGACGATCGCACTGAACATCACCTTGAAAACGGTGAAGTCCGTTCCGTAGAACTGGCCGATCAGCTTGCGCGCGCTGCCGAGGCCCGCGCGCTCGAGGGCGAATCCGAAGGCGATGCCGATCGCGAACGCGGTGATCATCGCCAGGCCCTCCGCAGCAGCGGCGCGAGCGCGTACGCCGATGCGAACGCGGCGAGCATGAAAATCCAGCTCCCGACGCTGAGCAGCGCGCCACCGGTGAGCGCGAGTCCGCTCGTACAGCCGCGCGCGAGCACCGCCCCGATTCCCATCGCCCCGCCGCCAGCGAATGCGAACGCGAGCCGGCCACTAGGCGACATGCGCGGACCGCGCTCGACTTCCGCTTTCAAACGTCCGGCAAAGAACGCGGAGACGAATCCGCCGACGATCATGCCGCCGACCTCGTAGAGGAGCCATGGATCGCGATCGGTCGTCTCCACCGGAACGATCGCCGCCGCCGCGCGTGTGAACGCACCCGAGGCCCCAAGGCCGCGGCCGGCGAATACGAACGCCGAGAGGAGCACGAGACCGAGGACCACGCCCGCAACATAAGGATCGGAATAGCGGAGCGCCGGCCTCCGGCCGGCCGCTACGCCGGCATCCTGCCGGCCGGATTCCTCGCCAGCGCTGAGGAGCCCGCACTTCGCGCAACGTGAGGAGGGCGCTTGATAGCCTGTCATCCCGAGCGTAGCGAGGGACCTGCGCGGGTGGGGCGGCGAGCACGCACATCGAGCCCCGCCCGCCCAGGTCCCTCGGTCGACGCTCGGGATGACAGCGTGAGGCGCTCCGCTGGCGTTCACTCCTGCCCCTTCGCGGCTGGATTCTCCACCGGAGCATCCTCACGGGTCGACCAGTCCTCGAACGAGCCGTCGTACAGCAGCACGTCATGTCCAAGCGAGCGGGCCGCGAACAGCGTCGCCGTCGCCTGCTGGCCGATGTGGCAATACGCGATCACTCTGTCGCCCGGCTTCACCCCAGCCTTGGCGAACAACGCCTTCAGCTCTTCCGGCGACTTCAGGAAGTTCTTCTCATTGACTACTTCCGAGAATGGCACCGAGCCCGCGCCGGCGATGTGTCCGGTCTTGTGCGGCTTGTCGTGCATTCCGCCGGTCTCGACACCGTCGTAGAGCGACGGCGCTCTGCCGTCGAGGATCGCCGTGCCGCGCTTGCCCATCGCCGCGCGCACCTGATCGCCGCTCACGACGATCGGCTGAATCTTCAGCGTCGCGAGCGTGCCCTTCGTCGCGGGTGGTACGACGTCCGTCGTTGCATTGCCCGCCGCGATCCACGCATCCATCCCACCGTCGAGCAACGACGCGCGATCGCCGAGGCCGGCATAGTCGAGAGTGAAAAGGACGCGCGTCGCCGGCGAGACCCAGTCCTTGCCGAAGTAGACCACCACGCGCGAGTCGTTCGAGATGCCGAGGTTCTCGAGGCGCTGGCGAAGGTCAGCCGGGGGCGGCATCTCGAGGTGCAGCTCTCCGCGCAGGGAAATGTCGGCGAGCGCCACGTGACGTGCGCCCGGAATGTGCTGCGCGTCGTACGCGGCTTTGTCGCTGACGTGCAGCAGCACGAGTTTTGGGTCGTTCCGATGCTTCGCGAGCCAGTTCACGTCGACGAGCAGCGAGCCGCGCGGGCCGGCCAGAACGGTGCCAGCCATGAGGCAGACGGCGAGGATGAGTGAGCGCATTGGAGCCTCCCTTTTTTCGAAGATACGGGCGGTTTTCCGCATGGTTCGGCCCGATGCAGCGAACCGGTTCCTGGTTGCAGCGAATGGGTCGGACCGGCCGACAGCGCGGGCTGGCCGGCGCAACGCGCCTGACGTTTCACCGCCATGATCCGCCCACAATTTTTCTCGAAAGCATGTCGATCCGGCGGTCGCTCGTTCGACGTGTCAGTGGAGAGCAACTCCGAAACAGAAGAATTAGGACAAGGAGACACGACCAATGCGTTTCATGGTGATCGTCAAAGCCACGAAGGAATCCGAAGCCGGGGTGATGCCGAGGGAGCAGCTCCTCGCGGAGATGGGCGAGTACAACGAAGAGCTCGTGAAGGCGGGCGTCATGCTCGCGGGCGAGGGGCTGCAGCCCAGCTCGAAGGGCGCGCGCGTGCACTTCTCGGGAAACAACCGCACCGTCATCGACGGCCCCTTCGCCGAGACCAAGGAGCTCATCGCCGGCTTCTGGCTGTTCCAGTGCCGTTCGCTCGAAGAGTGCATCGAGTGGGTGAAGCGCTGCCCGAACCCGATGAACGAAGACTCGGACATCGAGATCCGCCAGGTCTTCGAGTCCGACGACTTCGGCGCGGAGCTCACGCCGGAGCTGCGCGAGCAGGAAGAACGGATCCGCGAGCTGGCCGAGAAGAATCAGAACCGCTGAGCAGGAGAGGACGACAATGCCGCAGATCAATGCATACCTCGCATTCGACGGAAACTGCGCCGAGGCCATGCGCTTCTACGAGCGCGTGCTGAACGGGAAGCTCGAGGCGCTGATCAGGAATGCCGACACGCCCGCTGCGGAACACATCCCCGCGGGCGCCGAGGATCGGATCATGCACGCGTATCTCGTGTTCGAGGGCGGCTCGCTGATGGCCGGCGACGCGATGCCGGACGACAAGTACGAAGGCATCAAAGGCGTCAGCATCACCCTCTCGTACGACGACACCGCCGAGGCGAAGCGCACCTTCGAGGCGCTCTCCGAGGGCGGCAAGGTCACGATGCCGTGGAGTCCGACGTTCTGGGCCGAGTCGTTCGGCATGGCCACGGACAAGTACGGCACGCCGTGGATCGTGAACGGGAAGAGTCTGATGCCGTAACGGCTCGAAGTTGATCCCGCGCCGGCTTCCCAGCCGGCGCGGGAGTTTGGCCCTTCCGAGGTCTGCGGCGTACGGTCTACGCCGACGTGAAGGGGCGGGGATACCGTGGCGGGATAAACTAAGACCGATTGACCGACACCCATCGCACGATCGACGCGGTCTGGAGGATCGAGTCAGCGAAGCTCATCGCCGGACTCGCGCGGATCGTGCGCGACGTGGGGATCGCCGAGGACCTCGCGCAGGACGCGCTGGTCGCGGCCCTCGAGCAGTGGCCGGAGATGGGGATCCCCGACAATCCGGGCGCCTGGCTGATGGGCACGGCAAAGCATCGGGCCATCGACACCCTGCGCCGCAAAGCTCTGCTCGACCGTAAACATGAGGAGCTCGGCCGCGACCTCCAGGAGCGGCTCGAGACACCGGATCTCGTGTCCGCCATCGACGACGACATCGGCGACGATCTGCTGCGACTCGTCTTCACGGCGTGTCATCCGGTGCTCTCGACCGAAGCCCGCGTCGCCCTCACGCTCCGACTCCTCGGTGGACTGACGACGGAGGAGATCGCGCGCGCGTTCCTCGTCCCCGAGCCGACGGTCGCGCAACGCATCGTCCGCGCAAAACGAACGCTCAGCGATGCAAACGTTCCGTTCGAAGTCCCCCGCGGCGCCGATCGCGCGGCACGCGTGGCGTCCGTGCTCGCGGTCATCTACCTGATCTTCAACGAAGGCTACTCGGCCACCGCGGGCGAGGACTGGGTCCGCCCGGAGCTGTGCAACGACGCACTCCGCCTCGGGCGCATCCTCGCGGAGCTGATGCCGGGGGAGGCGGAGGTGCACGGTCTCGCCGCGCTGATGGAGATCCAGGCCTCACGGCTGCGCGCGCGGGTCGACCCGTCGGGCCAGCCCGTGCTGCTTCTCGATCAGGATCGCGGCCGTTGGGATCAGCTCCTCATCCGCCGCGGGCTGAACGCGCTCGCGCGCGCGGAAAAGCTCCGCGGATCAGCGGGCGGGCCGTACGCGTTGCAGGCGGCGATCGCAGCGTGTCACGCGCGTGCACGCACGGCCGCGGAGACGGACTGGGTGCGCATCGCGTCGCTCTACGAGGCCCTCGTCGAGCTCGTGCCGTCGCCGGTCGTGGAGCTGAATCGCGCCGTGGCTGTCTCCATGGCGTATGGTCCGGCGACCGGATTGACGATCGTCGACGAGCTGCAATCCGAGCCGTCTCTGAAGACCTATCACCTGCTGCCGAGCGTGCGAGCAGACCTGCTCATGAAGCTCGGACGCAATGACGAAGCACGGGCGGAGCTCGAGCGCGCGGCGTCGCTCACGCGCAACGCGCGCGAGCGCGAGCTGTTGCTCCAGCGCGCGGAGGGATTGGCCTGATGCTTCCCTGGACCCTTCTCGATACCGCGGCCGTTCCCGGCAACGGCGAGATGCGACTGCATCGGCGCGGCGACGAATTCTCGATCCGGGTCGACAACTACGAGCTGATGAACAGCCGCGAGCACGGCTCCGAGGATGCGCTGGCGACGCTCGTCGGCAAACGCGTCCCGCCGGACGCTCGCGTCCTCGTCGGAGGCCTGGGCATGGGCTTCACGCTCGCGGCGATGCTGCGAGCCCTCGGGCCGCGTGCGGAAGTCGTCGTCGCCGAGCTCGTGCCCGCGGTCGTGGCCTGGCATCGCGGACCGCTCGCCCACGTTTCCGCGGGCGCTCTCGACGATCCGCGTACCGTGGTCCGCGAGGCGGACGTCGTGCGCGTCATTCGCGAGGGGTCGTACGACGCGATCCTCCTCGACGTCGACAACGGACCACGCGCCCTGACGACGAAGACGAATGACCAGCTGTACAGCGTGAACGGGCTCCGGGCCATCGCGTCCGCGCTGCGCCCACGCGGCGTGCTCGCGATCTGGTCCTCCGGTCCCGACGCGGCGTTTACGAGACGACTGCAGCAGGCCGGCTTCGCGTTCGAAGAGGTGAAAGCCCGCAGCAAGGCGAACAAGGGATCGCGCTATCTCATCTGGCTCGCAACACGCACCTGACGCTCTGTCGCCCGCTACGCGGGCTGGATTTGGACTCCATGCAAGTCCCCCGGCTGAAAGCCGGGGGCTATTTCCTCTTGCCCGCTACGCGGGCACCTGGAGTTTGGCTCTTCCGAGGTCTGTCGCCGTACGGGTCTACGCCGACGTGAGGCGGCGGGGATCCTGTGCCGCGGAGCGGGGGCACTGGAGTCCTGCCGGTTCCCTACGGTGCTTGCCTTAGCAAGAGCCAAACTCCAGTGCCCGCTACGCCGGCGCATTGCCCGAATCAGTACCTGTCGTAGTCGAGGAAGTCGACGTCGTACGCGTGGAAGGTGCCCCGCGTGGTCCAGTCGCCGCGGACGGCGATGTAGTCGCCGGCGCGCGGGAGCGCTTCCCTGCGATCGCGCATCACGACGGTGATGAAGTTGCCGGTGTCGTCGTTGCGAACGACGAACGTGTCGCGACGGGGATCGACGCTTTCCACTACACCGCGGAAGTCGGCCGCGGAGTGGGCGCGGTAGCCGCTGTTGTAGACGCCGTCGCGATAACCATCCCAGTAGTCGTAGTAGCCGAGGGGGTTGTAGTAGCCGCCGAGACTGATCGTCAGGCCGACGCGGAAACGATCGCGGTGCCAGTAGGCGAGCGGCACGTAGAACGGATACGGCGCGCCGTGGACCCACACGCGATAGCCGCCGCCGTAGCGCTGGTAGCGCGACACGCGGCCCCGCGCGTGATACGGCTGACGATTGCTGTAGCGGTGATCGTTGCGATTGCGGCCGTCGTTGCGATAGCGGTCGCTGTTGCGATTCCGGTTGTCGTTGCGATTGCGATTGTCGTTGCGATACCGGTCGCTGTTCCGATTGCGATTGTCATTGCGGTTGCGCGACTCGTTGTTGCGATACCGCGAGTCGTTGTTGCGATCCGCGCGACGCTCGGAGGTCCGTCCCTCGCTACGTCGGGCCGTATCCCGACGCTCGGTCATGCGCTGGGGAGCCCGGCCTTCGCTGCGGCGCGTGGACGTGCGCCCCTCGCTGCCGCGCCTCTCCACCGTACGGTTCCGCGAACTGTCACCGCGGCGACCTTCCACCGTCACCTGCGAGCGCGCCGGAGTCCCGCTGCGGCGAACTGTGCTGCGAGCATCGCCGCGCGAGCGTGTCTCATTCGAGGGACGCGATTCCGCAAAAGCGGACGTTCCCACCAGGGTCACACCCGCGAGCACCAACGACGCCAACTGCTTGGATTTCCTCACATTTGCCTCCAGGGTTCGTTCAACCACCGCCTGGTCATTCGCAAACGCGGGACCAGCAGGCGCTTCTATACTGCGGACCCATGGACTTTCAGCTGTCACCTCGCTGCCAGGATGCGCTCGAGCGCGTCTCCCGTTTCGTCGCCTCACACGTCGCGCCCGCGGAGGCGTCGATTCTCGAGGAGAACCGGGCCCGGAGCCACGGCGGAGACTGGACGAAGTGGAGCGTCCCTTCGCTCATCGAGGAGCTGAAGGCAAAGGCGCGCGCGGAAGGTCTCTGGAACTTCTTCCTTCCCGACCCGAAGCTCGGGGCCGGGCTGACGACGCTCGAGTACGCGCCGCTGGCCGAGGCGATGGGGCACAGCGTGCTCGCCTCCGAGATCTTCAACTGCAATGCGCCCGACACGGGCAACATGGAAGTGCTCTACCACTACGGCAACGAACAGCAGAAAGCCGAGTGGCTGATGCCGCTCCTGGCGGGCGAGATCCGCTCGGTGTTCTGCATGACCGAGCCCGAGGTGGCGTCGAGCGATGCCACGAACATCGCCGCGACGATCGTCGAGGACGGCGACGAGCTCGTGCTCGACGGACGCAAGTGGTGGTCGACGGGCCTCGGGCATCCGCTCGCGAAGATCGCCATCTTCATGGGCAGATCGAATCCGGAGAATGACCGCCATCATCAGCACAGCATGGTCCTCGTGCCGCTGAACACGCCCGGTGTGAAGATCGAGCGGATGCTTCCGGCGTTCGGCGAGTACGACGAGCCCTACGGACACGGCGAGGTGTCCTTCACGAAGGTGCGCGTCCCGAAGGCGAATCTGATCGCGGGCTTCGGACGCGGCTTCGAGATCGCGCAAGGCCGCCTTGGACCGGGACGCATCCATCACTGCATGCGCGCGATCGGGGCCGCGGAGCGCGCGCTGAAGCTCATGGTCACGCGCGGCCTCTCCCGGGTCGCTTTCGGCAAAGCGATCATCGACCTGGGCGGGAACCGCGAGCGCATCGCGCA
This sequence comes from uncultured Thermoanaerobaculia bacterium, assembly GCA_964558905.1. Classification (GTDB taxonomy): domain Bacteria; phylum Acidobacteriota; class Thermoanaerobaculia; order Gp7-AA8; family Gp7-AA8; genus QHVT01. The sequence goes on along the minus strand of CAZLGP010000311.1, from coordinate 546 downwards.
GCACCGCATCGACATCGATCAGGCGCGGCTGCTGACCCTGTACGCGGCGTGGCGCATCGACACGGTCGGCGCGACCGCCGCGATGACGGAGATCTCGGCAATCAAGGTGGTTGCACCGAACGTGCTCCAGCGCGTCGTCGACGATGCCGTGCAGATGTACGGCGGCGCGGGCGTCTCGTACGACGTCCCCCTGACGAGCCTCTTCGGCATCGCGCGGTCTCTCCGGATCGCAGACGGGCCGGATCAGGTGCATCTGGGCGTCATCGGGCGACGGGAGGTGCGGAAGCACCGATGAGTTGCATTGCTCGTGACTCGTGGCCCGTGACCCGTGGCCTGTTGCCCGTTACGCGTGGCTCATGGCGGGTTGCCCGAGCCTTCGCCTGTCAGCGGACTGGTGAAGGTGCGGTCACATTGACCCTGGCTCTGGCGAGGCACGCCCCGTGAGCCCGGAAGTCACGGGCAACGGGCCACGGATCACGGGCCACGGCCGGGTCACGGGCCAAGGGCACGGCAACGAGGGCGCCGACCGACCTGGTGAAGAGCTCA
>CAZLGP010000310.1:0-4173 GCA_964558905.1 uncultured Thermoanaerobaculia bacterium | reverse complement strand
CTTCAGCCTCGTGAGCGCCGTCAAGCTCGTCCGACAGCCCTGAACAAGATCACCAACTGGAGAGCCGGATGCGGGAGATCCGCCCGTCCGGTTCGGAGGGAGGGGGAGGCCGAATGGGCCTCTCCCTACCCCTATTTTCCTTTTGCCCGCTACGCGGGCTCTGAATCACGCGCTGCGTGCGAATGTCCAAACTCCAGTGGCCAGCCGCCGGGACGGCGGCGTTCCTCGTTGACTCCGCTGGTTCCACGAGCACGTTGGCAACAACGTTTCGAACGGGCGCACGCCGTCCGAATGAGGAACGCCGGCGTCCTCGCCGGCTGGCCCGCAGGCGTCCCGCGCCTGCGTTCTGCCGCGGCGGCGTGGACGCCGCCGGTTTGCGCCGAGGGCCCGGCCCGCTACGCGGGTCCCCTGCGCCGGCGTTCGCACGGGCCCCGGTAGCGAGGCTCGCCCGTACAATGCGCGCTTCATGCGAATTGCGAACGTTGCCACCACTGTCCACGGCCGCTATCTCTACGAAGACCGCGGCGCCGAGCGCCTGCTCGTGGGGTTTCACGGCTATGCCGAGAGCGCGGAGGCGACCTTCGCAGAGTTGCAGAAGCTGCCCGGCATCGAGCGGTGGTCGGTCGTGTCGATTCAGGCGCTGCATCCTTTCTATACGCGCAGCGGTGACGTCGTGGCGAGCTGGATGACGAAGCTCGACCGCGAGCTCGCGATCGAGGACAATCTCGCGTACGTCCGCAACGTGCTCGCGCAACTTCCGGAGCCGCGACAGCTCGTCTTCGCCGGCTTCTCGCAGGGCGCCACGATGGCCGCTCGCGCGGCGGCGCACATCTCGTGCTCGGGACTGATGATCCTGGGCGGCGATGTGCCGCCCGAGGTGAAGAGGGACGCCGTGAGACTGCCACCGGTGCTCGTCGCGCGGGGAACGCGGGACGAGTGGTACACGGCGGAGAAGTTCGGCGCCGACGTCGCGTTCCTCGAGCCGCGCACGCGCGTCACGCGCTGTGTGTTCGACGGCGGGCACGAATGGAGCGACGCGTTTCGCAAAGCGGCAGGGGAGTTTCTTCTCTCCTCGTGACACATCTCGCGTCGTGACGACGCTCGAGGTCGTCCGCGCGCAGTTGTATCTCTCCGCCATCCCCTCACTTCGTTGAAACGATCGCGACGTTTCCGTCACTACCTCTTCGAGATGATCGACGAGGCAGACGAACGGATGCTCGCGTGGGCGCGGCGCATCGTGCCGGACGTGCCGGTGTCGATCGCGCCACCGCCCGCGGCCGACGGCGGGCCGGGCGTGCGGATCCATCTGCTCTCTCTGGCGCCAGTGCCCGCGGCGCGCGGCGCGAAGCGGCCGCCGCTCGAGCTGGCGCTGCGCTATCTCGTCACCACGGCCGCGTCCGAGGAGTCGGAGGCGCACCGGTGGCTGGGGGTGCTCGCGTTCGATGCGATGGACACGCGCGACTGGAGCGTCGAGACCGATCCTCCGGACGTCGACGTCTGGCGCGCCTTCGACGTCGCGCCGCGGCCGGCGTTCGTCGTCCGCGTTCCGCTGCGGCTGACGCGTGCGGATCGCGAGGCGCCGCTCGTCCGCAAGCCGCTCGTCGTGGACATGCATTCGACGACGGCACTGGCCGGCATCGTCACCGGTCCCGAGGAGATCCCGATCGCCGGCGCGACGCTGGAGATCCCGTCGCTGCAGCTCTTCGCGACCACGGACGGCGACGGTGCGTTCCGCTTCCCGCGGCTTCCCGCGAGCTCATCCATCACGCTCATCATCCGCGCGAAGAGGCAGACCCGCACTCTCCGCGCGCGCACGGGCGAGCCATTGCACATCCGCATCGACGGTCTGGAGGGTTGACGCATGCCGAGTTATCTCACCCCAGGGGTTTACATCGAGGAGCTCCAGCTCGGGCCGCACACGATCGAAGGCGTGGGCACGAGCACGGCCGGCTTCGTCGGCGTCGCACCGAATGCGGCGGCGCACATCAATGAAGCCATGTCGATCAACAACTGGTCGCAGTTCCTGCGCGAGTACGCTCCGCCGGGCTCGGCGAGCACACCGCTGTCGCACGCCGTGTTCGGGTTCTTCCAGAACGGCGGGCAGTTCTGCTACGTGGTGAACGTCGGCGAGGACGGCTCGCTCACCGGCGACGCGAGTGGCCGCAAGGGACTGGACGTCCTCGAGACCGTCGACTCGGTCGCGATCGTCGCCGCACCCGGCTATTCGGATGCGGCCTCGTACGACGCGCTGCTCACGCACTGCGAGAAGCTGAAGGACCGCGTGGCGATTCTGGATCCGGCGCCGGAATTCACGAACCTCGAGGCGTTCACGAAGGTGGCCGTGGTGACGGCCACGCCGGGACGGCGGCGAAGCCGCAGCGCGGATACCGAGGAAGCCGGCGAGCCGGACACGAGCGGTCTTCGTCCCCGTCCCACGGACGGCGGCTATGGCGCGCTCTACGTGCCGTACGTCGTCGTGCAGGATCCGCTCGACCCGAAGCAGCGCGTCCCTGTCGCCCCCTCGGGGCACATCGCGGGGATCTACGCGCGCACGGACTCGACGCGCGGCGTGCACAAGGCGCCGGCGAACGAGATCATCCGCGGCGCCCTCGCGCCGACGTACGCGATCACGCACGAGGAACAGGGACAGCTCAACCAGAACGGCGTGAACGCGATCCGTGTGTTCGACCGCGAGGGCATCCGCGTGTGGGGCGCGCGGACGCTGGCACCGGCCGGAAGCGAGTGGCGCTACGTCAGTGTGCGCCGGCTCTTCGCGATGATGGAGAAGTCGATCGAGCGGGCCACGCGCTGGGTCGTGTTCGAGCCGAACGACGCGCCGCTGTGGAAGTCGATCATCCGCGACGTGCGTGCGTTCCTGATGCTGCTCTGGCGGCAGGGCGCGCTCATGGGCGCGACGCCGGAGGAGGCGTTCTTCGTCCGCTGCGACGCGGAGACGAACCCTCCCGAAGTCATCGACGCGGGGATGGTCGTCATCGTGATCGGCGTCGCGCCGGTCAAGCCCGCGGAGTTCGTGATCTTCCGCATCGGACAGGGTGCGGGTGGCCCGCAGATCGAGGAGGGCGCCAATGGCTAAAGGAAATCAACCGGCCGCGGGGATGGCGACGGGCGTCGAGCAGGACCCGTACCGCGGATACAACTTCCGCGTCGAGATCGAGGGAATCGGCGAGGCGGTCTTCACCGAATGCACGGGCCTCGGCGCGTCGATTCAGGTGATCCAGTATGCGGAGGGACGCAGTCCCGTCGTGCGGCAGATCCCCGGACCGGTGCGCTACGGCAACGCGACGCTGAACTACGGGCTCACGAGCTCGCCCGCGCTGTGGGAGTGGATGTTCGCGGGTCTGCGCGGCAACGTGACCCGGCACAACGTCTCGATCATTCTGCTCGACACGACCGGCACGCGCGAGGTGATGCGCTGGAATCTGCAGCGCGCCTGGATCTCGCAGTGGCGCGCGGCGCAACTCGATGCGCTCGGCCAGGACGTCGCCATCGAGTCGATCACGCTGGTGTTCGAGCAGCTCGAGCGCCAGGCGGGCGGACAGGCGTGATGTGGATGCGCTTCCGACGCTTCCTGCGAACGTTGCTGCTGCGGGTCGCGGCGTGGCTGGATGAATCGTCGCCGACGCCGCCGCACGTCTCCGGCCCGCCGCCGCATTGGCTGGAGCGGGTGCGCCAGGCGCAGTTCGTTTCGTCCGAGGACGGTCCCGTCGTGCCGCTGCCGCCGGCGGTTCGCGACGTGCCGCGCGTCGGAGTGCCGCGAGTCGTTGCCCGTGCCCCGTTGCCCGTTGCCCGAGCGATGGCGCCGATGGCGCTGACGCCCGCGGCGGCGCACGTGCCTCACCCGGCGGTGAATGCGAGCGTGGCCGCGCGAAGCGTCGTCGAAGCGAGCGTGCCGCCACGGAGCATCGCCACGCGGAGTCCCGCGCCAAGTGCCGCATCGCGGAGCGCCGGCCCACGGAGCGCCGCCTTCCAGGCGGCCGCTACGCCGGCTTCCAGCCGGCCCGAGGGGGGCCGGCGACTCGCCGGCCGTTCCGCCGGCGCCCCGCCGGCCGGGGCCCCGCTTTCCGCCGGGGCGGCGCCGGCGGAACGGCCGCCGGGACGACGGCCCCACATTGAGGACGCTCCGGGAGTTGCACTCCGCTGGCCCGAGTTGCC
>CAZLGP010000309.1:0-44790 GCA_964558905.1 uncultured Thermoanaerobaculia bacterium | reverse complement strand
CGGCATCGATCCGTCGCACATTCAGCTCATCGAGGCGCACGGCACCGGCACGAAGCTCGGCGATCCGATCGAGATCGAGGGGCTGCAGAACGCGTTCGGCAAGTACACGACGAACAGGCAGTACTGCGCCCTGGGCTCGGTGAAGAGCAACATCGGCCACTGCCTGACGGCGGCGGGCATCGCCGGAGTGATCAAGCTCCTGCTCGCGCTCGAGCACAAGAAGCTGCCGCCGACGATCCACTTCGAAAAGCTCAACGAGCACATCGACCTGACGGACAGCCCGTTCTACGTCAACACGAGCTTGCAGGAGTGGGAGTTGCACGGCGCGACGCGCCGGCTGGCCGGCATCAGCTCCTTCGGCTTCAGCGGAACGAACGCGCATCTGGTCATTGGAGAACAAACTCAGAGGGAAGATTCCCCGTCGATGGAGGTCAACCGCGCATCGATCGATACGATCATCCCGCTATGTGCACGAACCGCCGAGCAGCTTCGCCAAAAGGCGTGCGACTTATTGACCTTCGTTCGGGATCGGGCGGCGTCAGTCGATCGCCGCCTCGATCTCGCTGACCTCGCTTACACGCTGCAGGTCGGCCGCGCACCGATGGATGAACGCCTCGGCTTCGTGGTCAGCTCGATCGAGGAACTGGCGGAAAAGCTCGAAGCGTACATCAACGGCACATTGGAGCGCCGAGACTTCCATCGTGGGCAGGTCAAACGCGGAGGCGATGAGAGCCTGACCATCATCGCGGAGAATGAGGACGTCAGAGAGACCATCATCGACAGATGGATGGCCGACAGAAAGCTTGCGAAGCTGCTCGATCTGTGGGTCAAGGGATTGGATCTCGATTGGAGCCGGCTTCATGGTGAGCCGAAGCCGCGACGGATCAGCCTGCCGCTGTATCCTTTTGCAAAAGAACGCTACTGGATCGATACGGCTGCAAGAGTTGCGGCGGCAAAAAGGCTTCCAGCCGGTGCGACCTCCGTCCTGCACCCATTGCTGCACAGCAACGCCTCCGATCTCACCCAGCAGACTTACAGTTCGATCTTCACCGGCGAAGAGTTCTTCCTTTCGGACCATCAGGTACGCGTGGACGGAGAAAACGTTCATAGAGTCTTGCCCGGAGCCGCCTATCTGGAAATGGTGCGCGCCGCGATCGAGCACGCATTGCCGGCGCGGCCGGAAGCGAAAACCCCGGAACTGCGCAACACCGCGTGGCTGCAACCGATCGCCGTCACCGGCGACACCCAGGTCAGCATCGCGTTGGTTGCGAACGATCACGACGTGATCGATTACGAAATCTACAGCCGGAGTGCTGACGAGGAGATCATCCACTGTCAGGGCCGCGCGGTCCTGGGGTGCCAGCCGGTGCCGACCACTCTCGCCTTCGGTCAACTCAGGGAAGCGATGGCGCGAGGCTCCCTCGAGTTGCGCAGCGCATATTCCGCATTCGCCCGCATGGGCCTCGAGTACGGGCCTGGGTTTCAATCTCTCACCGCCGTCGATCGCGGGAGCAGCGAGGTGTTCGCGCGGCTCCGGCTGCCGGACACCGTCGAGGACACGCTGGATGATTACGTCCTGCATCCGAGCATGCTGGATGGCGCAATTCAGGCGGCCGTTGGCTTGATCGACGGCGCGCTCGAACAGTTCCACGATCCTCGGTTGCCCTTCGCGTTGGAGTCTTTGCAGATTATCTCGCCGTGCACTCGCGAAATGGCCGCATGGGTGCGGTACGTGCCCGGAACGCAGCCCACGGATTCCGTCCTCAGGCTCGATATCGATCTCTGCGATGAGCGAGGCAACGTCTGCGTGGGAATGCGCGGTTTGTCGCTGCGCGCGTCCAGTCACGAGGTCAGGACGATCGGAGCACAGAGGCGGCCGACCGGAACTGTGCTTGCGACGCAGGTCTGGGAAACAGACCTCACGGAGACGCTGAGCCATACGGACTACGCGGAGCACCACGTCGTTCTGTGCGAGCCGGCGGATATCGATGCTGACCGGTTGACGTCTTTGCTGCCCCAGTGTCGTTGCGTGTCCTTGCACGCCCAGCCGCACCAGACGGTCGCGCAACGCTACAGCCGGTACGCAATTACATGTTTCGAGCGCGTCGCGACCATTCTTCGGAACAAGCCACGGGGCAAACTGCTGTTTCAGGTTGTCGTTGCTGCCCGTGATCGCGATCAGCTCCTGTTTGCAGGTCTTTCGGCATTGCTCTCGACCGCGGCCGCGGAAAATCCCCTATTCGCCGGACAACTCATCATCACACCGCCGGCGATGGCGGTCGAGGACCTGGCAGAGATCCTGCGGAAAGAGAAAGGGCGGCGCGCGCTGGAGACGCTGATTCGATACGAGCACGGCGTCCGCCAGGTATCGCGCTGGCGGGAGGTGTCGGCCGATGCAGAAACGCCGCCGGTCGTATTTCGCAATGATGGCGTCTACCTCATCACCGGCGGTCTTGGCGCGCTCGGGGTTCTCTTTGCCACGGAGATCCTCGACCGCACCACCGAGGGGAGGGTAGTCCTGACGGGGCGCCGGGAGCTCGCGGCGGCAGAGCAATCCCGCTCGCTGGAACTGTTCGCAGAACCGGGCCGCGTGAGTTATAGGCAAGTCGATCTCGATGATCCCGCCGATGTCGAGCAACTCATCGCCGGCATTCGTGAACAATTCGGGCGGCTGGATGGAATTCTCCATTGTGCCGGAATGATTGCGGACAACTTCATTCTGAAAAAGAATGATGCCGAATTCCAGGAGGTGCTGGCTCCGAAGGTCGCCGGCACGGTCAATCTAGACCGTGCGGCTCGAGACCTCCCGCTCGATTTCTTCGTCCTCTTCTCTTCCATCGCCGGTGCGATGGGGAATCCCGGCCAAGCCGACTATGCGGCCGCGAACGCGTTCATGGATCGGTTCGCGGCGTACCGCAATCAGCAGGTGGAGGACAAGCTGAGGTACGGGCGGACGCGGTCGATCAATTGGCCCGTGTGGCAGGCCGGCGCGATGGTTCCCGATCAGGCCAGCCGGGAACTGCTGCGGAGGACGACCGGCATCGACGCGATGCAGACCGCAACTGGTCTCAGCGCCTTCTATCGCAGCCTGGCGCTGCCGTACGACCGACTTCTCGTCGCCGAAGGCGATCTCGCGACGATGCGGTCGTTCCTCCTTGCGGGGCCAGGCGTGCCTAGCCCCGAGGTGAAACCATCGATGGCCGCGCTTCGAGACGTGACGCCGGACGACGTTGCCCGGAAGACGCAGGACCACCTTCTCCGTGAATTTTCGAAGGTGTTGAAACTGCCGCCCCGGCAAATCGATCCGCAAGCACCGTTGGAGACATACGGGATCGATTCGATTTTGGCGATGAAGCTGATCGGCCAACTCGAGCAGACATTCGGGCCGCTGTCCCGTACGCTGCTCTTCGAATACCAGACCGTTCGTGAGCTTGCCGGCTACTTTGTGCAGTCTCACTCCACCCGCCTGGCATCACTGTTTGCGCCTCGCGATGGCGAAGGGCAGCCAGGACAGTTCGAGGCCCGGCGCCCGCCCTCCGGGCCTGCCGCGGCCAGCACGATCTCGATCCGGCGCTCCGGCGGTCTGAGGCTCCCTACGTCAGCGCAGGTGGAATCCGAACCGATCGCGATCGTCGGAGTGAGCGGACGGTATCCGGAAGCGATCGATCTTGATACGTACTGGCGAAACCTGCGGGATGGTAAGGACTGCATCATCGAGGTGCCGAGGGAGCGCTGGAACTGGCTGGAATACTACAGCGAGGATCGCGGGACGGAGGGACGCCATTACAGCAAGTGGGGGGGCTTCATCGCTGGCGTCGACGAATTCGACCCGCTGTTTTTCAACATCTCGCCAAAGGAAGCGAAGCGTCTCGATCCACAGGAGCGGCTGTTTCTGCAGCACGCCTGGATGGCGATCGAGGATGCGGCCTATACGCGCGCACGGCTGCAGATGGTTTCTGAAGGCGATCTGCCGGGGCAGGTCGGCGTCTATGTCGGCGTGATGTACACCGAGTATCAGTTGTTCGGCGGCGCCGGTAGCGCGGCCACCATTGCCAATCGGGTCTCGTATGCCCTGAACCTGCACGGCCCGAGCATGACGCTGGATACGATGTGCTCGTCTTCCCTGACGGCGATTCATGTGGCATGCCTCGACTTGAAACAGAAGCGAACCAGTCTGGCCCTCGCCGGCGGCGTCAACGTCAGCATTCATCCGAACAAGTATCGCGTCCTGAGCGGCGGCCAGTTCATCTCGGGAGACGGCCACTGCCAGAGCTTCGGCGAGGGTGGCGACGGGTACATACCCGGGGAAGGGGTCGGTGTGGTGGTTCTGAAGCGCCTCTCCGACGCGAAGCGGGACGGCGACCGTGTTTACGGCGTCATTCGAGGAAGCGCTCTCAACCACGGCGGGAAAACCAACGGATACACGGTGCCGAATCCACAGGCGCAGGCGACGGCCATCAGCCGGGCCTTGGCAGAATCGCACATCGACGCGCGCCATGTCAGCTATGTCGAGGCGCACGGCACGGGCACGAAGCTGGGCGATCCGATCGAGATCGCAGCACTCACCAAGGCGTTTCAACTTCAGACACAGGAGACGGGCTTTTGCCAGATCGGTTCGGCGAAGTCGAACATCGGCCACTGCGAATCGGCCGCCGGGATCGCCGGCCTGACGAAGGTGCTGCTACAGATGCAGCACCGGCAGATCGTACCGTCGCTACACTCGGCGCAGTTGAATCCCCATATCGATTTCGGCAGCACCCCATTCGTGGTCAATCAAACACTGAGACCGTGGGAGCGGCCGGTCATCGACGGACGGAAGGTTCCGCGGATTGCGGGGATCTCGTCTTTTGGCGCGGGCGGCTCCAATGCCCACCTGATCGTCGAGGAATATCGGTCGCCGGTGCAACAGCCGATGGCGTTTGCGAATCTGGCGATCCTGCTCTCGGCGAGGACGGCAGAGCAACTCCGCGAGAAGGCGCAGGATCTGCTCGACTTCGTTCGGAACCGGGAGACGGTCGACCTGGCGGCAATGGCGTACACGCTTCAGGTGGGCCGCGAGGCGATGGACGAGCGGCTCGGCTTCATCGTCAGCTCCGTCGAGCAACTGGCGGCGAAGCTTCAGGCGTATGTGGAAGGGAAGCAGGCTATCGAGAACGCCTATCAGGGAGAGGTGAAGCGCAATAAGGACGCACTGTCGGTGTTCAGCACCGAGCCCGACCTGCAACAGACGATCGACAAATGGATGATCGACGAGGAACTGACCAAGCTCGTAGATCTGTGGGCCAAGGGTTTGGAGCTGGATTGGCGCAAGCTGTATGGCGAAGCCAAGCCGGGCCCAATCAGCCTCCCCGCCTACCCGTTCGCGAAAGGGCGCTACTGGATCGACGTCGACAAGGTCGAGACGATTGCCGCACAAGGCGGGCCGGTCGCAGTGCTTCATCCATTCTTGCACAACAATACCTCCGACATGAGGGAGCAGAGCTATAGCTCGACGTTCACCGGAGAGGAACCGCTTCTCAGAGACTATCGACGGAATGGACGAACGGTTCTTCCCGCGTCGGCTTGCCTGGAAATGGCGCGGGCGGCGATCGAGCACGCATGGCCGTCGAGTCCGGAATTGACGGTCCTCCAACTGCGCGACGTTGCTTGGGCGCAGCCGGTCGTTTCCCCAAACACCCCCATTCGCATCGCGTTGCTGGCGTCCGCCGACGACCAGATCGAGTTCGAGGTCTACAGCGAGGATGCGGGCCACGAGATCGTCCATTGCCAGGGGCAGGCCGTTCGGAGCGCTCCGATGCCGCACGCCTTGATCGACCTCGCACAGCTCGGGCGGCAGACGGCGGAAGGCCGGATTGAGCCGGGCAGTGTCTACGACGCATGTGCCCGAATGGGTCTTCTCTATGGACCCTCATATCAGGGAATCGTCGCCATAGATCGAGGTCGCGACCAGTTGTTGGCGCGGCTCCAGCTGCCGAAGAGCGTGGAGGAAACCGCGGACAGCTATGTCCTCCATCCGAGCCTGATCGAGGGTGCCCTGCAGGCGTGTGTGGCGTTGCTCGACAGTTCGGCCGGACGTGCCGGCCAGCCTCGACTTCCCTTTGCGGTGGAATCGCTGCGCATCGTCTCGGCCTGCACCGGAGAGCTGGCGGCCTGGGTGCGCTATGGGCCGGGCAGCCGGCCGGCGGACGACGTCGTCAAGCTGGACATCGACCTCAGTGATGCGCAGGGAAACGTCTGTGCAGAGCTACGAGGCGTGAGCTGCCGGCTGCCGTCGGCGGATCTGGTCGAACCCATGGATCTGGTCGAACCCATCGCCGAACCGATCAGGCAGAAAGCGCAGCCGGCGGTGTCGGTTCCGGTGGCGCATGGGGAGATCAGAGTCGTTCCAGAAGCGAGTCCGGCGCTTGTCGAGCGAGAAGAGCGTAGGACGATCTCCCTTGCGGCGCCGAGACCTCGAGTTTTGGTGCAGCCGCCTGTAGGCAGACCGCCGGTGACCATCACCAACGCGAGAATGGGCCTCACTTCATTACCTGCCGCTTCTTCGGTCAGGCTGAACCACGACGGCGACGGCATCTTTTCGATCCATGTCGTTGCGGCCGCAGAAGGTGTCATCACACAACTGCGTCGAGCGGTGGAACGAGTGCGACAGGAGGCATCGGTCAAGGTTCTGCTCATCAGCGGCGTGGAACACGCTTTCGCGAGCGGCGGCAGGGACGACTACAACGAAGCGGTCGCCCATGAGCTTTATGACGCCGTCGTGTCGTTCCCTTCTCCCGTAATTGCCATCCTGCAGGGGGACACGATCGGCGCAGGGTTCCTGTTCGCGGCGCTGTGCGATTTCATGGTGTGCGCCGAAGATGCATCATACGGGTACACAGACGCGGCACGGCGGCTCTATCCTACGACAACAGAGGCGGCTCTGTTCGGAGAGCGGTTCGGCGAGGGACTCGCACGATACCTGTTGTCCGCCTCGACCGCTTCGACCGGCCAGCAACTGCGTGAGCGAGGATGGACCGGTACCATCGTGCCGGCGACGCAGGCGGAAACGTACGCGCGAAGACTGGCGTTGACACTAGCGACGAAGTCGCTGGACGCGCTGCGCCTGCTAAAACGGCATCTGGCGAGACACATGGCTGGTTTGGTCAACGGACTCACGCGTGTTGATTCCCTGATCGAGGATCAGTCCGGGGTGGCCGCAACACCCCTCGCGTCTCCAGCGTCGCGTGTCCGGTTCAATGACGCGGTCGAACACGTTCTGCTGATCACGCTCGGACAAGGGACCGTGGAGGACCTGCTTGGCGATCTGCTGGGGGTCTTTGCCCATATTCAGCAGGACGGTTACTACAGAGCGGTCGTGATCTCCAGCGAGGATCGTGAATTTCTTTCGGATGACATTCCTGAGAATCTGGTGTCGGAATGGCAGGGAGCGATCTCCGGGGCAGACATCCCGATCGTGGCCGCATTGGAACGGAATGCAAAGGGCAATGCGTGGCTCATTGCCGAGCTCTGCGACGCCTGTGTTTACAGCCGGCAGGGCGTCTATTCCTCAGTCTCGGGCGGGCAGGCCGCCGCCGCGATCTTCACGTATCGATTCGGCAATGACGCGGGCAAGGAGATCCTGCTCACAGGGGCGGACTATTCGGGTGCCGACCTCCAGGGTAGGGTGGGCGCCGCGATGGTCGCGGACCCGGATCAGGTTCTGCCTTCCGCCGTGAGCGTGGCGGCGTCGTGGGCCAAGCTGCCCAGGACGGCACTCGCTTCCTGGAAGAAGCATACTGCGACGACTCTCCGGGACAAGATCCGCAGATTGCCGACTCCATGTGAGGAGAAGGACCAGGCGGCTGAACCATCCGTCACCGTGCCGACGTCCATCGCACTTCGTTCCCCAGTGGTCACCGCCACTGCGCATCCGGACGGCATTCTCGTGGTGGAGATGGCCGATCGGGAATCGAAGAACATGTTTTCCGATGCTTTCCTGCAGGGGCTGACGGAAGTCTTCGCCCACATCGAGCAGACGCCGTACAAGGTCGTGATCCTCACCGGCTACGACCAGTATTTCGCCTCGGGTGGCACCAAAGAGAGTTTGTTGGCCGTTCAGGCGGGCAAGGCGAAATTCACGGATACCAAGGTCTTTCAATTGGCGCTGGACTGCCAGGTGCCGGTGATCGCGGCGATGCAGGGACATGGCATTGGCGCGGGCTGGTGCCTCGGCATGTTCGCCGACCTGGTGCTGCTGAGTGAGGAGAGCCGGTATGTCAGTCCGTACATGGACCATGGGTTCACGCCTGGTGCCGGGGCCACGTGGATTCTGGCGGACAGGATCGGACAGGATCTGGCACGAGAGAGCCTCCTGACGGCGCAGCCCTACAGAGGTCGCGAGTTGAAAGAGCGGAGGCTGATGCTCCGCATCCTGCCTCGGGCCGAGGTCGAGTCGGCGGCGATGGCGCTGGCCAGACAAATCGCGCAGCGGCCGCGCCAACAGTTGGTCGGCCTCAAACAGCAGTTGACGGCGTACGTTCACGAGCCGCTGGAAGAGACGTATCGTCTCGAGCTGGCCATGCACGACGAGACGTTCGTGGGGCGATCCGACACGTTGGCGCGAATTCAGAACAACTTCCATCAGGAAGTCGAAACCGTCCGAGCCGCACCTCCCCAGGCCCACGTCGCGCGGGCGGAACGAGAGGAGGGCGGCAATGCGCTCCGTGCTGTCACCGCGACGCTGAAGACACTGCTGGCGAACGAGCTGCAAATGCGGCAGAGCGATATCGACGAGGATGCGCAGTTTGTGGATCTGGGTCTCGATTCGATCGCCGGCATCACCTGGATCCGCAAGATCAACGAGACCTATCGAACGTCCGTCGAACCGACCAAGGTCTACAGCTATCCGACGCTGGCGCAGTTCAGTCGCTTCCTCGAGGAGGAGGCCGAAAGGGTCGGAGCGTTGTCGAGGCCGAACATCTCGTTGATGGACGATGCGTCGGTCACGTCATCACGTGAGGAGATGACGACGGTGCGAGCTGTCGCTGCGGGGCAGCTCAAGTCGCGCCGCAGCCGCACGGCATCGCGATTCGCCGCCCGCGGGCCGGCGCCGGGTCCGCCACAGGCGATCGCGATCATCGGCATGGCCGGCCAGTTCCCCCAGGCAAAGAACGTCGACGAGTTCTGGCGGAATCTCGCGGAGGGAAGAAACTGCATCACGCAAGTGCCTAGGGAGCGGTGGGATGTGAATGCCTACTACCAACCCGGTGAGGCAGTGGCAGGCAAGACGTATTGCCAAGACATCGGAGCACTCGACGAATACGATCTATTTGATCCGCTCTTCTTCAACATCTCGCCGGCAGAAGCGGAGCACATGGATCCGCAGCAGCGCTTGTTCCTGCAGACCTGCTGGCACAGCATCGAAAACGCCGGATATGACGCGCGTGCGTTGTCCGGCAGCAAGTGCGGCGTCTTTGTCGGCTGCACCAGCAGCGACTATCACGAGGCGTCGCCGGCACATCAGTTGAGCGCGCACGGCTTCACGGGCAGCGCGACCTCCATTCTGGCCGCCCGGATTTCCTACTTCTTGAACCTGCAGGGGCCGTGCGTCTCGATCGATACAGCGTGCTCTTCATCGCTCGTCGCAATGGCGCAGGCCTGTGACAGTTTGGCGTCGGGGGTCAGCGATCTGGCCCTGGCGGCAGGTGTTTACGTGATGGGCGGACCCGGGATGCATATCCGTGCGTCGCAGACGGGCATGCTCTCACCTCAGGGGAAGTGCTTCTCCTTCGATCAACGCGCGGACGGTTTCGTGCCGGGTGAAGGTGTGGGCGTTGTTGTGTTGAAACGGCTCGGCGACGCGCAGCGCGACGGCGATGCCATCTATGGCGTTGTCCAGGGCTGGGGAGTCAATCAGGACGGGAAGACGAATGGCATCACCTCGCCCAATCCGGAATCGCAGATGCGGCTGGAGCAGGAGGTCTACGACAGATACGGGATCGATCCCGCGAATATTCAGATGCTCGAAGCGCACGGCACGGGGACCAAACTCGGCGATCCCATCGAGGTGGATGGTCTCAAGCAGGCCTTCAAGAAGTACACGCAGAGGAAGGAGTATTGTGCGCTGGGGTCGGTGAAGAGCAATATCGGTCATTGCCTCACGGCGGCGGGAGTGGCCGCAGTGATCAAGATCCTCCTGGCGCTGCAGCACAAACGCCTGCCGCCGACGATCAATTTCGAGCGGCTCAACGAGCACATCGATCTGACGAACAGCCCCTTCTACGTCAATACCCGTTTGCGGGAGTGGGAGCTCCAGGGTGCACCGCGGCGCCAGGCCGCCATCAGCTCCTTCGGCTTCAGCGGAACGAATGCGCATATGGTGATCAGTGAGTGCCCGGCGTCGGCGGAAAGCCGGGCGGTGGTGCCTCTCACCACACATGACGGCAAGATCATCATTCCTTTGTCTGCCAGAACGGCGGGCCAACTGAGACAGAAAGCTCGCGACCTGGTGGATTTCATCCGCCAGCAGGCCTTGCCCGTTGATCTGGTCAAGATGGCACATACCCTACAGGTGGGGCGTGATGCGATGGAGGAACGCCTGGGCGTTGTGGTGAGCTCCGTCGATGAACTGGCCGAGAAGCTCGAGGCCTATGCCAAGGGCGAGCCGGAGATCGCCGATCTCTATGAAGGACAGGTAAAGCGTGGCAAGGAGGGCTTGACCGTCATCAGCCGGGATGACGATGCGAGGGAGACGATCGTCGGCACGTTGATCGCCAGTAGAAAGCTGACCAGTTTGCTGGAATTGTGGGTCAAGGGTTTGAATGTGGATTGGAACCGGCTGTATGGAGAAACCACGCCGATCCGTATGAGCTTACCTTTGTATCCATTTGCCAAAGACCGCTACCGGATTGACGCGGACCGCGTGCCGCTCGCGGCGCGCGACGCCTCGCCGCGAGCTGCGGCGCTTCCGGTGCTTCACCCGCTGCTGCACCGGAACACATCCGATCTCTACGAACAGCGCTATGACTCGACCTTTACAGGCGAAGAGCCGTTCTTCGGCGATCATCAGTTGCCGGCGAGCGACGAAGCCCAGCAGAGAGCATTGCCCGCGGCCGTGTATCTGGAAATGGCCCGTGCCGCGATTCAGGACGCAATGCCGGAACCGCCGGAAGCGACGATTCTGGCGCTTCGCAATACCATCTGGATGCAACCGGTCGTCGTCGCCGGGCAGAAGGAGCTCCGCACCGCGTTGGTGGCGAGCGGCGATGGCCAGATCGACTACGAGATCTACAGCCGTGAAGCTGACCAGGAAACGGTTCATTGCCGTGGTTGCGCGCTCTTCAGTAGTGACCCAGCGCCGGTCGCTCTCGATCTGGAGCAGCTTCGGGAACAGCTAGCGCAGGGGCAGAGAGAACCGGGGAGCGGCCACCCCGCCATCATGTCCATCATTCGGGGGGACGACCAACTGTTGGCCATTCTGCGGCTGCCGGCGATGCTGGAGGACACCCTCGGTGACTATGTCCTTCATCCGACGTTGGTCGATGGCGCCCTTGAGGCGGCCGTGACACTCCTCGACGGCTCGGCAGTTCGCTCCGGTCAGCCCCGGCTCCCGGTTGCATTGGATCGTTTGCGTATCGCTTCGCCTTCCACTCGAGAGATGGTGGTTTGGGCGCGTTCTTCTGGCAACACCCAGGCGGGTGACGGCACAGTGAGCCTGGAGATCGATCTTTGTGATGAAGGGGGAAACATCTGCGCGCAGATGTCAGGTGTGGCGTGGCAGCAGGCGTCGCTGAAGCGCGTCGAACCGATCGTCGAACCCGTTGCGGAACGGGTGATGGAACCGGCGGTTGGTCGAGTGCCCGAACGGAGCGCCCCTGGTCGGCCGGTGCGCCCGCAGATCGCCCTACGGCCGCCTTCGCAAGCGATCCCCCGTGCTGGTGCGCCGAAATCGCCGGCCTTTGCATTAGCCGCTCCGAGTGGTTCGTCAACGGCGGAATCTTCTGTCAGCACCTGGCGGCCTTCTCCGGCAACGTCATCGATTTCTCTGGCAAAGGTCGCAGAGAGTGCACCGCGAGGGGAGGACGAGTCGGCTTCTCCTATCAGGTTGTGCGACGCCGGGGATGGTGTCTTTGCCATCGAGATCGGCGAGTCCTTGGCTCGCAACGGGCGGCTACGAGAGGTGATTGCCGGCGTGTTGCAGGCGTTCGAGCGAGTGCAACAGGAGGCGTCGGTCAAGGTCCTGATGCTGAGAGGCCTCGAACAGTGTTTAGGACGCGGCGGCAGAGATGACTACAACGAAGTCGTCGAGCAACGGTTCTATCATGCGCTCGTTGCGTTCCCCTACCCGTGTATCGCGATCCTGCAGGGCGATACGATTGGCGCGGCTCTCATGGCCGCTGCGCTGTGCGACTTCATGGTGTGCTGCGACGAGGCGTACTATGGGTACACCGACGCTGAACGTCACGTCTATCCGACGGCCGCCGAGATGACTCTCTTCTGCGAACGCTTTGGCGAGGCCCGGGCGCGCGACTTGTTGTGCCGAACCACCGCGCCGACCGGGCGACAGCTTCTCGCAAAAGGCTGGAGCTGCCCGATTCTGCCGGCGGAACAGGTCGAAGGCTATGCACAGCAACTGGCCTCGAGCCTGGCCACCAAATCGCAGGAGTCGCTCCGTCTGTTGAAACGACATCTCACTCGTCGGCTGGCCGATCTCGTCCAACCGCTGAAGCACGTCGACATCGCTGTAGAGGCAAAGGAGGACCTTGATACCGGTGCGGTTCCGGTTGCTTCGCCGGCCGAACAGATTGATCTCGACGTACCGGCAGAACACGTGCTCCTCATCAAGTTGGGCGTTGCCGGCAGACCGGTGGATGTGACGAAGCTGATTGAAGATCTTGGCCGTGTCATCGAGCTGTCTCAACAGAGCCCCGACTACAAGGCCGTCGTACTGGCCAGCGAGGATGTCGCGTTCCTCCCGGGAGAACAACAGGATATTCCCGCCGATGTCGTGCTCGCTTTGCAGCGCGTGATCGGCCAATCGGAGCTCCCGGTGATCGCAGCGTTGACGGGCGATGCGAGGAATGAAGCCTGGCTCATCGCTCAATTCTGTGATGGTGCGGTGTACAGCCGGGGGGGCATCTACTCCTCTGCAAGCATCGGGCAACACCCGGTGCTGGCGCGAACAGCCGCGGCGACATTCGCGCATCGATTCGGGTTCGAGGCAGCCAGCGAAATCCTACTGACCGGGGCTGACTATTCGGGACTCGATCTGCAACGACGCGTAGGCACAATCACGGCGGTCGAGCGAGATCAAGTGATCTCAGCGGCCGTCGAGCTGGCCGCGTCCCTGGCTAGCCTTCCGCGGCCGACGCTGGCTACCTTGAGGCAGCACAGCGCCACGACTCTGGAGGAAAAGCTTTTAGGCATGACGGCATCAGCCGGAGAGGATGAGGGCGAAACGCCAGAGACTCCGGTCGCTGCGCCAGCGCCAATTACGCTCCGGTCGAGAGTGGTCGCGGCAACGGCCCACCCCGACGGCATTGTGGTCGTGAGAGTGGAGGACCGGACGGCGAAGAACATGTTCTCCGACGCCTTCTTGGAAGGAGTCACCGAGGCATTTGCACATATCGCACGGACACCGGCGTACAAGGTGGTGATCCTCACCGGCTACGATAGCTACTTCGCGTCCGGCGGCACCAAGGAAGGCTTGCTGGCGATTCAGCAGGGGAGCGCCAGATTCACGGACTTGGACATCCATCAGGTGGCGCTGGACTGCAAGCTGCCTGTAATCGGGGCGATGCAGGGACACGGAATCGGCGCTGGCTGGTTGCTGGGGATGTTCGCCGACGTCGCGCTGCTGAGCGAAGAGAGCCGGTATGTGAGTCCGTACATGGACTATGGGTTTACGCCCGGGGCAGGCGCGACATACATCCTGGCGGAGAAGATCGGCCAAGACCTGGCGAGAGAGAGTCTGCTGGCGGCACACCCCTTTGTCGGCAGCGAACTGAAAGGGAGGGGGCTGCGACTTCCGATCGTGCCGCGGGCCGAGGTCTATCCAACGGCGATGGCGCTGGCGAAACAGATCGCCCGAGCTTCCCGAGCTCGATTGATCAGCCTCAAATCGCTCATGACCGGTCGTATTCATCAGGCGCTCGATGAGACCTATCCGCTCGAGGTGGCCATGCATGAAACGACATTCGTCGGCCGGTCTGACACCCTGGAGCTCATTCAGACCAAGTTCGCCCCGGCGAGCGAGATCCCTCGGGAGGCGTCGCAGCAGGTGCCCGACGAGCGCAGTCGTGGAACCGAGGACGGCGATGTGCTGCTCGCCGTCACGGCGGGCCTCAAAGCCCTCCTAGCGAGCGAGTTGCGATTGCAAGAGAGCGACATCGAGGAGGACGTCGAGTTCGTCCACTTGGGTCTCGACTCGATCAGCGCCACAACATGGATGCGGAGCATCAACGGGAAGTACCAAACCTCGATCGAGACGACCAAGGTCTATCGTTATCCCACGCTGGCGCAGCTGAGTGTCTACGTGAAAGCGGAGGCCGAAAGAATCGGTGTTCTTTCAAGCGCCGGTGCGCTCGGGCCAAAGGTTGCGCGGGCGGCGTTGCCGAGCACCGAGGTGGCGTCAGAGAAGAGTGCGGTCAGGCTCGCGGCGGGCAGAGAGAGTGGCCGGCGCCGGTCGACGCCGAGATTGACCGGCGGTGCTCGTCCTACCCAGGAGCCGGATGTCATTGCTGTCATCGGCATGTCGGGCCGCTTTCCCAAGGCTCAGAACCTGGAGGAGTATTGGCAGAACCTGGCGCAGGGCAGGAACTGCATTACCGAGGTGCCGCCCTCTCGCTGGAGTGTGAAACAGTACTACGACCCGGAGCCGAACAGGAAAGACAAGCTCAATTCCAAGTGGCTGGGTGCACTGGATGACGTCGATCGTTTCGATCCGCTCTTCTTCCGCATCTCTCCCGAGGAAGCTGAATACATGGATCCGCAGCATCGCTTGTTCCTGCAGGAGAGCTACCGAGCGTTCGAGGATGCCGGCTACGCCAACAGCGCCGTGAGCAACAAGAAATGCGGGGTCTACCTCGGGATCTCCAACAACGACTACGGCATGCTTCTCTTGAAGCATGGCATCCGATCCACTCCGGTCACCAGCAACAGCTTCGCCATCGCCGCGGCAAGAATCGCGTACTACCTGAACCTGAAAGGCCCGGCGATTTCCGTCGATACGGCGTGCTCGTCCTCGCTCGTTGCCATTCACCTTGCGTGTCAGGGCCTCCGCAGCGGAGAGACGGACATGGCACTGGCAGGAGGGGTCACCCTCTGGCTGACCCCGGACTCTCATTTCTCGATGAATGAAGCCGGCATGCTGTCGCCGGTTGGCCAGTGCAAGGCTTTCGACGATTCCGCCGATGGCATCGTCGTCAGCGAAGGCGTTGGCGCACTGGTCCTCAAGCGTCTCAAGGAAGCGGAGGCTGACGGTGACTGCATTCATGGAGTCATTCTGGGATCAGGCATCAACCAGGATGGGAGGACGAACGGAATCACGGCGCCAAGCGTCAACAGTCAAATCGAGCTGGAGCGATCGATCTATGAAAAGTTCAAAATCGATCCCGCGACCATCAGTTGCGTGGAGGCCCACGGTACAGGAACGAAATTGGGCGATCCGATCGAACTGGAGGCCCTTGCCGCCGCCTTTGGTGAGAAGACGGGAAAGAAGAACTACTGTGCGTTGGGCTCGGTCAAGAGCAATATCGGCCACGCCGCGTCAGCCTCAGGCGTGGCCAGCGCTCTCAAGGTCCTGTTGACGCTGCGGCATCGCACCCTGGTTCCTACGCTGAACGTGACAAAGGAGAACTCCCACTTCGATTTTCGGAATTCGCCGTTCTACGTTTGCCGCGAGAGACGTGCGTGGGAGGTCGCATCCGACTCCCCACGGCGCGCCGCCGTCAGCTCCTTCGGCTACAGCGGAACCAATGCTCATCTGGTCATGGAGGAGTACGTGCCCCCGATCGAGCTGGCAGCGCCGCCATTCGAACGGGACCTCTTCATCGTGCCCCTTTCGGCTAGAACACCGGCGCAGCTACGGCAAAAGGCTCGAGATCTCCTGACGTTCCTTCGACCCTCGTACGATCTCAATGACACGGCGCCGTCGAAGCAGCTCGATATGGAGTCCATTGCTTATACCCTTCAGTTGGGCCGAGAGGCGATGGAGGAGCGGGTCGGCTTCGTCGTGCGCTCGGCCGATCATCTTGCCGCCAGCCTGAAGGCCTATCTCGACGGCGATGAAAGTGTCGATGGAGTGTGCCATGGGCGCCTGGAGCCTGGCCGTGACGGCAAGACCATCCCGGGCCGCGACGATGCCGGCAAGGAAGCTGTCGCCGAATGCATCGCGCGCAAGGATTACTCGAAGCTGCTGCAGCTGTGGAGTACGGGCGTGGCGGTCGACTGGACCAAACTGTATGGCCCGACGCATCCTCGCCGCGTTGGCCTGCCTGCGTACCCATTCGCAAAGGACCGCTACTGGATCGACAATGTGGCAGTCAGTGATGGTCGGGATGCGGAGTTCGCCGACATGATGGCCATGAGCGCGGTCGAAGACATTCTCCGCAGGATGGGCGACGAGGAGATGGAAGCCGATCGTGCCGTGCGTCTATTGAAGATGCTCGGGTAGTAGACTGCCGCTCGCGGCAAAGCTCGCCGCACTCGACCCCGATCCGCCGTATGAGGGATCCATAGATGATCGATCTGATCGAATACATCGTCGCTGAGTTTCAGAGCAAGAGGCTCGCCATGGCCGATGCTGCAGCACTCCTGTGTCAGCTTCGGCGTTCCTCGAATGGCGCCAAGGAATCGGTCATCCATCCACTGTTACACAGGAATGTCTCGATTCTGAGCGAGCAGCGTTACAGCTCGACGTTCCGGGGAGACGAGTTTTTCCTGGTCGACCATCAGGTCAAGCCGACTCGTGGTGCCAGCCAGAAGGTGTTGCCCGGCATGGCGTATCTCGAGATGGCGAGAGCGGCCCTGGTGCAATCCGTTCCTCCGGGACCGGAACCCACCGTCCTGGAATTGCAGAATGTGGTGTGGGCCCAACCGCTGGTTCTTGCCCAATTCCCGGCTGAATCCGAGAAGCGGACCCGGCAAGTGAGCATCGCCTTGGGCGCAGACGACAACGGCGAAATCGACTACGAGATCTCCAGTGAGGACGCGGAGGAGGAGATCGTTCATTGCCAGGGTCACGCGGTGTGGAGCGCGTGTCCCCCGCCCGCCCCCGTCGAGATCGAGCAACTCAGAAGGCAGATGGGGGAAGGGCTGCTCGAGCCGGCCGCGGTCTACGCGGGGTTTGCTCGAATGGGTCTGATCTATGGTCCGAGCTTTCAGGGAATCACCGCCATTCATCGGGGAGCCGAGCAGGTGTTGGCAGAGATACGACTGCCGAGGAGCCTCGAGGAGGCCTGGGGGGCGTACGTTCTCCATCCGAGCCTGATGGACAGCGCTCTGCAGGCCGCTGTGGGACTGATCGGAGACTTGTCCGAGCTTGCGAGCGAACCGCGGCTCCCGTTTGCGCTGGATCTGTTGCGGGTCGTATCGCCTTGCACGCGAGAGATGGTTGCCTGGGTGCGGCACTCGCCGGCCAGGACGGGCGGCACGAAGGTCGTCAAGCTGGACGTCGATCTATGCGATGAGCGTGGGAATGTCTGTGTGCAGATGCAGGGAGTGACGACCCGCGTGCTGCGCCATGACCAGCTTCTCGTCGTCGAAGGTTCCGTTGAGGGCTCGGTCGATGCTCCACGAACGGGCATGGCCACGGTTGGCGGTGAAAGAGAGGACGCGCTTGCGATCGGCATCCAGTCGCATTCGAATCAGATCGTCGTCGCTGCGGGGATCGGTTCAGAGAGTCTTGCCGAGAAGACCCAGGACTACTTCCGCAGGCAGTTCTCGCGGTTGCTGAAAGTACCGTCGACTGAGATCGATCCGCAGGCGGCATTGGAGAGGTATGGAATCGACTCAATTCTCGCGATGAGGTTGACGAACCAGTTGGAGGCGACGTTTGGAACGCTCTCGAAGACATTATTCTTCGAGTACCAGACGATACGCGAGTTGACGGATTACTTCATCGACCATCATTCGCCACAACTGATTGCCCTTTTCGCCACGACCGAGAATCGCGTCGACGAGGCGACGCCCTCGGCCACGCAGGGGAAGCCTCCCTTCCCGGCAACGCCGCTCTCGAACCGGCGGACCGGCCGTCGGCGGGGTGCTGCCTGGAGTGCGGGTTTCAGCTCGGGCCTCGGTTCAAGAGGGGCCTCCGATTCGATCGCCATCATTGGGTTGAGCGGCCGCTATCCGGAGGCGGTGAACCTCGAAATGTATTGGGAGAACCTGCGCGAAGGGAGAGATTGCATCAAAGAAGTGCCGACCGAGCGTTGGGACTGGCGCGAGTACTTCAGCGCCGACCGCGCCGTGGCTGGTCAGCATTACAGTAAGTGGGGCGGATTCATCGAGGGGGTCGACGAGTTCGATCCTTCGTTCTTCAACATGTCGCCGTTCGAGGCGGAGATCACCGATCCTCAGGAGCGCCTGTTCCTGCAGCACGCGTGGATGGCCGTGGAAGACGCCGGATACACACGCGCCGCGCTGCAGGTGCCTCATGCGGACGATCTGCCCGGGCAGGTAGGCGTGTATGTAGGCCTCATGTGGATGGAATACCAGTTGTTCGGCGCCGAAGCCGCAGCGCGAGGCAGGCGTGTTGGGATCGTCGGCAGCGCCGCCAGCATCGCCAACCGGGTCTCCTACGCGCTCAACCTGCACGGTCCCAGCATCACGTTGGACACGATGTGCTCTTCTTCACTGACGGCGGTCCATACCGCCTGCCAGGATCTGAAAGAGGGCCGGATCTGCATGGCCATTGCCGGCGGCGTCAACGTCACCATTCATCCCAATAAATACCTGGTGCTCAGCGCCGGGCAGTTCATCTCCAGTGACGGGCACTGCCAGAGTTTCGGCGAAGGCGGCGACGGATATATCCCGGGTGAAGGCGTGGGGGCGGTCGTGCTCAAAAGGCTGACCGATGCAAAACGGGACGGCGATCACATTTACGGCATCATTCGCGGCAGCGCACTCACCCATGGCGGGAAGACCAACGGCTACTCGGTGCCGAACCCGCAGGCGCAGGCGAGTGCCATTCGCCGCGCGCTGGCGGACGCGAATGTCGACGCGCGGCACATCAGTTATGTCGAAGCGCATGGCACCGGCACAAAGCTGGGCGATCCGATCGAGATTGCGGCACTGAGCAAGGCGTTCCGGCGGTATACCGAGGACTGCGAGTTCTGCCTGATCGGTTCAGCCAAGTCGAACATCGGCCATTGCGAGTCCGCCGCCGGCATTGCCGGCCTTTCGAAAGTCCTGCTGCAGATGCAGCATCAGCAGATCGCGCCGTCTCTGCATTCCACACGGTTGAACCCGAACATCGACTTCCCCGGAAGCCCGTTCATCGTCAATCAGTCACTGACGGCGTGGGAGCAACCGGTAGTCGACGGCCGAACACTGCCGAGGATTGCCGGCATTTCGTCTTTCGGCGCCGGCGGCTCGAACGTTCATATGATCGTCGAAGAGTATCCGCAGCCGGTATTGCGGCTGGCCCCGTTTGCTGAGGTCGTGATCGTGCTCTCGGCGAGAACGCCGGCGCAACTGCGCCAGAAAGCCTGCGACCTCTTGGACTTCGTGCGCCGACGGCGGGATGCCATCGACCTCGTCTCTCTTGCGTACACGCTCCAGACCGGCCGAGAAGGGATGGAGCAACGCCTCGGCTTTGTGGCCAGCTCGACGGACCAATTCCTGGAGACGCTCCAGTCGTTCGTCTCGGACGACCCGAACGTACGAGACGTTTATCGCGGCGAGGTGAAACGTGCCAATCAGGCACTGTCATTGTTCAGGACCGACGCCGACCTCCAACAGACCATCGACAGGTGGTTTGCGAACCAGAAGTTTTCGAAGCTGCTGGAGCTCTGGGTCAACGGGCTGGAAGTCGAGTGGGGCCGCTTTTACGGCGAGGCGAGACCGCAGCGCATCGGCCTGCCGACGTACCCCTTTGCCAGGGAGCGGTACTGGATCGACGTCGCTTCCGCGCCGCGGACAGCGACGAATGGGACTGCAGTCCTGCATCCGCTGGTGCACAGCAATACATCGGATCTGACCGCGCAGCGCTATCGCGCCGTCTTTACTGGCGATGAGTTTTTCCTTGCTGATCATCAGGTGAAGGCGGATGGGCAGACGGCGCAGAAGGTATTGCCGGGCGTGGCCTATCTGGAGATGGCACGAGTAGCGATCGAACAGGCTTTGCCGGCGTGGCCGGAAGGGGCGCTTCTCGAGCTGCACGACACCGCCTGGGCGCAACCGCTCGTCGTCTCGGCGAGCACGCGCGTGAACATCGCGTTGTCCGGCGACGGCGACCGCGTCGCCTATGAGGTTTCCAGCGGGACCGGCGATCACGAGACGGTGCATTGTCAGGGAAGCGCGATCCTCAGCAGCAAAGTGCAGCCGGCAGCTCTCGACCTCGCGCAACTCATGTCACGCATGGGTCGTGGCGAGCTGGATATGGAGGCCGCCTACGCCGCGTGCGCTCGAATGGGGCTCCTCTACGGACCGGCGTTTCGGGGAGTTACTGCAATCCATCGCGGGAACGGCGAAGTCTTGGCGCAACTGCGACTGCCCGCGGCCGTCGTGAGTGGTGCGGCGGACTACGTCTTGCATCCGAGTCTGCTGGACGGTGCGCTGCAGGCAGCGGTTGGACTGCTCGAGACCGGCGCCGAAAGCTCGCAGTTCCGGCTGCCCTTTGCACTGGAAACGCTGCGTATCGTAGCGCCTTGTACGTCGGACATGATGGCCTGGATGCGCTATGCAGCAGGTAGTCAACCCTCGAGCGAGATCGTGAAACTCGACGTCGATCTCTGCGACGGCCAGGGCAATGTATGCGTGCAGATGCGTGGATTCTCCGCCCGCGCTCTACCCTTGGCGGACCGTACCGCAAAGAGGAGTCTGATCGCGGTCCCGGTCTGGGGAGCGATGGCCGCGAATGCCGATATGGTGGGCTACGTGGAGCACCATGTAATTCTCTGTGAGCTCCCTGCCGTCGACGTAGGGGTGCTGTCGTCGTTGGTTCCCTATGGCCAATGCCTTTCCTTACGGCGCGGCGACGATAAGAACATTGCGGAGCGGTATAGCGAGCATGCGCTGGCGTGCTTCGAGCGAATACGAGCGATCCTCCTGAGCAAGCCGGAGGGGAAAGTACTCGTGCAGATCATCGTCGCCGGGGATGAGGAGCAGGTGTTGTTGGGCGGGCTGTCTGGGTTGCTCAAGACGGCGCGGCTGGAGAATCCCAACTTGGTCGGTCAACTCGTTCTCGTTCCGGCGAGCGTGACGGTTGAGGCGCTGGCGCAACTCCTGGTGGCGGAGAAGAGCGGTGGCGACGAGCCGCTGATCCGTCATCACGAAGGCGTGCGGCAGGTCGTGCGTTGGCAGGAAATCGGGTCCCAGACGGAAGCGTCGCCAGCGGCATTCAAAGACCACGGCGTGTATCTGATCACCGGCGGGCTCGGTGGGCTGGGCGTTCTCTTTGCGAACGACGTTCTCGGGCAAACCGACGAGGCGCGAGTGGTCCTGACGGGACGGGCGGCGCTTAGCGCGGAAAAACGGCAGCTGCTCGAAGGACTCGCCGCCGACGCTCGGCTGCGCTACGAGCAGGTGGATCTCGGCGATCTCCATCAGGTCGAACAACTCATCGCCGGTATCCACGGCGAGTACGGCCGGCTGAACGGCATTCTTCACTCGGCGGGCATGATTTCCGACAACTTCATCCTGAACAAGACGGGCGCCGAGTTCGGGCGGGTGCTTGAACCAAAGGTGACCGGCACGTTTCACCTCGACCTTGCCACCGCGCATATCGAGCTTGATTTCTTCGTGCTCTTCTCTTCGCTTGCCGGTGCAATGGGAAATCCCGGCCAGGCGGATTACGCGGCCGCGAATGGCTTCATGGATCAGTTTGCGGCGCATCGCAATCTGCGGGTGGCGGCTGGACAACGACACGGACGCACACGATCGATCAACTGGCCTTTGTGGCAGGCGGGCGGAATGGCAGTCAATCCGGCGACCCGCGAGCTCATGGAGCAGGTTACCGGGCTGCAGCCCATGCAGACTGCCACCGGCCTGGACGCGTTCCGTCGCGGCCTGGCGCTGCCGCATGACCAGATTCTGGTTGCGGAAGGTGATCTCACACGGCTCCGGCGGGCAATGTTCGTCTTCCCCTCCACGCCGTACGAGCCGGAAGCGGATTCAGCAGCGCCGACTACTGAGGAGATGGCGAGCCTCACCGCCAGCGCGCGGGATTACCTGCGCGCCGAATTCTCGGAAGTTTTGAAACTGCCGGCCTACAAGATCGATCCGGATGCGCCGCTGGAAAACTACGGAATCGATTCCATTCTGGCGATGATGCTGACGAGCAAGTTGGAAGGGGTCTTTGGTCCGCTGTCGAAGACCCTGTTCTTCGAGTACCAGACGATCGCCGCGCTGGCCGGTTTCTTCGCCAAGGCGCATTCGGGCATCGTGCGGGAGAAACTGAGTCTGCCGGCTCAGCAGCCGACGTTGGAGAATGCTGGGCGAACATCTACAGAGGAACGTCGCCAGGCGCATGCGTTGCCAGTGAGGAATCGCTTCAGCGGCGCGAGCGCGACGCCTCGAACCGAGATCGCTATTGTCGGGCTGGCCGGACGATATCCGCAGGCCGAAACTCTGCAGGAATTCTGGAGAAACCTGCAGGAGGGCCGGGATTCCATCACCGAAATTCCGCTGGAACGGTGGGACCATGCCCGGTATTTCGATCCCGGCCAGAACAGGGCCGGCAAGACGTACAGCAAGTGGGGCGGGTTCCTTTCGGATGTCGATAAGTTCGATCCATTGTTCTTCAATATCTCTCCGAAAGAGGCTGCGTGGGTCGATCCGCAGGAGCGCCTGTTCCTCGAGACGGCGTGGGAAACGATCGAGGACGCCGGCTATACCCGGCAGAGCATCTCCGGAGGCCGCGTCGGCGTCTATGTCGGAGTGATGTATGGGCAGTACGAGCTCTTCGGCGCGGAAGCGATGCTGCGAGGGGATGCGGCCGTCCCGGTCTCCTCCTTTGCATCAATCGCCAATCGCGTCTCCTATTTCTTCGACCTCCATGGCCCGAGCCTCTCCCTCGATACGATGTGCTCTTCTTCGCTGACCACCATTCATCTGGCCTGCGAGGAGCTTCGCAGGGGAGAGATCGATGCCGCCATCGCGGGTGGCGTCAACCTCACCATCCACCCTCATAAATATGTCGGCCTGAGCCAAGGAAAGTTCATGGCCAGCGACGGTCGGTGCCGGAGCTTTGGCGCGGGAGGCGACGGGTACGTACCGGGCGAAGGGGTGGGGGCCGTTCTGCTCAAGCGCCTGGATGACGCTCTCCGCGACGGAGATCAAATCTATGCCGTGATCAAATCGAGCACGGTGAATCACGGCGGAAAGACGAACGGTTATACGGTTCCCAATCCCGTCGCGCAGGGCGAGCTCATTCTGGATGCGGTCAGGAAAGCCGGCATCGATCCGAAAACCCTCGGCTATGTCGAGACTCACGGCACGGGCACGTCCCTCGGCGATCCCATCGAGGTCGCGGGTTTGGCGAGGGTCTTCGAAGGTTCCGGCGCGGAGAAACAGTTCTGTCCCATCGGCTCTGTCAAATCGAACATCGGTCATTTGGAGTCCGCCGCGGGGATCGCGGCCGTTACCAAGACGTTACTGCAGATTCGACATCGGCAACTGGTGCCGTCGTTACATGCCAACCCTCTCAATCCGAACATCAATTTTGCGGAGTCGCCGTTCTACGTGCAGACAGAACTGGCGGAATGGAAGCGCGGTGCGTCTCCCCGGCGTGCCGGCATCAGCTCGTTCGGCGCTGGAGGATCCAACGCGCATGTCATCCTGGAAGAGTATGTGGATTCCCACGAACGGACGTGCTCCTCGCAGTCGCCGGAAGTCTTCGTTCTGTCGGCAAGAAATTTGGACGCGCTCCATCGCTATGTGGAACGGGCGGTCGCCTTCCTCGATTCTGTTCCTGGCCTATCGCTCTCGGACGTGGCGTATACCTCACAGGTGGGCCGAACGCCGATGGACGTACGGCTCGCCGTCATAGCATCGACCGTCGAAGATCTCAGAGACAAGCTGAACGCTTGGATCGCACTGGCAAGATCAGGAGGCGATGCGTACGAGTCGGAGCACGCTTTCTATGGAAACGCGAAGGAATACTCCGGTGCGACCGGTCTGATCGAAGGCCGGACCGGCCAGGCGTTTCTTCGCGATCTGATGGCCAGCGGTGAACTGGAGAAGCTGGCCCGGCTCTGGGCGTTGGGTGCCGGCGTCGACTGGTCTCTCATGAGACGTCAGGATGATCCGAGGAGAGTCTCGATTCCGACCTATCCCTTCGCGCGGGAACGGTGCTGGTTCGACCAGGGATCTTCGTCGCCTGCCCCAGCGAAGGGCGCAGCGATTCCGGCGGTGGCGCCGGCGCTCGAACGCATCGAGGAAAGGCAGCGGACCTATTACTCCGTACGATGGGTGTCTAAGCCCCTGGTCCTGGCGGCGCAGGAAGTCCCAGCGGCTGGTCCGATCCTCATACTGGATGCCTCGGAGCACCTTTTTCTGACGATGAAGGAACGCCAGGAGGATGGCCCGATCATCTGGGTGAAGCCAGGCGATAGGTTCGAGGAAATCGAGCCGGCTGTCTATTCGATGGATTGGCGACAGGACGATCAGTTCCGGCTCCTTCTGGCCAGCCTGGAGCAAAAGGAGTCGCTTCCGGCCGTGGTTCTGCACCACTCTTCGGAACCGTGCGATCTGGAAGTCGGTGAAGAGGTCGCGCGTCAGCTCGATCGGGGACTGTACACGCTCTTCGCTCTTTGCAAGGCGCTTGCGAGCGAAAGGCGTCAGGCTCCGCCGAGAATGATCTCGGTATTTTCCTCCAGTGAGCGTGAGGGGACTGCTCCTCTGGCCTCCGCCATCGGGGGATTCTTCAGGACCCTCACGCTCGAAGATCCGCGGTATCTGGCAAAGACAATCGATATTCGGGACGCGAGCGCGTTATCGCTGGCGGCAAAATCGTCGCTCCTGCGTGACGAAATTCACGACCGTGACTGGGCGATGCAGGAGATCCGTTACCGGCCCACGGGCACCAATGGCGGGGAGAGTCTGACGCGGTTCGTCAGGACATTAGCGTTGCAGGACGAGCCGGCCCGGGGGACGCCGCCGCCGCTGCCGCTGAAGCAGAATGGCGTTTATCTGATTGCCGGCGGGTTCGGAGGATTGGGCCTGATCTTCGCCCGGTATCTGGCGGAGAACTACCGCGCGAAGCTAGTCCTCATTGGACGTTCGGCGACCGACGCCGAACGAGAGAAGAAAGTGCACGCCCTCACGAGCCACGGAGCCGAGGTGTTGTGCCTGCAGGCCGATGTCTCGAAACTCGAAGACATGGAGATGGTCGTGCGGGAGTCCAAGGCGAGATTCTCGCAGATCAACGGATGGATTCATGCTGCGGGCCTGAACCGCGATGCCTATATTCTGCGGAAGACGCGGGAGGAGATGGCGGAGGTACTGGCAGCAAAGGTCTACGGCGCGCTGAATGCCGATCTCGCCACTCGGGACGAGAATCTGGACTTTTTCGTCTTCTTCTCTTCTGTCGCAGGCGTGCTGGGGAACGTCGGCCAAAGCGACTACGCGTACGCAAATCATTTTCTGGATTCCTTTGCTGAGCGCCGCAACAACCTCGAGAGAGCGCAGCAGCGGACGGGCCGGACGCTATCGATCGACTGGCCGCTGTGGGCCGAGGGAGGGATGGGGATTCCCCATGACGCCGTCGCTCTGCTGGAGCGGCGAACGGGAATCGCTCCCCTGCCGGTGCGGGACGGCATCCAGTATTGGGAGGACTTTCTGCGCTCGGATGAAGTGCAGGGGATTGCTCTCTATGGAATGGCTTCGCGAATTGCGGCCTACGTCAGCCAATCTCCGCAGAAGTCGCGGCGACAGCGGGCGACGGCGGCTCAGCACTGCGATTCCGCTGCTCTCCTCCCGGCCACAGAAGCGTACCTGAAAACACTCATCGGGGCGGAGATCACCCTTGCCCCGGATCGAATCGATTCGGCGGACCGCCTGGAATCGTTTGGAATCGACTCGGTCATGATCAATCACATCAACGCTCGATTGGAGCAGGATCTTGGCGCACTACCGAAAACGTTGCTCTATGAGCGCGAGACGGTACGCGAGGTGGCGAAGTTCCTGGTAGAGGAGGTGCCGGATGCGGTGGTTGCACTGTTCGGTTCCGTCGATGAACCAGCGCTTCCGCCGATCCTCGACGAGGGGCGCGTCGTTCGGGAAGAGCGATCGACGGAGGAGAAGATCGGCGACATCGAGGAGATCGCGATCATCGGCATTCACCTGTCCTATCCGCACTCCGCGGGCCTGGAAGAGTACTGGGAAAACCTGAGACAGGGGAGGGACCTGGTCGATCTTGTCCCGTCCAATCGGTGGGACTATGAGGAGTTCTACCATCCTGATCCTGTGGCCGCCGCGGAAGGGAAAATCTACTGCAAGTGGGGCGGCTTCCTGGATCATGTCGACGAGTTCGACCCACAGTTCTTCAAGATCTCCAGCGCCGAAGCGAGGATGATCGATCCGCAGGAGCGTCTGTTCCTGGAGTCGGTATGGTGCGCCATCGAAGACTCCGGGTACACGCGGGATTCGCTCAGAGCGCGATATCCGAAGGGTGGCAGCGCGGACGTGGGCGTTTTCGTAGGCGTCACCACGAACTCCTATCATCTGCTGGCGCCGGGAGAATGGAGCCGCGGGAATTTTGTATCACCCAGCGCCATGCCCTGGTCCGTTGCAAACCGCGTCTCGTACTTTTTCGACTTCAGCGGCCCCAGCCTGCCAATCGACACGGCGTGTTCGTCGTCACTGGTCGCGATCCATCTGGCCTGCGAAGCCCTGAGGAGCCGCCAATGCCAGGTTGCCGTGGCCGGGGGCGTCAACCTCTATCTGCATCCCTCGAAGTATCAGGGCCTCTGCCAGCGGCGCGCGCTCTCGCTCGACGGGAGATGCCACAGCTACGGCGCCGGAAGCGATGGGTTCGTTCCTGCAGAGGGGGTGGGAACGTTGATCCTGAAACCGCTGCGAAAGGCAGTCGAGGACAACGACCGTGTTTACGCGGTGATTCGTGCCAGCGCATTCGATCATAGTGGCCGTTCGAACGGCTACTCCGCGCCCAATCCGAATGCGCAGGCGAGCCTGATCACCCGGATGCTCGATCGGGCGCAGATCGATCCGGAGAGCATCGGCTATGTCGAGGGTCACGGCACTGGCACCCAGATGGGCGACAGCCTGGAGATCGCCGCGCTGACGCAGGCGTTTCAGAAGCGGACGGCGACCAAGCAGTTCTGCGCGATCGGTTCCGTCAAGGCGAATCTCGGGCATGCCGAGTCGGCGGCGGGAATTGCCGGCGTCACGAAGGTCGTGCTGCAGCTGGAGCATCGCCAGCTCGTGCCGTCTCTGCATTCCGACGAGCCGAATCCGAACATCGAGTTCGACGAAACTCCGTTTTACCTCCAGCACGGGCTATCCGAATGGCCATCGCCTTCCGGCCAGCCGCGGCGGGCGCTCGTGAATGCCTTCGGAGCCGGCGGCGTGAATGCGTGCGTGATTCTGGAGGAATACCGACAGCCCGATGCGCCGGAGCCAGCGGAGGAAGCAGGGCCTTACTTGTTCGTGCTCTCGGCCCGGAATGAGGACCGCCTGCGCGACTACGCCGATCGCGTGCTCACCTCGTTGAAAAGCGACGTTGGCATTGACCTGGCGCGTCTCTGCTACACCTTCCAGTCCGGCAGAGAGGCGATGGAGGAGAGGCTGGCGGCCATCGTTGCGAATGCGGACGATCTCATCAGCCGTCTCGCCGAGTGGAGCGCACGCCGCTCCGAGGCCGGCGTCCAGCGCGGCAGCCTCGGTCCGCGGCGCCTGTCGAGTCGCTCCGCGAAGCTCGTCAGGACGTCCGCGGGAGCCGAAGGTCTGGCCGAGCTCGCGAGCCGGTGGGTCGCGGGAGAAGATGTGCAGTGGGAGAGTCTCTACTCCCGCCCACCGCGGCGGACGGCTGTGACGACCTATCCGTTCGCTCGCGAGCGGTACTGGGTGTCGGACTCTCCGGTTTCGGAACCGTCCGAGCTCTCCGCTGGCCGTCCGCATCCGTTGATTGCCTACAACTCGTCGACCTTCACGGAAGTCAGCTTCCGTTCGTCACTCTCCGACACCGCGTTCTATGCGGTCGATCACAAGGTGCGCGGCGATCGGATCTTTCCCGGAGCGGGATTCCTGGAAATGGCGTGCATTTCCGCGAACATGGCGAACGAGAGGAAGGTTCGCGCGATCAAAGACGTCGTTTGGGCTCAGCCGCTGAGCTTTCGGACGGGCACGCAGGCGCTTCGCACGGTGTTGCGGCACAACGGAGAGGTCGCTGATTACGAGATATCGTCAGTCGACGACCAGAACGAAGCCGTCGTTCACTGCGAAGGAAGAGTCGCATTCGCGAATGGGTTGGCTGATCCTGACGGAACGGACGAGCGAATCGCGATTCACGATCTGAAGAACCAATGTGGGCGTCCGGCCGACAGCGCCGCTCACTACGATGCCTTCAGGGCATATGGCTTCCAATACGGTCCTTCGTTCCAGTGTATCCAGGAGCTACACGTCAATGGTTCGTTTGCATTGGCGAAACTGAAGGTCGCCGAGCATATGAAGGGTGATTTCGGTCAGTTCATCCTCCATCCGAGCATCATCGATGGCGCCTTGCAGACCGTCGGCAATCTGATGGCGACCGGCGATGCGGCGACGCCCTGCCTGCCGTTTGCGCTGGACGAGATCGATCTGATTCGGCCCCTCGCTCCGACGTGCTATGCGTATGCCGAACGTGTGAACGTGTCCCCGCAGGCGGGCGTGATGAAGTTCAACATCCGAATTTTCAGTGAGAGTGGAGAGGTCATGATCAAGATGAACAACCTGTACGTGAGGCCCCTGCCCATTCCGCAGGCGGAGGGGGGGCTGTTTCGCCATGCCGCTGACTAGCGCTTCCCGGCCATTACCGTCGACGCAACTGCTCGATGGCCACTCGCTCTACCGCCGGGTGATGCTCACCCCCGCGATGTGCGGGCACAACAGCCTATTCCTGGCGCAGGTGGCCGACTGGACCTGGGACACCGTCAGCACGACCTGCGGTACGGACATGTATCGGGAGAAGACCGAGGACGGCCTGCCCACCTATCTATCGTTCTTCTACCTGCGGGTGTGCGCAGGTCCCGCGATCCAGATGCACCACTTCACGTTCGGCGAGGTGATCGACGTGGTGACGACGGCGTTCAATTTCGGCACCGAATCGATGCTGACCTTGCACCGGGTCGGGCGCGCATCGCAGGACGGCGCTCCCCCTCGACCGGTGGATCCCTTGGAGTTCCATGAGAGACGCGCTGATGGCTGCCTATACGTGGAATCGGTGAACCGTTGGATCACGCGGAGCCGTCCGGACAGCAACGAGGCGCTCGTCAAGTCCTCGCCGGAGCGAATCGCCACCAGGCACCTGCCGATGTTGCCGGATCGCTATTCTCCGCGCCTCTCCTACGATGTCGCCCGCAAGACGGAGACGTTTCATGACGTCTCCTCGCCCGACTATGAGCCGGTCGTGGAGGACTACACCATGGACTACACGATCGATGCCGCGCGCGACCTCAATGGTGTCGGGCTGGTCTTCTTTGCATCGTTTGCCTCGATGATCGACAGCGCGCTTTTGAAACTATGGAGGCATCTCGGCCGCGACGTTCACTCGTTCCTCGGTCGTGTGGTGCACGATCGGCGAATCTGCTACACGTCGAACGCCGAGATCGACTCGACGCTGCGACTCACGTTTCGCTCCTGGCGCAAGCGCGACGATCCTCGCGAGGAGATCTTCAACGTGGTATTTCGGGATCCGGCGCGGAACCGCGTCGTCCTCGTGAGCACGCTGCAAATCCAATCGGAGGGTGCCACCCGTGCCAATGTCTGACGTGAGCAGAGAGTCGATCGAACGCGTCGGGCGCGAGGTGATTACCATCCTCCTTCCCTCGGTCCCCGCCGACGCAATCAAGGGGAACAAACACCTGCGGGAGTTGGGGGCTGATTCCGTTGATCGCGTCGAGATCATCCTCATGCTCCTCGATCGTCTGCAACTCGGTGAACCGATGTCGACCTTCAGCCATGTGCCCGACATCGATGGGCTTGTCGCGCTTCTTCATGAGAGGTGCCGCTGATGGCTGACACGCAAGTAGGCATCGAGGCGCTGAACGTGTATTGCGGACTGGCACAGATCCCGGTAGAGGTCCTGTTCACGGGACGGGGGTTGAACCAGGACCGCATGGGCAATCTCATGATGCAGCAACGGTCGCTCGGCCTCCCCTTCGAGGACGCGATCACGAACGCCGTCAACGCGGCAAAGCCGATCGTCGACGCGCTCCCTCCGGAGCAGAAGGAGCGCATCGAGATTCTCATCATCTCGACTGAATCCGGAATTGATTACAGCAAGTCGGTCTCCTCCTATGTTCACGACTACCTCGGCCTTAGCCGGCGATGTCGGGTCATCGAAGCCAAGCAGGCATGCTATGCGGCGACCGGTGCCGTACAGATGGGGGTTGCGTACGTCGCCTCCGGCGTCTCACCGGGCGCCAAGGTGCTAGTCATCGCGACCGACATCACGGTGGCGGACGGGCGTGCCGAGTACATGGAGCCGGTGATGGGGGCCGGCGCCGCGGCGGTACTCGTCAGCGCCTACCCGCGAATCCTCTCCGTCGACCTGGGCGCGTTCGGCAACTACAGCTTTGAGATACTCGACCAGGGGCGACCGAGTCCGACGATCGAACTTGCCGACGTCGACGGCTCGCTGTTCGCGTACCTCGACTGCCTGAAGCAGGCGTTCCTCGCCTACCGGGAACGGGTCGAGGGAACCGATTTCGCGAACACCTTCGATTTCCTGGTGATGCATACGCCGTTTGCGGGTCTTGTCAAGGCCGGCCATCGGAAGATGATGCGCGAGTTCGCCGAGGTGAGTCCGACGGAGATCGAGGAGGACTTCACGCAACGGGTCCTTCCGTCGATCAGTTATTCGAGCAAGGTCGGAAATCTCTGCTCGGGCTCCCTGTACCTCGGGCTGGCCGGCCTGATTGATACGGTAAAGCCCGATACCGGCTACCGGGTGGGACTGTACTCTTACGGATCGGGTTGCTGTTCCGAGTTCTTCAGCGGTGTGATCGATCAGGAGTCGACGACCGCACTGGCCGAAATGCAGATCGGACGGCACTTGGCCGGTCGCTGCGAGTTGACGTTCGATCAGTACGAGGGGCTGCTGAAAGAAACGGTGGATGGCCTGGTGCCGATCAAAGATCGCGACGTGGCAATTGGCCCGTGGAGCACGATCCTCGATCGCAGGAGCGTCGAGCGTTCGCTTCTCGCGCTGAAGGCAGTCCGCAACTACCACCGTAAGTACGAGTGGGTGTGACCGGAACGTTGGACGCCGACCTTCTTTCGCGGGCGCGGCAAAACTCGAAGACCGCCCGAGCTTCTTCGCCAAGATCATTGAATGCCGACGCCGGTGCCATCGTGTCCCGGCAGGCAATCGCACAAGCCAGGTGGCCCAAATGGTAAATCAAGAACTCCTCGTGGACTTGACCGAGTCATACTTGAAATCTGTCATCTCCGAGGCCGCTGCGTCTCTGAGCTCGGATTTCGATTCGTTTGCCGCGTTCGGCGAACTAGGGATCAACTCGTTCCAGGTGCTGAAAATCATCAAGACGTTGGAAAGCGACTTCGGACCGCTGCCCAAGAGCCTGCTCTTCGAGAACTTTACGATCCATGATCTGGCAAACTATTTCGTCGATCAGCACGCGACGACTCTTTCCGCCAGGTTTGCAGACACATTGCGGGGAGCCGATCCATCGCCTTACGCCATTCACCGTCAGCAGAAGCCGGACGCCTTGACGAAGCCGAAGACGCCGGTGGCAGGTCGAGCCAATCCCGTGGCTGCGGAACCGGCGCCCATTCTCATCCTGGAGAAAGACGCGCATGCGCACGCCGAGCTGGCGGAGCTCGTCCATAGACTGTACGAGCGCCATAAGGGCGAGGGCTGCGTATCGCGCGGGACGAGATCGATCGCGCCGAACCTCTTCATCGGGAGTGGCCGACGCGGCTACTTCAACTATGGTCGCAGCAATGAGATCGTGCTGCTTTATGGCTATACCGGGCCCGGCGACTATTTTCCGGTGCTCTTCGCGGAAATAGCGCGATACTGCGCCGCCGGTAACCTTCAGCTCAACAGCCTTTCTGACCGCGAGCTTCCGTCGGTCGACGGCACCTCCTTCAGCGCCACACCGTTCGGTGTACTGCAGCGCATCGTCAATCTTAGGGGGTTCACGCTCGACGGGGGTCCGATGCGCCGCCTGCGCTATCAGGTGACCAAGTTTCGGAAGGCCGGCGCATGCAGAACAGAAGAGTATCGATGCGGTTCGGATCCCGCGACGGATCGGAAGGTCGCCGACGTCATCGATCGTTGGTGTGAGACCAGGACGATAGTCAACCCGCTGGTTCGCGATGTCAAAGAGGAAATTCTCGCTGGCACGTTGCGCTCCGACCACCGCGTCTTTCTGACGTATCTCGATGACGTCCTGCAGAACGCCGTCCTCATCACTGCCATGTGTGCGGAAGAGAACGGCTATCTGATGGATCTGGAATTCTATCGTCCCGACATGCCGCTTGGAGGCTTGGAGTTCGCAATCACTCAGATCATCGAAATTCTCGGCGGTGAAGGATGCGACGTGTTGAGTCTCGGCGGCACCTATGGGTGCAAGCTGCAGGCGTCACCGAGCGCGGATCCGGAGATCGACACGATTCTGGACGAGCTGCGTGCGCAGAATATCTTCAACGACGTGGGCAACCTTCAGTTCAAGAACAAATTTCGGCCGGAAACGCGATCCATCTACTTGTGCCGTCCCGTAGGGAGCGGCAAATCCGGGAACGTCATCGACATCATCATGATGATTGCCGACCCCGAGAGGATGCAGACGCCTGTCGATGCGACCCTTGACTTCAGTGAGGCGCGGCGCGACAGCGCGCCGTTCGTTGGAGCGCCCTCGGCCAGACGGTCTGTGAAGTCTGAACTGACGCCGGCTGGCGCCGCCGGGCCCGAGATTGACGCCAACGATCGTATGGGCATTCTGGCGAAGTTTGGTTTCAACCCACTCAACATTCCGCCCGAGCGTGTCGATCTCGATCTGAAGACGGATTCTTGGGCGCAGTTGGAGATTCCTGCGATTCAGGTGCAAATGCGGCATCTGCATGGGCAGCTTCAGCAGCCCGTGAACGTGGACGAGAGTGTGCGGGCGGTCTTTCCCTTCTCTCACCTGATCTTCACCAGGTCGGGGCAGGCGGCCGAGCACGTGTTTTTCAAGGCCTGGCCCAGGCAGGGGGTGGTCCTCCAGAACCTATTGTTTCCCAGCACGATCTTTCATCAGATCGATAAAGGGTTTACACCCAAGGAACTGCCTCACCCCGATGTCTTTCGTCTGGATTCCCCGGGGCCGTACAAGGGCAACATGGCCTGGGATGCGCTGCTCGAGCAAGTGGCGCAGGATCCGGCTGCGGTCGCCTGCGTGTGCATCGAGGTGAGCGACAACGCCACGGGCGGGTATCCGGTGTCGCTGCGGCATTTGAGAGATGTAAAGGCACTGCTCGCCACACATTCCATTCCTCTGGTGATCGACGCCACGAGGGTCGTGGAGAATGCGCTGTTCCTGATCGAACACGACGAGGAACAGGCTGGGAAGGATCTATGGACGGTGGTGCGGGAGATCCTCTCGTGCGCAGATGCCGTCATCGGCAGCTTGACCAAGGATTTTGGCGTGAACCAGGGCGGAATCGTAGCCACCAATGACTTTGCCCTGTTTCACCGACTCCAGGAGCTCCTGCACGAAGAAGGGGCAGGGCTCGATCTGGTCGACCGGAAACTGATCGGGCTTTCGTTGCGAAATCGCAAGTACATCGAGGCGAACGTGCTGCGTAGAATGGAGAGCGTTCGCCGGATCTGGCGGGCCTTGCACGAGCGCAAAGTGCCGATCGCGCAACCCGCCGGCGGGCACTGTGTTCTGATCGACGTCAGACGGATTCCGGAATTCAGGGATTTCAACGATCCGGTCGCTTCGTTCCTGTCCTGGCTCTACCTGAACACAGGAATCCGCGGAGGTGCCCACAGCGCAGGGATGCAACAGCAAACCTCCATCAACGATCTCGTTCGCTTGGCGATCCCAACTGGCCTGAAGAGCGAGCAGATCGACATGGCGATCGATCGACTCGTTCAGGCATTCGACGAAATGGTGAACATACCCGAAATCGTCCGGGAGAGCAGGACCGGCCAGCCATTCGGCGGCGTCCACGGCAACTACCGATTGATCGACGTTCACAAGGTGTCGGCGACCATCGTCGCCGGAACGGATGGCACGAGGGAGGCGCGTCCCATACCGGCGTCACTCCAACCGGCGCCGGGACTTGCTTCGTGCGAGACCGATTCGGCGGAGACCGTGCTCGAGCCCGCGGGAACGGCTCGCGCCGGCGGGAGCACAAAGCCGACCCGGAAGCAGGAAGTGGCGATCGTCGGAATGTCCGGCCGCTATCCCAAGGCAAAAAATCCGAGCGAGCTATGGGACAACCTGGCGCGAGGCCGGGACTGTATCGAGGCGATGCCCCCGGATCGTTATGAACGGCGTCAGAGGCACGGTAGCTTCGAGAGGTACCGCGGTGGCTTCATCGACGATGTCGACAGGTTCGACTCTCTATTCTTCAACATTTCTCCCAGAGAGGCAGAACTGCTGGATCCCCAGGAAAGGCTCTTCCTCGAGGCGGCCTGGGAAGCAATCGAGGACGCAGGCTACTACCCGGAGATCCTGGCTCACGACGACCGGCCCCGAGAGATTGGGGTGTTCGTCGGGGCGGTATGGGCGATGTATCAGATGCTCGGCGTCGAGGAGAAGCACCTCGGCAACCGGATCGTGCCCAATTCTTTCCTCTGGAGCATTGCTAACCGCGTTTCCTATGCGTTCAATCTGTCCGGACCCAGTTTGACAGTCGATACGGCGTGTTCTTCGAGCCTGACCGCTCTTTATCTGGCCTGTGAGGCAATCCAGGCCGGGGAGTGTGCGGCAGCGATCGTCGGTGGCGTCAATCTCGATCTGCATCAGGCCAGATTCGACATCAACCTGCAAGGTGGTGCGCTATCGCCAGACGGCATCGCCCGCACGTTCGGAAAGGGCGCCAATGGATATGTGATGGGTGAGGGTGTTGGTGCGCTCGTTCTCAAGCCGCTCGATGAGGCCGTACGGGCCGGCGATCACATCTATGGTGTGATCAAGAGCGCCGCCGTCAACCACGGCGGACGGAGCGGCGGATACATGGTCCCCAATCCGAAGGCGCAAGCCAACCTGATCTCGGCGGCACTGGCGAAAGCCGGTGTCGCAGCCCGTAGCATCGGGTACATCGAAGCGCACGGTACGGGCACGGCACTAGGCGATCCGGTCGAGATCACCGGTTTGAGTAGCGCATTCAGCGCGGACAATGTGGAGAATCAGTCCTGCGCGATTGGTTCGATCAAGACCAACATCGGCCACCTCGAAGCGGCGGCAGGAATCGCCAGTGTATCGAAGGTCCTTCTGCAGATGAAGCATCGCCAGCTCGCACCATCCCTGCATTCCTCCGAGCTGAACGAGTTCATCGATTTCGAGAAATCGCCCTTTTACGTCGTACAGAGGTTGGAAGAGTGGAAGGCCAGGGAAGTGGATGGGGTTCGGCTTCCCCTTCGCGCCGGGATCAGTTCTTTCGGCGCGGGCGGCGCCAACGCACACATCATCCTCGAAGTCTACGACCCGCCACGGCAGGTGCGTCATGAACCGACGCCGACAGTTCCGCGGATTCTCCCTCTCTCTGCCAGGAGCGAGGATTCGCTGCGGGAAGCAGCGGATCGACTGTCGCGATTTCTCCAACACAACGATGTCGATCTGAACGACGCGGCCTACACCATGCAGCAGGGACGGAAGTCCTTCGAGCATCGCGCCGCGTTCATTGCCGCGACGAAGGAAGAATTGATCGAAAAGCTCGCATGCTTCATCGACGGAAGGAGAAGCCAGGACGTCGTGACCGGCCAGGCGAAAGGCGCCGAGGGCGTGATGCGATCTCTGAACCGCCGGCAGAAGCAGGAATTCATCCGGATGCTCTCGGAGGATGGCGACCTCCACCAGATGGCTGGGCTCTGGGTCGAAGGCCTCCTTTCAGACTGGCAGGGTTATCGGTCGAACGGCGTGGGGAAGAGGATCTCTTTGCCGACCTACCCTTTCGCCGACAAGCGACACTGGGTTGCCGGTCCGGCGCGTGTACACCGGACACTGCAACCGGCGGCGGGCATGCACCCCATCATCGACACCAATGAATCGACCTTCGAGCGCCAGCTCTTCAAGAAGACATTTCACGAGCGCGACTTCTTCATCTACGACCACCATGTGTCGGGCATCGCAACCCTGCCCGGCGTCGCCTATCTGGAACTGGCGAGAAAGGCCGGCGAGATCGCCGCAAACCGGAAGGTTCAGAAAATCAAGAACATCCTCTGGATCAGCCCGATCGTGGTCCAGAAGGCGGAGCACAAAGAGGTATTCATTGAACTGAAGCCCAACAGAAACACCGTCCAATTCGAAGTGTTCAGCGAGGGGCCGGGGGGCAAAAACACACCTCACTCGCAGGGCACTCTGTTGTACGCCACCGCGGTCGAGGCCGCCGCGGAGCCAGAATACATCGATCTGGAGGGAGTTCGCGCGAGGTGCGCGAAGGTCACCGACGGCAAGACAGCCTATCCTCTCTTCAAAGCGTTCGGGCTGGAGCTGGGCTCTAGCTTTCAGGTTCTCGAGGACGTCTACAAGAACGAAACCGAGACCTTGGGCGCTTTGATGCTGCCGGAATTTCGCCATGGCGACCTGCAAAGCATGGTTCTGCATCCTTCACTCGTCGATGGCTCTCTGCAGGCCGGAATGGCTGGGCAACTCGGCGGACAGGGGGGCGAAATGCTCGTTCCGTTTTCCATCGGCGAAGTCGAGATCCTTCAGCCTCTTCAGCCGAAGTGCTTCAGTTATGTGACACCGGCGAAAGCGGACGACGCAGGTCGGGGCAAGAGCTCGGTAGTTCTGAAGAGCAATGCGCTCATCGTGGATGAGGCGGGGAAGATTCTCGTCAAGATCCGCGATTCCGTCGGCGTGCCTCTGCGCGAGGTTCACAAGAAGTCGCCAGCCAGTGCGGAGGCGGAGGACTTTTCCAGACTGTACTACTCGTATGACTGGGAGGAAGCGCCGCTGGCCGTGGCGACGGCGCCGCACGGCAGGCCTTACTCGCTGTTGCTCTTCGATACCGATGAAACCCTGTTCCACCTGGCTCGAGCTCGCGCGAGAGAAGCGGGAGCGAATGCCGATCATGTGATTCTGGTCCGGCCGGGCGAAGCGTTCGATGACGAGGGTCACCAGTCCTACACAGTCAACCCGCGAAGCAAGGACGACTTCACGCGGCTCTTTGAATACCTGATTGAAAGCGGGTGCCCGGTAGAGAACATCTGCTTCGGCGGGCCATCCGGCGGTCCTCGATTCCCCGACGAGAAGGAGTTGAAAGAAGCGCTGGAGAAAGGCGTCTATTCGTTTCTGTTTCTCTGCCAGGCTGTGATCCGCCAGAAACTGGAAAACTCGGTTCAGCTGATCTATTTCTATTCAGTGAAGCAGGGTGAAGTCCAGCCGCACAATGAGGCGGTGAACGGCTTCGTCAACACTCTGCGTCTGGAGCATCCGAAACTGCGATGCAAGACTCTAGAGATCCGGCATGAGGGCGGCGACTGCGAGTTTCTTCTCGATGCCATTTCGAAGGAGCTCGAGGCGCGCACTCAGGATGCGACCGCGGTTCGCTACGAGGCGAAAGAGCGCTTTACGCGAAAGCTCAAGGCATTCGACCTCGACGAAGCGCGAGCGGCGCCTGGCGTGGGGACGGGCATCAGAGAGAACGGCGTCATTCTGATTACGGGAGGCGCCGGTGGGCTGGGTCTCATGTTCGCCGAGTATCTGGCGAAAGAGCACAAGGCCAAAGTGATCCTCACCGGCCGGTCGGCGCTCTCGGCCGAGCGAAATGCTCGGTTGGACGAGCTCAGAAGGAGGGGTGGGGAGGTCCTCTACCTGCCGGCGGACGTCTCTGACTTCGAAGATGTCAGGAAACTGGTCGACGAGAGCAAATCGCGCTTCGGGCAGATCAATGGGGTCATCCACGCCGCAGGCGTTCTCAGAGACTCGCTCATCAGGAACAAGACGCCCGAGGAGGTGAGCGCCGTGCTTGCGCCGAAAGTCTTCGGAACGCTTCACCTGGACGAGCTGACGAAGAATGAGGATCTCGACTTCTTCGTGACCTTCTCCTCACTTGCGGCTCTCAAGGGCAACGGTGGACAGTGCGACTACAGCTTTGCCAACTACTTCATGGACTCTTTTGCGGCAGAGCGCGAAGGTCGCCGCGCCGAAGGGGTGCGATCGGGCCGGACCCTTAGCCTCAATTGGTCGATCTGGGCTGACGGCGGAATGAAGCTCGATGACCAGGCCGAGGTCTACTTCAAGAAGACCCTCGGTATCTCACCGCTCAGCGCCGAAACAGGGTTCGACGCGTTCGCGCGCGGTGTTGCATCGGGCAAATCGCAGTTCGCCGTGCTGGAAGGCGTACAGGAAAAGGTCGAGCTTGCGTGGGGGCTGAGGAGGAAGCCGGCGACGGCGCCTGCCGCGCCTCCGTCGGCGCCGTCTGCGGATCAGGCCCCGTTTGCGGCGACTCAGGATGCAGGAGCGGAAGATCTTCTCACGCCACTATTGAACGACCTGTCCCAGATCGTGATGAGTCACCTGAAGCTCGACGCCAGCGATGTGGAGCACGACAAGATACTGATCGATCTCGGCTTCGACTCGATTGGCCTGACGTCTTTTGCGAACGCCGTCAACGACAAATATCAGCTGGATATCACGCCCGTCCTGTTCTTTGATTACCCGTCGCTCGGCGAGATTGCGAACCATCTAGCCGTCGAGCGAAAGGACGAGGTCCGTCGTTTCTATCGGGGCACCGCCGCCGGTGCGATCGCCACGGCGTCGACGGCGGGGGACCAGCATGCGCGGGTGCAAGACACGAAAAGTCACGATTCGGCGACGTTCACGATTAGCAAGGGCTGGGAGCCTGGCGCGCTCGACCGCGCGGTAATGCCTCGATCCTCCGGTGAAGACCTCTCGTCAGAACGTCGTTTCCTCGACGAACCGATCGCCATCGTAGGGATGAGTGGCGTAATGCCCCTCTCCGAAAACCTGGATGAATTCTGGGACAACCTGAAGAACGCAAGAGATCTGATCTCGGTCATCCCGCCCGATCGCTGGCGCTGGGAGGATTACCATGGAGATCCCCTCACAGAGCCGAAC
Organism: uncultured Thermoanaerobaculia bacterium; assembly: GCA_964558905.1. Lineage (GTDB taxonomy): Bacteria > Acidobacteriota > Thermoanaerobaculia > Gp7-AA8 > Gp7-AA8 > QHVT01. The sequence goes on along the minus strand of CAZLGP010000309.1, from coordinate 5,176 downwards.
AAATCGAGCTCCAGGTGGGGTGGTTTCATGAAGGAGGTCGACAAGTTCGATGCGCCGTTCTTCGGGATCTCCGCAAGAGAAGCGCAGATGATGGATCCGCAGCAGCGGATCTTCCTGGAAACCGTGTGGAAGGCGATCGAGGATTCCGGGCAGAGGGTCTCCGATCTCGCCGGCACGAGAACCGGGTTGTACGTCGGCGTCGCCACGAATGACTACCTCAACGTAATGAGCAGTCTCGGGACGGCCATGGACGTGCATGCCGGGCCAGGGAACGCCCACTCCATCCTGGCCAATCGAGTGTCATTTCTGCTCAATCTGAACGGACCGAGCGCACCGATCGACACCGCGTGCTCCAGCTCATTGATCGCGCTGCATCGAGCTGTCGAATCGATCCGCGCCGGAAGCTGTGACATGGCGATCGTGGGAGGTGTACACGCCATGCTGAGTCCCGGCGGGCACATTTCGTTTGCAATGGCCGGGCTGATGAGCGGGGACGGGAAATGCAGGAGCTTCGATAAGCGTGGAACAGGCTATTCGAGAGGAGAGGGTTGCGGAGCAATCTTCATCAAGCCTCTATCGATCGCCGAGGCCGACGGAAATCATATCTATGCGGTCATCAAGGGGACTGCCGAAAACCACGGCGGGCGCGTAGCCATGCTCACGGCGCCAAATGCATCTGCTCAATCGGCTCTACTGGTCGAGGCTTACGAAAAGGCGAGAATCGATCCGGCCACGGTTGGCTACATCGAGTGTCACGGCACCGGCACGAGCTTGGGAGATCCTATCGAAGTTCAGGGGATGAGCCGGGCGTTCGCCGCATTGTACAAGAGACATGGACGGCCTCCGGCGGCACGCCCGCACTGTGGGTTGAGCTGCGTCAAGAGCAACATGGGCCACCTCGAGACCGCCGCGGGGATCGCGAGTGTGCTGAAAGTCGCGCTGGCCCTCAAGCACAAACAGATTCCGGCGACCCTCCACTTCGAGGAGCTCAATCCCTACATCAAGCTCGAGGGGACGCCCTTCTACGTCGTAGACAAGCTCACCGAATGGGAAGCCCCGATCGGCGAGGATGGGAGGCTTCTTCCTCGCAGGGCGGGTGTGAGTGCCTTTGGTTTCGGCGGCGCCAATGCCCACATCGTGCTGGAGGAGTACGTGCCTCCGCAACGCCAATCTCCGCCTCGCGCGAGGGCGACCGAAGTGATCGTGCTGTCCGCTAAGAATCAGGCCCGGCTCGAGGCATACATCCAAGCGATGCTGGCGCATCTCGACAAGACCGAGGTCGACCTGGAAGACTTCGCCTATACGCTGCAGATCGGAAGAGACGAGATGCCGGAAAGACTGGCATTGGTCGCGTCGAGCATCGACGACGTGAAACGGAAGTTTGGAGAGATCCTTCGGGGCGAGAGACCCGCGAACACCTACTGCAAGGCGATGAGAGACAGGGCGGCGAAGCCACAAGCGGCGGATGCCGCCGAGGGAGAAGCACTGGTCCACAGCCTCATCGAGCGGAACGACCTTTCCGGGCTGGCGGAACTGTGGGTTTCCGGCGCGAAAATCGACTGGCGCCTGCTTCACACGGCGGGCGCACCGAAGCGGACCTCCCTTCCCACGTATCCCTTTGCGAAGGATCGGCACTGGTTCCCTATCTCGGAGGCTGAAACCGGTTTGCAGTCGGCTCCTGCATGGAACGCGGCGTCCGTTGCGCGACTCCACCCCTTGCTCCACACCAACGCGTCCACTCTCGGCCAGCAGAGCTATCGCTCGATCCTGACAGGGGCGGAGCTCTTCGTGAAGGACCACCAGTTGGCCACAAATGGTCTCGGCTTGCAGAAAGTACTGCCTGGCGCTGCCTACCTGGAAATGGCTCGGGCGGCCTTCGTGGCGGCTGCATCCATCTCTCAGGAGTCCTCGGTCGTTGAACTGGAGAACACGATCTGGGGAGATGCGATGGTGGTGGACGGAAGCAGACAAGCGACGATCGCACTGCTTGCAGATGACGACGGGCAAATCCAGTACGAGATTTGCAGTGGCGACGGGGCGCAGGAAGTTGTCCACTGCCAGGGCCGGGCATCACTGAGTGACCGCCGCGCTGCCACTCCGATGGATCTCCGTGCGCTTCACGCTCAGATGCGGCTCCGCCAACAGGACCCTGACAGCGTGTATGCGGAGCTCGCGCTAAGGGGCCTTCACTATGGGCCGGCGCATAGAACGATCGCGGCGATCCATCACGGCGACCAGCAGTTGCTCGCGCGGTTGGCGCTGCCGGCCGTTTACGCAACCGCCGGATCGAACTGCAGCCAGAGTGGATTCGTGCTGCACCCGAGTGTGATCACCGGAGCCGTGCAAGCCGGCATGCGCCTGATTTCCGACGCGGCGCCACATGGCGAGACGGCGACTCTACCGGACAGGCTGAGGATTCTGCGCGTCCTGTCGCCCTGCACGGAAGACATGTTCGCCTGGGTGCGCCACGCACAGGGCGCCGCAGGCGGCGACGCAGTCCAGCTGGACGTCGATCTCATCGATGCGGACGGCCAGGTCTGTGTGCAGATGCATGGTCTTTCCTTCCGTCCCGCAAACGCGACAAGCGAGCCTGACACCGGCGCGAAATGGGTCTTTGGTGCGCATCCGCCGTTCGCGAGCGAAGAAGTTGGCGCGAGCGCCAGTTCAATGGGAGCAGCAGAGAAGATGGAGTTGTTCCTGAGACAGGAAATGGCGATGCAGCTCCATAAACCGCTCGAGAGCATTCCGGTGGATCAGAACTACTTCGATCTGGGGTTGACGTCGTTGGTGATTGCGCACCTTGTCCAGAAGACGAGCCGGCTCCTCGAGGAGGATCTATACCCGAGCGCGCTGTTGGAATACACCGACATCCGAGGCGTGGCTTCGTATCTGGCAGCCACGTATCCGGACAGGATCGATGCTCTAGCCGTCAGACGAAACGGCGGTCCGGCTCATTCCATGGAACGACGCCCGCTCCCCCATACGAGCCTCACCCGCCTGCCTCGAAAGCGCTATCTCTCCGTGAGAGCGGCGCCTCCGGCGCAAGGGGAAACGACGGCCGTAACTTCCCCCGCCGCCATGAGCTCCGAACAGATTCTCGCCAAGGTCCTGTGGCAAGAGGCGTCGCCCGACGATGGCTACGACACGATGACATTCTGAGAGAGCTCCGATGGAGACCGTGACCGAATTCCTCGACATGCTAGCAAACAAGGGCGTGAAGTTGTCTGCTGTGGAGGGGCAGTTGAAGTGCTACGCGCCGAAGGGAACGCTCACGCCCGACATCCAAGAAGGCATCGCTAGACACAAGGCGGGTATCGTCGCGCTATTGGCTGGCACGAACGGCAGACCACCCGAGCAACCGGTCGAGAGCTCCGTCTTCCCGGCGAAGGAGTTTCCACTGTCGGCAGGACAGAAGGGACTCTACATCCTGCAAGCCCTGCACCCTGACATGGGTGCTTACAACCTGCCCATCTGTTTCAAGATCGGCGGTCCACTCGATGCGGGGATCCTGACGGCGGCCTGGGGCCACGTCCTCGACCAATTTCCGATCCTGACGGCCAGGGTGATCGAGAGAGAAGGAGTCTTGTACCACCGCCTCGCCTCCGACTGCAAAACGACCATTCGGCAGCGGAAGGTTGATCTCGCGGACGATGAACAGTTTCTGGCGTTCCTGCGGAAGCAGGCGAAGCAGCCGTTCGATCTGAACGGCGGTCCCCTGACGCGAATCGACCTGTTTGCCCGAGACGGGCACGCCCCGGTCCTTCTGCTCACAGTCCATCACATTGTGTTCGACGGGGCTTCGGCCGCGATCGTGGTGAGGTCGTTGCTCGCGTTCTACCAGCAGTTGTGCGAGGGGAAGGCGGTTCGTCTGTCGCACGGCCTCCAGGGCTATCAGGAGTTCGTGGCGTGGGAGGAGGCCATGCTGGAGTCGGCGGACGGTGCCAGCCATGCGCGTTACTGGCGGCAGCAGCTCGAGGGCGGACTGCCGGCCGTCGAGCTGCCTCCCGATGTTTCGCGGCTGCCATCTGCGAGTTTCGAGGGGAAGACGCTGGTCGAAGAACTGCCGGAGGATTTGTCACGATCCATCGGCGCGCTTTCCAGGGCCCATTCTCTGCCGCCATCGGTGATCTTCCTGGGCATTTTCCAGGTCCTCTTGCAGCGATATACCAATCAGGATGACATCATTGTCGGCATGCCCGTATTGGGACGCGCGGCACAGCAGTTTGCCGAGGATGTCGGTTATTTCATCAACATGGTCCCGATTCGCGCGCGGTACGATGGCCGTACCAGGATGGTCGACTATCTGCGGACGATCCGCGGCACCATGTTGGATGCTCTCTATCACGCCAGCTATCCGTTTCCGCTGATGCTGAACAATGCCGCCTCCGGACGCGGTGAGGTGAATCCCATCTTTCGGGTGTCCTATGCTTATCAGAATTTTCTCAAGCCATCCGACATCGAGTCTTTGATACCCCATCAGCAGGCCCTTCAGGTCGAGACGATTGCCGGAATCTGGCAGGAGGGCGAGTTTGATCTGGGCCTGGAGATCTTCGAGAGCGCCACGCCGTCGTTCACCGTCCACGTGAAATATAGCCCCGCTCTGTATGCGCCGCGCACGATCAGGACTGTGGTCGAGCGTTATCGCGGCCTGATTCAAGCGGTGTGTGAGAATCCGAACCAGTTTCTGCACGAGTACCGCATTCTGACAGACCAGGACGAAAAGCGGTTGCTGTACGACTTCAACGATACGCGGGCGGAGTATCCAGAAAGCCAGTGCATTCACGAGCTCTTCGTAGAACGAGCGGCGGTCGGTCCCGGCAAAACGGCCGTCGTCTGTGGCCCGCGAGAGTTGACGTACCGAGAGCTTCACGATGCGAGCCACGATCTGGCTTTGTATTTACAGTCGCATGGCGTGGGTCCCGACGCACTGGTCGGCCTGTGCATGAAGCGATCGCTGGACATGGTCGTCGGTCTGCTGGGGATTTTGCAGGCAGGCGGAGCGTACGTTCCATTGGATCCGGATGATCCCGAGGAACGCCTGGCCTACATGCTGCGGGACAGCGGGGCCGCGATCGTTCTCACGCAGGAAGCGCTGCGCGACAAGCTGGCCACGGTCGTCACCGGCGATATCCGGCTAATTGCAATCGACACGCAGTGGCCGGAGATCAGCGAGCGC
>CAZLGP010000308.1:0-12104 GCA_964558905.1 uncultured Thermoanaerobaculia bacterium | reverse complement strand
TTGGTGTCCGGTCTTTGCGGCGGCGACCGGCCATCTGCTTCGTTGCCGCTCCTCCACGATGTCCCCGCATCGCCTCGTCGCGGCGCCTCGCATCTGGCCGATCGGCGCTCGCAAATACCGGACACCAACTTCCGGGGCGCTGTACCAAGGGCATAATCGCCTGTCGACGGGACGTTGCTCCGGCCACAGGAGGACGCCCGTGATCCGGAACCGCCCATCAGTCGTTGTGTTGTTGCTGCTGACCGCCTGTTCTTCCACGACGGCGGTCAACATGTCCGAGCCTCGACGCGTCGTCGGCACCGAGAGTCTCGTGCGCGTCGACGGCGAGATCAGCAACGAGATGCGCGTCGGCGCTCCCCTCGGCATCACGTACGCCATCACCAATCAGCGCACCACCGCCATCGCGGTCGCCGACATCGTTCCGGAGACGACGTTCGATGCCGAGACGCGCACGATCACGGTGAGCATCGGCTCCGAGGTTCCGGGCGCGACGATCCTCCCGCGCCTGGTGGAGATCGGGCCGGGCGAACAGAAGAGCTTCACGACCTCGGCCCGCATCGCGCGCTTGATCCCCGTGCAGTCCGGTGACCCGCGCCGCACGCCCACCACGCTTCTTCGTCTAAAGGTGAACTTCCTCGGTGACACGGGACCCTTCGCGGAGCTGATCGACATTCCGGAGAAGGGGATCGCCGATCCGAAGCGCGCCGACGAGCTCTTCACCGCCTGGCTCGAGCGCAACGAGGCCGTCTACACGAACGCGGTGCCGGTGGATGTGACGTCCGCGCGGGCAGTGGCTCCGGAAAGCGACGCCGCCCGGCGCGCTCCCGGGCGTCGCGGGCGGGGATAGCCGGGTCGGCCGGCACCGCTGGCTGCTCCGCATCGCGGCCGGATGCGTTCAACCGTGGCGGCTTCGGGCGGCGCAGCGCCTGACGTCTCTACCGCGCGGACTCCAAGAGCCCGCGCGGCAGAAAAGCGCCTCGGGCGACTGCCGTGCCCGAGGCTTGGCCAACCCAGCGCAGCCGGCCGTGCCGGTCGTCAGAAGCTGCGGATCGCTTCCGCCTCGTTGTCGTACACCTCGAAAACGGTGATGAGCTGCGTGACGTGCAGGAGCTCGTTCAGCTTTTCCGGGAGGTGGAGGAGCTTGAGCTTGCCGCCGCGGTTGGTGACGGTCGTGTACGAGCCGACCAGCTCGCCGATGCCCGACGAGTCGATCGTCGTGACGCCGGAGAGATCGAGGAGCACGTTCGACTTGCCGCTGTTGACGGCATTCGTGATCACCTCGCGCAGTTGCGTGTCGCCGGAGCCGATCGTGATCTTCCCCTGCAGGGTGATGATCTCGATGTTGTCGACGGTGCGGTTCGTGGCCTTCATGGTTTCTTTTCTCCTTCTTCGAATCTACGCTTTCGTGCTGGCGATGCCGTTGCCCTTCGACAGATTCTTCGTCATCACCAGCGACGTCCCGCCGCCGGGATGAAACGAGTACTGAATCTGGTCCATGAACGTCTTCATGTAGAAGATGCCTCGGCCGCTCGTTTTCATGAGGTTATGCGGATTGAGCGGATCGCTCACCTTCTCGGGGTCAAATCCTGCTCCTTCATCGGAGATCGTGATCTCCAGCTCCAGCCTGTCGAGCTCGAAGGTGGCGAAGACCTTCTTCCGGACGTCGAGCTTGTTCCCATGTTTGATCGCGTTCGCGACCGCCTCCCGGACGGCCATGCCGATCCAGTGGGAGCCGTCCTCATCGACGCCTGCGTTCTCACACAGGTGCTCGGCGATCACCTGAACCAGTTCGATGTTCTCGAAGCGGCTGCTGATCGTGATCTCGATACGCTCGGTGTCGCCGCTCTGCATGGGCTGAATCGGGGGGCATTCTACACAACCAGGGCAGAGGGCAGAAGGCAGATGGCAGAGGGAAGAAGACAGGGGGCAGAGGGCCCACAATCCGATCGCGAGAGCGCCGCGTCGTTGCGACGCTGCGGATCGCCGTGGACGCTACCGCCCGTCGCGTTCGGGGGCGGCCTTCTGCCCTCAGCCCTCTGCCCTCTGCCTTCCGGAATGGGCGGTGGCGCGGTCGGGTTGCGAGAGCGCATGATCCGGCGCCGCCCCGCTCGTTTACTGTTTGTTTTCCTGCTCGCCTCGTGCGCGAACGCCTCGCCCCTCGCGCCAGGCATGAAGGCTGTCGAGGAGATCCGCGGGCGGAAGTTCGTCGGCGAGGTCCGAACGGTCACCATCGACCGCTCCGAGCTGTCCTCGCATCTGAAGGATCAGATGGAGAAGTCGACGCCCTATTCGCTCGCCGACTGGGGCCGCGTTCTCCGCGCGCTGCAGCTCGTCGACGTTCAGCCGAACGAGATCCTGCCGAAGCTCCTTTCCCTCTACGAGGCGCAGGTGCTCGCGTTCTACGACCCGCACTCCCACACGTACTACTCCATCCGCCAGCTCCCGAACCTCCCGCCCGAGGTGGCGAAGCTCGTCGATCCGAAGACGCTTCAGGAAACCGTGATGGTGCACGAGCTCGTGCATGCGCTGCAGGACCAGCACTTCAATCTCGCCGCGAACGAGAAAGCGCTCATCCGCGACACCGATGCGAATCTCGCCTATCACGCCCTGCTCGAGGGGGAGGCGGTGCTGGTGATGGTCGCGCACATGCTCCGGAAGTCGGGCATCGATCTCGACGAGGTGGTCAAGGACGACGCCATGCTCGGCATGATCTCCTCGGCCGCGCAGGCCGAGCAGATGATCGATCCGTCGACGCCGCGCTACTTCGCGGAGATGCTGAAGTTCCCGTACCTCGAGGGCCTGAAGTTCGTCGTCGCCGCCTATCGCCGCGGTGGCTGGAAAGAGATCGACAAAGTCCACGCCAATCCGCCCCGGACGACGCGAGAGATCCTCCATCCCGACGAGTATTTCAATCGCACCTTCAAGCCCCGCGCGTTCGACGCGACCAAGCCGCCCGGCGCGATCGCGACCGAGCACCTCGGCGAGTTCCACTGGCGCCATCTCGTCGGCGCGGATGCGTCGCAGGGCTGGGTGAACGACCGGGCCGTCGTCTTCGACGATCTTCGCGTGCAGATCGAGACCGAGTGGGAGAGCGAGCAGCGCGCGGACGCGTTCGCCCGGGCGTATGAATCCATCCTCACCAAACGCGGTCTCGAGCCGAAGATCGTGCGGAGCGGCGCGAGCGTGAGTGCCACGTATACCGCGGGGCCATGAACATCGACTACTCGACCATCGAACAGGACGTCGAGGACGGCACCTTCCGGCAGCGCCTCGAGGAGGAGCTCACGCTCGGCTTCCGGCAGATCCACGACACCGGCGAGCGCCTCCCTCTGGCGTCGTACTACGCCTCGCAGATCGCCGAAATCGTCAATCGCGACGTGCAGTTGTCCGCCGATCTCAAATACAACCTCTATCAGGAGATTTTGGCGGCCTGTGAGAGTGCACGGGTGGCCGTGATCGGGGAAGAGCCCTGACACCGAGTGCTGGGTGCTGGGTGCTGGGTGCTGAGTGACGCTCCGCGGCTGTATTCACCGCATGGGCGGGTGGGACTCAGCACTCAGCACTCAGCACTCAGCACTCAGCACCCAGCACTCAGCACCCAGCACGCACTCATCACGCATCACTCGTCGTAGACTCTCCGCGTGAAGCACAAGCTCCGCAGACACCCCCCCCTGTCGTCCTTCGCGACGACCGGCGGTTGAGCGTGCAAGCTGGGTCAGGATGACCTGCGCTCGATCCTCGGCAAACTCCCCTCGAACGAAGGGGCGGGGGATCTTCTTGTCGGAACGTCGACCTGTGACGACGCCGCGGTGATCCGGATCGCCGGAGACACGGCCATCGCGCAGACGGTCGATTTCTTCACGCCCATCGTCGACGATCCGTATCTCTTCGGACAGATCGCCGCGGCGAACTCGATCTCCGACATCTACGCGATGGGTGCGACGCCGATCCTCGGTCTGGCCATCGCCGGCTTCCCGACCGACAAGCTTCCGCTCGAGGTGCTCGAAACGATCCTGCGCGGGGGCGCGGACAAGGCAGCCGAGGCAGGATTCCCCGTCGCCGGCGGACACACCATCATCGACGATGTGCCGAAGTACGGTCTGGTCGTCACCGGCGTCGTCAGTGTCGACAAGCTCGTGCGCAACTCCACGGCGCGCGCCGGCGATCTGCTGTTCCTCACCAAGCCGATCGGCAACGGCATCCTCGTCAGCGCGCATCGCGCGAAGAAGCTCTTCCATCAGAAACCGTCGCTCGACGATGCGATCCGCTGGATGACGATGCTCAATCACGACGCGGCGAAGGCGATGGTCGAGTGTGGCGCCAGCGCGGCGACGGACGTCACTGGCTACGGCCTGATCGGTCATCTGCTCGAGATGTGCGAAGGATCGGGGGTCGGCGCCGAGATCAGCGCCGGTGCGGTGCCGGTCCTCGCCGGTGTGCGGGACATGCTCGCCAGAGGCTTCAGGCCGGAGGGGACGATGCGGAACGTCCGCACGTTTCGCGGACGCGTGCGCGCGAATGTCTCGGAATCCGAATTCACACTGATGTGTGACGCGCAGACCTCCGGCGGCCTGCTGATCGCGATAGCGTCCGAGCGGGCTAGTGCGCTGGAAGACCGGCTCCGCGAAGGCGGCCTGTTCTATGCAAAGCTGGGAGTGTTGACTCCGGACCGGGGTCGCATCACTCTGAACGCGTGAAGGAGCAACGATGGCGGACTCGAATCAGGGATTTCCCGATGATGTGAACACCGTGCCGGCCGAGGACGGCGCGACCTGGGTCGAGATCACCAGTACGGGATCCGAAGACGAGGCCGAGCTCGTGCAGGGCTTCCTCCGGGCGGAAGGCATTCCGGCGCAGGTCGAGAACGTGAAGTTTTCCATGGAGCCGGTGAATTTCGGCATGATGGGCGAGATCCGGGTGTACGTCGGAGCGGAAGACGAGCAGCGTGCGCAGGCACTCCTGCGGTCGCGCGAACAGCAGGCCGAGGGTCTCGACGACGACGACGAGACCCTCGTCACGGATGAGGGGCCGGCGGTGATCGATGAATCCGCGCAGGCTGAGCGTGATGACGGATCCCAGTCCTGAACACTCGCACGCGCCGCACGAGCCGTCGCTGATGCCTCGCTGGGTGCCGGTGCTCATCGGCGCGGTCCTCGTGGTGATGGCGGGGCTGGCGGTCTACACCGGATTGCGCGGCCGCGACAACGACACGATCCTGGCGCACGTCCGGCCGCAACGACAGCAGCGTGCGAACTCGCCCGCGCCTCCGGGTGAGCCCGGCGCCGGCGCATCGCTCGTTCTGCATGGCGCCTCGGGCGAGAACACACCCGCGGCGAACGAGCCGGTCCGCGGCCAGTCGCGCGCGGTCGTCTCCGGGGGCCCCGAGGGCGTGAGCTCGGTCGTCCGGATCTGGGCGCGACGGGCCATGGTTCTGAACGTGCTGCCGGACGACACGATGATCTACGTCAACGATCTCCCGATCGGTCAGGCGAATCAGTTCAACACGATGGACGAAGCCTACGAGTTCGCGGCCGCGGGAAGCTACACCGTCAAGCTCGTCGCGCCGAGCGGCGCGGAGAAGACGTACATCGTGACGGCGAGCGACGACGCGCAGCAGGACGTGGCGCGAATCACCTACCGTCAACCCTGAGCGAGCGAAGCGAGTCGAAGGGTCAAGGGAGCCCTCTGGACCCATAGCCCCACTTGCCTCGTGGCTTCGCCGGCTCGCCCGCGAGAGGGCTCCACTGACCCTTCGCTTTGCTCAGGGTTGACGGCAACGCTAGTGCGCTGCCGCCTGCTCTTCCTTGGCCTTCTTCGCCTCGGTGATGATCTTCTCCTGGAGATTTCTCGGCACTTCTTCGTAGTGCGAATACTCCATGTGGAAGCTCCCTCGGCCCTGCGTCAGGGACCGCAGCGTCGAGCCGTACGTCAGCATCTCCGCGAGCGGCACGCGGGCATGCACGACCTGCGAGTCTTCTTCCGCGTCGACGCCTTCGACACGTCCTCGGCGTGAGTTCAGATCGCCCATGAGGTCGCCGACGTACTCGCTCGGCGCCGTGATGTCGACGTGGAAGATCGGCTCGAGCAGAGTCGCCCGGGCCTGCTCCATGCCCTGCTGGAAGGCCAGCGAGCCGGCGATCTTGAACGCCATTTCGGACGAGTCGACGTCGTGGTATTGCCCGTCCTTGAGTCGCACCCGGAAGTCGACCACCGGAAAGCCCGCGAGGTAGCCCTTCACGCGCGCGTCCTGAATGCCCTTCTCCACGGCGGGGATGTACTGGCGGGGGATCGAGCCGCCGAAGATCTCGTCGACGAACTCGAAGTCCGCGCCGCGCGGCAGCGGCTCCATCGTGATCTTGCAGTCCGCGAACTGGCCGTGACCGCCGGACTGCTTCTTGTGGCGCCCATGGGCGTCGGCCGGACGGGTGATGGTCTCGCGGTACGGCACCTTCGGCGGATGCAGAACCACGTCGACGTTGTACTTCTTCTTCAGCTTCGCCACGACGATCTCGACGTGCAACTGCCCCTGACCGCTGATGAGGAACTCTTTCGTCTGCGGGTCGCGGGCGAATCTGATCGTCGGGTCTTCCTCGATGACGCGGTTGATCGCGGCGCCGAGCTTGTCCTCGTCTCCACGCGCCTTCGGCTCGACCGCGAATGCGATCGCCGCTTCCGGATAGTACAGGTGGTCGAAGGCGATGGGATGGTCCTTCGCCGCGATCGTGTCGCCGGTGAACGTGTCTTTCAATTTGGCAACCGCGCCGATGTCGCCCGCGCGCAGTTCCGGGACGGGCATCTGCTGCTTGCCCTGCAGCACCTGCAGCTTGCCGATGCGCTCCTCGTGCTCGCGGCCCGTGTTCCAGTACGCATGATCGGACTGGATCGTCCCGGAGTAGACGCGGAAGAGGGACACGCGCCCGGAGAACGGATCGGAGAAGGTCTTGAAGACGAGCGCGCCGGGAAATGCCTCGGGGCGGCGATCGAAGGTGACGGTCTCGCCCTTCGCATTCTTGCCGTCGATGGTCTTCGTCTCTTCCGGTGAGGGGAGGAGCGACACGATCGCGTCGAGGATCGCATGCCCGCCGATGTTGCGCGACGCCGCCGCGAGCAGCACCGGATAGATCTGATGATGCGCGACCTCGCGCTTGAGTCCGTCGAGCAGATCTTCCTGCGAGAGGCCTCCCTGCTCGAAGAACTTCTCCATCAGCGTGTCGTCACCTTCGGCGACTTTCTCGATGAGCTGCTCGCGCCACTGCCCGGCTTCGCTCTCGAGGTTCGCCGGAATGTCGGTCGTCTCGAACTTGCCCGAGCCGTCAGCGGCGTAGACCTGGGCCTTCATCGTCACGAGATCGATGATCCCCGTGAAGTCCTTCTCCTCGCCGATCGGGATCTGGATCGGCACGACGTTCTTCCCGAACTTCTTCTGTAGGGCATCGAGAGTGCGGCTGAACGACGAGCGCTCGCGATCGAGCTTGTTCACGATGACCACGCGCGGCAGCGCGAACTCCTCGGTGAACTTCCAGACCTTCTCGGTCGTGACCTCCACGCCGGTTACGCCGCTGACCACCACCGCCGCGGCATCGGCCACGCGCAGCGCGCCCTTGGCTTCCATGATGAAGATCCCGAAGCCGGGGCTGTCGAGAAGGTTGATCTTCGTGTCTTTCCACTCCGCGAAGGCCACCGCGGTGGAGATGGAGTGCTGCCTCTCGATCTCGTCCGGATCGAAGTCCGTCACCGTCGTGCCGTCCTCGACGCGCCCCATGCGCGTGTTCGCTCCGGCGTTGAAAAGCAGTTCGGACACGAGCGTCGTTTTCCCCGTGTCGTTGTGTCCGACGATCGCCACGTTGCGGATCTCGGAACCCGAGTAAACCTTCATGAGCGCCACTCCGTAAGGGATTTCACAAACAGGCGTGACATCATAGATGAAGAAGGGCGCGAGGCGCAGGGGGCAGGGCGCAGGAGAAAACCGGTCTTCGCAAACGAGGGGAACCGGCCTCCTGCGCCCCCCGCTCTGCCCCCTCTCGCCCTCACGAGAGAGGAGTTATCATTGGCGGTCCATGGAACTCCCATCGATCCAGGCGCGGAGGCCCGCCACCGCGCATCCGGAGAGAAGCCCCAATTGAAGCTCGGCCGGTATGAAGTCGTCCGCGAGCTCGGCAAGGGGGCGATGGGTGTCGTCTATCTCGCCAAGGACCCACTCATCGGGCGACTGGTCGCGTTGAAAACCATCCGCGCAGCCGTCCACGCGGATGACGACGAGACGAAAGAGTTCCAGCAGCGCTTCATCCGCGAGGCCCAGGCGGCCGGCATCCTCAACCATCCCTCCATCGTCACCGTTCACGACATCGGGCAGGACGACGCCAGCGGCGTGTCGTTCATCGCCATGGAGTACGTCGAGGGACACAACCTCAAAGAGGTTCTCAACCAGGGGCGGACGCTCTCGTTCGAACAGATCGCCGACATCGTCGCCCAGGTCGGCGAAGCGCTCGACTTCGCCCATGCGAAGGGCATCGTGCATCGCGACGTGAAGCCGGCGAACATCATCCTCGTCGACGGAATCCGGGCTAAGATCACCGACTTCGGCATCGCCAAGATCGCAGCATCCGGCGCCGCCAACCTCACCAGCACGGGCCAGTTTCTCGGCACGCCGAACTACATGGCTCCCGAGCAGGTCAAGGGTGCGCCGGTCGACGGCCGCACCGACATCTTCGCCCTCGGCATCTGTCTCTACGAGTGCCTCACCCGCCGGAAGCCATTCGGCGGCGACTCGCTGACGTCGATCTCGTACAAGATCGTCCACGAGCCGTTCCCTCCGCTGCACGACATCAACCCGCAGATCCCCGAGGCGTTCGAGGAGCTGGTCGCGACCTGCCTCGCGAAAGACCCGGCGAAGCGCTACCAGCGCGCGCGCGATCTCGCGCTCGCGCTGCGAGCCGTGGCCCGAGGCGATCGGCCGATGCGTCCCGAGCCGATGCTCGCCGAGGAGACGATGGTGACGCGCGAGCGTCCCCAGCCGACGGTCGAAGTGCCGTTCCCGCAGGCGACGGAAACGCCGCCGACTCCCGGCGCGGGCACCCGCGCCGTGAACGTTCCCATGGGAACCATTGCCGCGGCCGCGCCGGTCGTCGCTGCCGCCGCCGCTGCCGCCGCTGCCGCACCGACGATCGAGAAACCGAAGCCGCCGCGCGTGCCGGTGAGACAGAAGCTACACACCACGTTGGCGAACGTGCGCGCGCTTTCGCTGTGGCGTCGTCCGATCGCCGCGCCGCTGTTCTTCGGACTGGTGGCGTTTCTCGTGGTGGCACTGCTGGTCGGCGTGGTCGGCATTCGGATGAGGCAACCCGATGTTCCCGCCGTCGACACCGCCACCGAGGCACGCATCGCGCGCCAGCGTCAACTGCGACTCGAGGGCAACGCGCTGCTGCGCCAGGGACGCGTGAGCGACGCATACGAGAAGTATGACGAGCTGCGGAGGCTCGCGCCGAAATCGCCGTACGTGACGAACGTCGTGGAGAAGCTGAACGCGATCCGCCAGCAGGAAGAGGCCGGGAAGCTGCAGCTCGCCCAGGCGCAGGCCAAGTTCCAGGAAGGGATGACGCTCTTCGACGAGCAGAACTATCCCGACGCCATCGCGCGCTTTCAGGAAGCGCTGGCGATCGACCCCGATCTGGCCGAGGCCACGGCGCAACTGGCCCTCGCTGAAGAGGAACAGCAGACGCTCGACGACGCCCGCGTCTCTCGCCAGCAGCGGCAGCCCGGGCGCACACCGCAGACGTCGACGCCGACGCCGACCGCGACCGCGACCGGGTCGCGAGACGCGCTCTCCTCCGCGAAGGACACCGCGGCCGCCACCGAGCCGGCGACGATCACGACCGTCTTCGCCCATCCTTTCACCGACGGGAACATCATCGTCCGCATCGGCGCCGACATCGTCGCCAGCGAGCCGCTGTTCACCGAGCGGCGTCGCCGCTTCTTCGGCACGCTCGTTCGCGAGACCCGTCCCATCAGCGTGTCGCGCGAGTTCCCGGCGAAGAACGCGGACGTGCAGGTGTGGGTCACCGTCCCTCAGCTCAAGATCCAGGAACACCACAACATCCCCGCCGTGCGTTTCGAGCCGGGCGGCAGCCACCGGCTCATCGTTCGCTACAACGCCACGGCGAAGACGTTCACCTACGAACTGAATTGAGTCGCTTCGCACATGCCGTCCGCGAAGAGCTCTGGTCGCGCGGACACCTCATCGAATCGCGCCTGTCTCACGGCGAAGCAGTCGACGACGAGCAGGGGATCGTTGCGACCGACGCGCGCGAAGACGCCTTCGTCGCCGCTGCCGGGCGCGAGCTCGATCGCCTCCGCGGCGCCATGCCCGAGGGATTCACCGTGCGTCTGGTGGCGGAGTCGGGCACCGAGGGCACGATCGGCACGATCACCGTCCGCCACGGACCCCTCTCCGTCGTCACCACGCCCGAACGGATCAGCGAGGATGTCGAGCTCCTCCGGGGTGCTGCCACGCGGCGCGCCGGCTTCCGGCCCGCCTCTCCGGATTCCAGCCGGTCCGTGCCGATGCTCTGGCGCAACGGCTCCGCGGCCGTTCTTCTCCACGAGATTCTCGGCCACCCGCTCGAGCATGGACGCGGTGCGCTCGATCTCCCCGAGTGGCTCCACGTCGACATCCCACTCTCGATGCGCCGGGCCACGTTTCGCGATGTTCCCCTGCTACGAATGCAGCACGTCCATGCCTCGCACCAGGACGCGGAGTACGAGCTGCCGGACGAGCGGATCGAGATCACGCTCATCGACGGAGGCGCCTACGATCCTCTGACCGACATCGTCACCCTGCGCATCGCCGCGTCGTCGATCGGTGCATTCACGATCGTCGAGCCGCGCGAACGTTTCGTCTTCACCGGCGCGCACGGCGAGCCGGCACGCTATCCCGGCGTGATCTGTTCGCGGGAAGGGCAGGAGCTCGTCGTCGGCTCCCGCGCCCCGATGCTGGTCACGGAGTTGCGATGATCTACCGTAAGCACGGAACCGTCGCGCGGTGGGAGAACGGAACGCTCATCCGCGTGAGCGAGAGCGGCACCGCAATCGAGAAGGGCGAGTACTTCGAGTGCAGCCCCGAGCCGTCGAGCCGTCGAGTCGTCGAGTCGTCGAGAGTTCTCGAGTTGGCACACGCGCTGCGCGACGTGCCGGCCGAGCGCCTCATCATCACACACGGCGTGGCCGAGCATGAATGCGAAGGCCGCACGTGGCGTGAGGAGACCGATCGCATCCACATCTCGCTCGTGCACGGCCGGCTCCGCGCGCTGGTCGACTCGACGGCTGGACGACTCGACGACATCTTCGCGATCGCCAACGCTCTCGAACGTTCGGAACAGAAAGAGCGCATGGCACCGCGAGACCTCTGCCTCGCCGCCAACGTCACCGCGGGCCTGCTTCCGCATCTCGTCGGCCGCACGCCGGCGAACGTTCGCCTCGTGCAGACCGCCGGCGGCATCGATGGCTACGGCAACGACATCGTCGAAGCCGAGGGCGACTGGCCGAACGTCTACCGGCCCAGCTATCGCGTGCGTCCGGTACGCATGCCGCTCGACCTCCGTCTGGAGTGCGCAGACACCGATGTCGATGACGGCGCGCCCAGGGCGATCGCGCTCCTCGCGCCGGTCGGGGGACTCACGATCCGGGTGCTCGTCGTCGACGGCGAGCGCGCCTATCCGACGGCCGTGACGATCGCGAACATCCGCTCCGTTGCCACGAGCCGGGTCTGGTATCCGTACGGCGGCGGTTCCTTCGGCGCGGCGTTGATGCTTTAATCTCGGCGCTGTGAACGTCGAGTTTCTCTCCCGTGCCATCGTCAACCGCCTCGAGGACCGCGGTCTCGTGGAGTTCCACGACGCCGAGGCAGCGATTCTGGTGGTGACGAAAGCGATCCAGGAGAACTTCGTCGAGCTCGACGCGCTCGAGCAGGAAGCGCGTCAGCGACTCGGCGACCGCGCATCCGGACAGCAGATCGAAAGCGAGATGCGTCGCATCGCCGCGGAACGGAACCTCATCCTCTGATGTCTCTGGAAAAGAAACTCGAAGAGCTCGACCGTCGCAAGCAGCAG
>CAZLGP010000307.1:0-8113 GCA_964558905.1 uncultured Thermoanaerobaculia bacterium | reverse complement strand
GCTTCTCTTTCTCGTCCACAAGGAACCTCCTTCGCGTGATCGAGAATAGTACGCACGTCGAGTACGTCTGTCAAAAGATCATTTCCAAATACATACCCGAAACGTCCAAACTCCAGGCCCCCGGCTTTCAGCCGGGGGTGGGGCGCGGTGTCCTTGGTCAGCCCGCGTAGCGGGCGACAGAGTCATCCTGTCGCCCGCTACGCGGGCATCTGGAGTTTGGCCCTTTGCAGGCCTCTGCATTTCAAAGATAAGGCTTCGAATCCGCGTGACGGTGAATTTCAAGCACATCGTGTTGCGATCCAGCCGTTCCGCGAAGTGGGAGAAATTGTCGGCCATGTGCGGCCGGATCCTGTGCCGCGGAGCGGCAGCCAGACGGTAGCCGGGGTGCGAGCGCTCAGCGAGCAACCCCCGGTAAGGGCGGGATGGATCCTGTGCCGCGTCAGCGGCACATCGGGCGTCGAGCGTGACGAATTGTCTCTGTGTCTCTGTGGTGAATACGCACGGCGCGAGCGCGCCTCCGCGCACAGCGCTCCTGATGTCAAGTCTTGAAAGTTCACCGGTCATCGTTCATCGTTCAACGCTCCGAACGTGCCCGTCCCCGATCGTTTCCGCTCGTCGTTCTCTCCCGCCACGCTCAAGACGATCGAGGTGCACGAGACTCGTTTTCGCGTCACGGATCTCCTTTTCTTTCGCGGCGCCTACACGGCGGACATCGTCGAGAACGAGCGGCGGCCTTACCGTCCCGTGCTCATCGCGAGCGGCGACAAGTTCACGCTGACGCGGTGCTCCTGTCAGCCGACGATGCAGCCGCACGACCTCTGCCGTCACCTCGGGATTCTCATCACGCACATGAGCGACGAGGCGGGAGTACTGGCCGCGGAGAAGTTCGAGCAGAGCGTCTGGCGGGCGATGGCGTTTGCCTCGTTCAGCGAGGGGCGCGCGATCGATGAGGACAGCGTGACCGACCCACGCGAGCTGCTCCTGCGGAAGTACGCGCTGACGCCAGCGGAGCAGCAGTTGCTGGCGCGCGGCTCCGGCTCGACCCGGCTACAGTTCGAGAGCTCGCCGTGGTATCGCTGGGCGAAAGAGATGTTCGTCCGCGGCGCGGACGCCAGAATCGCATTCCGCGACGGCGGCTTCCATCTCGAGACGGCGGACATCCCGATCGCGGGGGCGGCCGTCGAGCACATCATCACGCACGCGCCCGAGATCGTCACCGCCAGCGGCTTCGAGATTGCAGCACAAACGCTGACGCCGTCGCTGCGGATCGAGATCACGCGAACGCGGGCACTGAGGTTCTCGCCCGTACTTCTCGGCAGCGCCGGCGTCGTTCACGACCGCGCGCTCCTGCCGCGGTTCGGAAAGTACTTTCTGATCGGGAACCGGCTCGCTTCGGCGGCAGCCGCGTCACCGATGTTCGCCGAGCGCGCGAAGAGCGGCCAGTCCGCGCTCTTCGAGGTGCGTCCCGCCGCGGGCCTGCCGTACGACCGCGAGAGCACGATCGACGAGGACGAGGTCTACGCATTCGTCGAACGCCACCACGAGGAGCTCGCACGCATGCCGGAGACGCTCGCACCGGAGCCGGTGCGCAACGCGAGGCCGGTGCGGCTCGATGGGGATGTCGTCTTCGATTTCAGCGAGCCGTCGAGCCGCCGCGTCGCCGAGTCATCAGGCAGCCCCTCGACGACTCGACGCCTCGAGGACTTGACGACCCTGCTCGAGGTCGAGATCACGTTCATCGCCGGCGACGAGAGCATCTCCGCCGCCGACATCGCCCGCGCGCGGCGCGACGGCGTCCGCGCCCTGATCCGCGGCAATCTCTGGATCGACGTCACCGATCCGCAGTTCGCCTGGCTCGACGAGGCCCCCGTCGGACCGCACGGCCACGTGCTCGTGACGAAACTCGAGCTGCTGCGCATCCGCGGCTCGTTGCGCGGCAAGGCGGTCTTCCGCGGCGACCGTTCGTGCGCGGGCGTCTTCGGACTCTTCGACGAGATTCAGACCGACAGCGAGGCTCCCTCGCCGTCATCCCTCGGCCTCGATCTCTACGCCTACCAGCAAACCGGCTATCAGTGGCTGTGGCTGTTGCAGCAGAACGGCTTCGGCGGCCTGCTGTGCGACGACATGGGACTGGGCAAGACCCATCAGGCGATCGCACTCATCGCCTCTCTGGTCAAAGCCGATCCGTCCCTGAACGTCCTCGTGGTCTGCCCCACCTCCCTGATCGATCACTGGAAGGACAAGCTCGCGCGCTACGCTCCCGGCGTGCCGATCGCGCTCACGACCTATGGCCTCGTGCGCTCGCGCATCGAGCAGTTCCGCGGGAAGCGTTTCGATCTGGTCGTGCTCGACGAGATGCAAACCATCAAGAACGCCGACACCGCGACGCATCACGCGCTGCGGGCGATCGACAAGCGCATCGCCATCGGTCTCACCGGTACGCCGATCGAGAACCACGAGCGCGAGCTGAAGGCACTGCTCGACTTCGTCGTGCCGGGATATCTCCCCAAGTTCGTCGACGACCGCGCCACCCTGCAGCGTCTCGTGCGGCCGTTCGTCCTGCGTCGCACGAAGGCCCAGGTCCTCACCGAGCTCCCGCCGAAGATCGTCGACAAGCGCTACTGCGAGCTGACGGGCGAACAGCGCGCGCTCTACCGGCGGGTCATGGAAGCGCGGGCCAAGCCCCTGCGGGCACAGCTCCGCGCCGGACAGGTCGTGTCGTACGTGCATATCTTCGCCGCGCTGAACTACCTCAAGCAGATCTGTAACCACCCGATGTCGGCTGGGGGTGGCTTCGGCGCCGACGTCTCCTCGGGGAAGTGGGAGATGTTCACCGAGCTCCTCGACGAGTGCATGAGCAGCGGCCTGAAAGTCGTCGTCTTCTCCCAGTACCTCTCCATGCTCGACCTCATCGAGAAGCACCTCGTCATCAGCGACGTCGGCTACGCGTCCATCCGCGGCGGAACGCGCGAGCGGGGCCGGGAGATCGCGCGCTTCCGCGACGACGCTGACTGCCGCGTGTTCACCGCCAGTCTCCGCGCGGGCGGACTCGGGATCGACCTCACCAGCGCGTCCGTCGTCATCCACTACGATCGCTGGTGGAACCAGGCCCGCGAGGACCAGGCCACGGACCGCGTCCATCGCCTCGGCCAGAACAAGGGCGTGCAGGTGATCAAGCTCATCTCGCGCAACACGATCGAGGAGAAGATCGATGCCCTGATCGAGAGCAAGGCCGCCCTGGCGACCGATCTCATCCGGCCCGACGATCCCTCGCTCGTGAAGCAGTTCAGCCGGGACGAGCTGGACGAGCTCCTCGCCGAAGAGTGAGATTCCGCGCAGCAGAAATGTCAGGCGCGTTGCGCCGCCCGAAGCCGCGACCGTTGAATCCATCCGTGACGCGCCTCAAGGCGGAACAACCAGCGCCAGCCGGCCGTGCCGGGGTGTTCCATAACAGAGTCTTTCCGGAAAGCCTCTGTTTCGGGATAATGACCGCCTCGATATACAGATCGGGTCTGGACTCCCTGTCCAGATCAATCGCAGGCGTAAGCGCGTGTGGGCGCGCGAACAACCGGAGGTTCTCAGATGCGGACGGCGTGTGTAGTGGCCGTGTTTCTATTGGCGTCTTCCGCCCTTGGCGGAACGATCACTTCTCTCAACCCTTCTTCGATCAGAGTCGGCAGCGGCGAATACTTCATGCAGATCAACGGCTCCGGCCTGTCCGGGACTGTCGTCTTCGATGGTGGAGCCGGGCACTTCGAGCTCTACGTGAACGCGACGGCAGCGGGCCACGTGATCGTCTGGGTGCCGCTGGAGATCGTCAACGATCCCGGCACATACACGGTCACGGTGGGCGACTCGAACAGCGCTTCCTTCACCGTCGTCAAGTCGGGAAAGCCACCGCTGAGGCTGCACCTTCCCGAGATTCTCCTCAAACTCGCGAAATCCCGCCTGTGGACATCGATCGATTACGAGGTCACGGTGACGGGCGGCGACGAGTCCTCGACGATCATCCAGTGTGAGCCGAAGTCCGGCTCCGACTTCCCCTTCGGCCAGTCACGAATCCGATGCCTCGCCAGCGATGATTCCGGCGGGCGCGACGAAGGCAGCATCGACGTCCATGTCTGGGACGGCACCGCACCGGAAATCAAGCTCCCGAAGTCCTTCGAGGTTCCTTCCGAGAAGGACGAGGGCGCGTACGCGAAGTTCGAGGCCTCCGCGTTCGACGAGGTCGACGGCGAGCTGCGCGTGACGTGCCTCCCGGAATCGGGATCGTTTTTCCGCAACGGACGCACCAGCGTCCATTGCGAAGCCGTCGACGTGTCGCTCAATCCCGTTTACGGCTCGTTCGACGTGTTCGTTCAGCCTCGCGACATCGGCAGGCTCGAGCTGAAGGTCCCGGACAAGGTCGTCGAAGCGGCCAGCAGCGAGTGGGGCGCGGAGGTTTCGTTCGAGGTGATTGCCTACGGCAGCGCGGACCCGGATCCGGTCGTCGAGTGCACGCCGGCGTCCGGCTCGTACTTCTCCATGGGCACTACGAAGGTGTACTGCCTGGCCTGGGACGACTTCGACCAGCGCGCGGAAGGCGGCTTCGTCGTCGAAGTCGTCGAGAAGCTCCCTCTCCGCATGCCCGACGTGACCGCCGAGGCGACGAGCCCGAGCGGCACGGAAGTGACGTGGGAGGCGGTCGCCGAGGAGTGGTCGAGCACCATTGCCTGCACGCCCGGTCCGGGCTCGCTCTTCGCCCTCGGGGTCACGACGGTCGAGTGCGAGTCGACGGACGACCACGGACGTCGCGCCGGGGGCACGTTCGAAGTGAACGTCACCGATACGATCGCGCCGCACATCGATCGCGTGCGCGCGAACGTCGGCGCTCGCGACGGTGACATGGTGCCCGTGCGGGTCGTGGTCGAGGCCATCGACGCAGCCGACGCGATGCCGCGCTGCTCGATCGCCACGCTCACCGCCGCCGGCGGCGGCACGTTCGACTGGCGCGTGAAGAGCGACCTCGAAGTCGAGGTCCGCGCGAGCGCGAACCGCGCCTTCCTGATCCAGGTCGGCTGCGTCGACGGATCGGGCAATCGGTCGACGGACAGCGTCGAGGTCTCTCTCCCGGGCACGGTCCGCCGAGGCCCCATCGCCAATTAGACCGGCACGGCCGGCAGCGCTGGTTGCTCCATCTTGTCGGGGTCGCCGAGGAATCTCTCGGCGACTCGAAGACAGGACGACGCCCGCACCCTCTGTGGAACGCCGGCGTTCCGAAGTTGCCACGGACGACACCGCAATTTCCTCCCAGCCTCAGAGCTGATCCGGGCGAACCACTTCCCCTGGCTCCGTATCGGCTATCGTGCGGCTCAGCGCATCCCCGTGGCCCACGGGATGACCGTGAAGATCAGCAGCGTGATCACGATGGCCGCGGCGACGTCGAGGAGGAAGCCGCTACGCGCCATCGCCCGCACGCGAACGAGTCCCGTCGCGTAGACGATCGTGTTCGGCGCGGTTGCGACCGGGAGCATGAATCCCGAGGAGGCCGCGAGCACCGCGGGGATCATCAGGAAGAAGGGATGGACCCCGATCGACGTCGCCAGTGCCGCCGCGATGGGCATCATCGCCGTCGCCGTGGCCACGTTCGACGCCACCTCGGACAGCAGGGTCACGAAGACGCACAGCGTCACGATCATCAGCACCGGCGCCCAGTCGCCGACGAACGACAGCCTCGCGCCGGCCCACTTCGAGAAGCCGCTCCCCTCGAGCGCGTCGGCCAGGGCGAAGCCTCCGCCGAAGAGGATCAGCACGTCCCATGGAATGCGCCTGAACTCCTCCCATCCGAGGAGGCGCTGGTCCTTCGCCGCCGGGAGGAGGAAGGCCAGCACCGCCATCGCGATCGCCACGGTGGCGTCGTTGATCATCCTGCCGGCGGGGAACAGATTCGCCCAGCCCGGGATGGTTGTGGCGCCGAGGGAGATGTCCGCGCGGAAGATCCAGAGCAGGGCTGTCGCCGTGCAGAGGGCCAGGGTCGTCCTTTCCCCGCGGGACATTGCGCCGGGCTTCTCGAGGCCCAGTTGCTCGAGCGGGATGGCCTCGCCTTTCGGCACGCGCGCCGTGACCACCACGATGAGCCAGCACACGGGCACGAGAAGGACCAGATAGGCCACGCCGAACAGCATCCACTGTGCGAACGTGATGGCCGGCAAGTTCGGGAAGAGCTCGCGCACCGCGCCGAGGAAGATCAGATTCGTCGGCGTGCCGATGGGCGTGCCGATGCCCCCGAGCGAGGCCGCGAACGCGACGCCGAGGAGCGTCGCCTCAGCCGTACGCGATTCCTTCCCCAGTCCGCTCATGACCGCCACCGCGATGGGCGTCATCATGAGAGTCGTGGCCGTGTTGGACATCCACATCGAGAGGAAGGCGGTCACCAGGATCACCGCGAACACGATCCGGCGCGGCTGGGTGCCGATCCTTCGCAGGGTGAAGAACGCCATCCGCCGGTGCAGCCCCCAGCGCTCGAACGTCGCCGCGACGAGGAAGCCGCCCATGAACAGGAACACCGCGGAGCTCGCGTACGGCGCGGCGGTCCTCTCCATCGAGCTGATGCCCGCCAGAGGAAACGCGATCAGCGGGATCAGCGCGGTCATTCCCATCGGAATCGCTTCCGTGAGCCACAGCAGCGCCATAAGCAGCGCCGTCGCGGCCGTGAAGCGGACCGCGTTCGTGAAGTCCCCCGTCAGCGGGACCAGCAACACCAGCCCCGCGAGAAACAGGCACACCGCGACCTTCTGGATGGAGATGGAAGTGGACAACGCGAGGGATGGTACACCGGCCCGCCGTTCTCCCGAGCTGGCGATCCGCATCCACTGCACGCGCTCCTGGTGATCGGGACGTTTGCCCGACACGCGGTCCGGTGAGCGTGGCGCGACCGCCCCCCTCCACCCCACGTAGATCCTGTTGACATCGCCATCCGACCGAGGGAGCCTCGGCGCTGCGATGACTCAGCCGCCGAGACTTCTCGATCAGGTTCGTGCCGCCATTCGCACGCGGCACTACAGCCGGCGCACCGAGGAGGCGTATGTCGCGTGGATCAAGCAGTACATCTTCTTTCACGACAAGCGGCACCCGGCGGCGATGGGCGGGGAAGAGGTGAATGCGTTCCTCTCTCATCTCGCGGTCCGGCGAAGAGTGAGTGCGTCGACGTGAGGCGCAGGCCTTGTGTGCGCTCCTGTTCCTCTACCGGAACGTATTGAATGACCCCCTTCCCTGGCTGGACGACATCGTCCGGGCGCGCCGTTCCCGCCGGCTGCCGGTAGTGCTGACGAGAGCGGAGGTGCGCCTGGTGGTGGGCGGCCTGTCGGGCACACCGCGTCTCGTTGCCTCACTCCTGTATGGCGGAGGGTTGCGTTTGCTCGAAGCGTTGCGCTTGCGGGTCAAAGACATCGATTTAGCGGCGAGCTTGCTCATCGTGCGGCAGGGAAAGGGTGCAAAGGACCGGCGGACGATTCTGCCGGAGAGCGTCAAGCAGCCCCTGCGCTTGCAGATCGAGGACGCGCGCCGCCTCCACCAGCGCGACCTCGCGCGTGGTCTCGGCGAAGTGGCCTTGCCGGATGCGCTGGACCGCAAGTACAGGAACGCGGCAAAGGAGTTTGCCTGGCAGTACGTCTTCCCGTCGTCGACGTTGTGTCGACCCGGAGAGCGGGATGCGGCGGCGACACCATCTGGACGAGTCGGTCATCCAGAAAGCGTTCAAGCAGGGAGGGTGAGATCCGGAGAATCGCTGACGACGTTGCGCTTGACGAATATGGAATCACTTCGCTCATCGAGCTTGCCCGGTATCACGACCCAGCAGGTCGCGCTGAAGTTCTCGACGTGCTTCGGGCCTTGCCGCCGGGGAAACGCTCGCTTCTGGTTGCAGCTCGCCAAGTAGACCCGGAGGCAGTTTGGGATTGACCGCGATCCTGGCGAGAAACGTCCCGCAAAAACCGTCGCCCAACTCATAGGACTCTTTACTGCATCCGGCCAGAGCGAAGCTCGTGGCAATAGAGCGGGCGTGTCGAGGGCGAGGTGAGTGCCGACGCCGAGGTCAGGATGCGGGAAAGAGTTTAGTTGGACGAAGCCTCGTGCC
>CAZLGP010000306.1:0-5532 GCA_964558905.1 uncultured Thermoanaerobaculia bacterium | reverse complement strand
CTTCTCTTTCTCGTCCACAAGGAACCTCCTTCGCGTGATCGAGAATAGTACGCACGTCGAGTACGTCTGTCAAAAGATCATTTCCAAATACATACCCGAAACGTCCAAACTCCAGACCCCCGGCTGAAAGCCGGGGGCTATCTCCTCTTGCCCGCTACGCGGGCGTTTGGGCAACAGACCCTTCAGCCGGGCGACTTGCCCATTGCGTTCAATCCAGCCCGAATCACGCGCTGCGGCGCGAATGTCCGAACTCCAAGGCGGAGCAACCAGCGCTGCCGGCCATGCCGTCTCAGAACTTGTTCTTCTGCTGGATCGGCGCCTTCTTCCGATCCGGGCCGAGGTTCACGTACACGACCTGGGCCTCCGTCACGGTGACGCGCTCGGCGGGGTCGCCGGCACGGATGGCTTCGACTACGACCCTGGTCGTGATCGAAGTCGTCCCGATGCGCAGCGTCTCGGTCCAGAAGCTCACCAGGTCGCCGACGAAGACCGGTTCATGAAACACGACCTTGTCCAGCGACACGGTCACCATGAACTGGAGACCCTGCCGGCGCGCCTCGATCGCGCCGGCCTGGTCGATGTAGGAGAGGATCACGCCACCGAAGATCGTGCCGTGCGCGTTCGTGTCGCGCGGCATCATGAGCACGCGGATCGCGGGCTCGTCCCACTTCGGTGAGATCACGTGATCCGGCAACGAGTGTCCCTTCAATCTTGTTTCAAGGGACACCAGACTACACTCCGGCGGGTCCCGGCGGGGCCGGGGTGGTGGTCGGACGGGTGATCGCGTCGTTGATCTCCACGCTCGACGTCTTCCGGAGGCGGTCGACGAGCACCGTGCGAAGCTGGCGGGCCTGCTGCTCGCGCATCCGGTCCGCGAACGCGGCCCGGTTCTCCGCAAGCTCCTGGTCCGTCACCCGCTTCTGCTCGAGCACCTGGAAGACGATCGCGCCGTCGCCCACGATCACGGGGCCGGTCACCTGCCCCACGTTCGCTTTGAGTGCAGCGTCGACGAGCGCCGAGGTGTCGCCGTCGAGACCCGGGACGTTGCCCTGGCGGTTGACCGTCACTTCCGAGGCGGAGCGGCCGGCCTTCTGCGCGACCGCATCGACATTCGGGGAGCCGAGGAGCATCTGCGCGAGTTGCGCGCTCGAAGCCTCACGTGCTTTCTGGCGCTTCGCTTCCTGCTCGACGCGCTCGCGCACTTCGGCAAGCGCGGAGATGCCGGCGGCACGGGTGTCTTCGACGTAGGCGATGGCCACCCCCTGCGAGGTTCCGATCGGATCGCTGATGTCGCCCTGCTTGGCGGCGAAGATCCACTGGGAAAGCGGCTGGTTGTTGCCAAGGCCACCCACCGGCTCGTTCTTGCCGACCCAGCCGCTGTCGTTCGACGTGAGACGACCGGTGGCCAGAGCGGCGAAGGCCTGGGCGTTGGCCGGCTTTTTCTGCTTGATGGCAGCGTTCGCGCGGTTGATCTCCGCGCGGGCAATGTCCCTCGCCATGTCGTTGGCGGCGCGGGCGGCCAGGGCCGGACGCGCTTCTTCGAACGGTTGCACGGTCTGCTCGCGGCGCTCGACGACGTTCACGATGTGATAGCCATACTCCTGCGAGCGGATCGGATCGCTGATGGTGTTGAGGGGGATCGAGAAGATTGCGCGCTCGAACGGCTCGACGGTCTTGCCCATGTCGACCCAGCCCATGTCACCGCCGTTGCCCGCCGATGACGGATCCTCGGAGTTTGCGCGAGCGAGCGCGGCGAAATCCGCACCGGCGCGGAGCTGGGCGACGATGCCCTCGGCCTTCGCCTTCGCGGCCGCATCAGCCTGCGGCGTAGCGCCCGGCTCCGACTTCACCAGAATGTGCAGCACGTGCGCAGAAGCGGGGCGGAGGTAGTTGTCCTTTTCCTGTTCGTGGATCTTTCGGAGCTCCGCGTCGGTGGGCTTCACCTCGCCGCGAATTTTCGCGTACTCCGCCAGGATGTAGCGGACCTTGCGCTGTTCGCCATGGGTGAAGTCGGACTGATGGGCCTTGTAGTAGGCCTCCACTTCCGCGGGAGTGACGGTCAGGGTCTCGGTCTCCGCCGCCGGCAGGAGGACGTAGCGCACCTTCGCGTTCTCGTTCGTGCGGCGGTACTCGGCGTCGATCGCCTTCGGCGAGAGCATCACCGAGTGCTGCATCGCG
This sequence comes from uncultured Thermoanaerobaculia bacterium, assembly GCA_964558905.1. GTDB lineage: Bacteria > Acidobacteriota > Thermoanaerobaculia > Gp7-AA8 > Gp7-AA8 > QHVT01. The sequence goes on along the minus strand of CAZLGP010000306.1, from coordinate 3,354 downwards.
CTCTCGATCTTCTGGAGCGCAATCTCGCGACCGAGATCCTCCTCGAACTCGGCGGCGCTGGAGTAGCCGAGGGGCCCGGTGATGTAGCGCTTGTAGAGCTCCATGCCGATGAACTTCCCGTTCTCGGTGAAGATCGGGATGGAGAGGAGCTTCCTCCGGACTTCCTCGGGGCTGGCCTCGAGGTTGAGGCGGTGGGCTTCCTGCGTGAGCAGGCGCTGATCGACGAGCATGTTGATGACCTGGTTCGGCAGGTTCATCATCTGCGACATTTCGGGGGTGAACTGCTGCCCGAACTGCTGCTGATACATCGACTCGACGTTCTTCAGCGCACGCTGGTAGTCATTGAAGGTAATGGTCTCGCCGTTGACGCGCGCGGCGAAGGCCATGTCATCCTGCGCGCCCCCACCGATTGCGGCTCCTCCCATGCCCATGTCGATGAACACGAAGCCGAGAATGACGGCGGCCACGACGGCAAGGAGCAACCACCGGAGTTGATGGAACGTGTCGCGCATTACTTTGAGCATGGAAACTACCTTTCGCCGGCGAATGGGATAGATCTGGTCAGGGCTCCAGAAAAAGCGGCGCAGTTTACCTATTCCCGCGCGGCGCGCCAACTGCTATAACTCAAGCCGTTCGTACCAGATGGCCAGAAAAAGGGAAACGGGCGCGGATATCGACTGGTATCTGATCTCCATCGATCGGCTCAAGCAGATCGGTCTGGTCCTGCTTCTGCTCGCGCTCGGTGGCGCCGGCTGGTGGTTCTGGCACAACCAGAAGAGCAACCCGAGAACGAGAGCCGAGTCCGCCATGGCCGACGCCCGGCAGGCGCTGAACGCTCTCGCGGGATCGGCGGACTTCAACAGCCATCGCGCCGAGTTCAGCCGGGCGCAGCAGAAGCTCGACGAGGCGGCCACGCACTTCAACGGTGGGCGATTCGAGCAGGCCCACACCGTGGCCGTCGAGTCGCAGACGATCAGCCGCGCGGCGATCAGCGGCAGCGGCGACTTCGCGAGCGATGCCCAATTCCTCACGGTGGAGGGCGACGTCAAATTCCAGAAGGGTGCCGCCGGTGAGTGGAAAGACGCCGACACGCGCGCGGCGCTGGTCAACGGCGACTGGGTCAAGACCGGCGACCGGGCCTCGGCCGAGTTGATCTTCTCCAGCGGCACGCTCTACACCGTCGGAGCGAACGCCCTGCTGGAGATCTACTCGACCGTCAATCCATCCACGAGCCGGAAGACGAACGCGGTGCAGATGCGCGTCGGTTCGGTCGAAGTCGCGACGACGAGCGACTCATCGACCGTCCGCACGCCGGGAACGCAGGTCGTCGTCGAGTCGCAGTCCGCGATCCAGGTGGGTGTCGACCAAGCGGAGCAGACTTCGATCATGAGCACTCGGGGCGCGGCCTCGGTGGCACCGGAAAAAGGCGGAGAAACCATCCGCATCGCCACCGGGGAGAAGATCAGCGCCACGCCGGCCGGCGAGATCTCGCCGATCAAGAAGCTGACGATGCCACCGGCGCTGTTGACCCCGGGCGACAACCAGGTCTTCCAGATTTCCCCCGAACTGAAGATTCAGATGACGTGGCAGACGCAGGCCGATGCGACCGGCTATGTGCTCCAGGTATCGCGCTCGCGACTGTTCTCGACGCAGGAGATCAACAAACGGATGCCGAAGACGTTCGCAACCGCGCAGGTCACCGAGGAGGGATCGTTCTACTGGCGGGTGGCGTCGGTGGGGCCGGACGGCGACCTCGGACCGTTTTCGCCGTTCCGGCGCTTCCGCGTGAGCGGCGGCGGCAAGTCGGCGGGCGTCCAGGATCGCACGCCGCCGGCACTGCGGATGAAGGCGCCATTCCATGTGGGCGGCCAGTTCTACACGATCGCCGGTGTGACCGAACCGGGGGCGACGGTGTTCATCAACGACGAGGAAGTGGACGTCGAATCGGGCGGCGGGTTCCAGAAACTGGTGGCGTTCGAGAAGGTCGGACGGAACGTCGTGGTCATCAAAGCCGTCGATCCGGCAGGCAATCAGAAGGTAGAATCACAGCTCGTGATCGTGGAAGAGTAAGTTGGCGGTCGACTGTTGGCGGTTGGCGGGAGACCGCCGCCCACCCACGGTGCTCCGCCGTTCCCCCGCCAACCGCCAACCAACAATCGCCAACCTACTGGTTCTCGTTTTGCAGGCGCGGCCCTCGACGCCGACGGAAACTCAAGCAAGGAAAAGACAAACGGAATGGCTGTGAAATCCCTCCTCTCGATGTTCTCGAACGATCTAGCGATCGATCTCGGGACAGCGAATACGCTCGTCTACGCGAAGAACAAAGGCATCGTCGTCCGCGAGCCTTCGATCGTCGCGGTCAACAAGATCAACAACAACGTCGAAGCAGTCGGCAAGGAGGCGAAGGAGATGCTCGGCCGCACGCCGGGGAACATCGTCGCCATCCGCCCCATGAAGGACGGGGTCATCGCCGACTTCGAAGTCACCGAGAAGATGATCAAGTACTTCATCGAGAAGGCTCATGGCCGCCGCTTCCTGGTCAAGCCGCGCATCGTCATCTCGGTACCGTCGGAGATCACCCAGGTCGAAAAGCGCGCGGTCAAGGACTCCGCGCTACGCGCCGGGGCCACCGAGGTCTACCTGATCGAGCAGGCCATGGCGGCGGCGATCGGCGCGGGACTGCCGATCACGGACCCGACCGGAAACATGATCGTCGACATCGGCGGCGGCACGACGGACGTCGCCGTCATCTCCCTGGCGGGCATCGTCTACTCGCGCTCCGTGCGCGTGGCCGGCAACGAGATGGACGACGCGATCATCCAGTACATCAAGCGGAAGTACAACCTCCTCATCGGCGAGCGCACCGCCGAACAGATCAAGATGGAGATCGGCTCCGCGTTCCCGCTGGATGAAGAGATGACGATGGAGATCAAGGGCCGCGATCTGGTCGAAGGAGTACCGAAAACGCTCGTCGTCAGCGACGAAGAGATTCGCGAGGCGCTCTCGGAGACGGTGGCCACGATCGTCGAGGCCGTGCGCGTTGCGCTCGAGCGCACTCCTCCCGAGCTCTCCGCGGACATCATGGACAAGGGAATCATCATCGCCGGCGGCGGCTCGATGCTGAAAAACCTCGACCGGCGCCTCCGCGAAGAGACCGGCCTCCCGGTCACGCTGGCCGAAGACCCGCTCGCGTGCGTCGCGCTGGGAACGGGACAGATGCTGACGGACTTCAATTTGCTGAGGAAGATCTCGATCGAGTAGCGGGTTGGGGGTTGGAGTTTGGAGTTTGGGGGGGGGCACCCCCCACACCAGGGTCTCCCCCCCAACCCCCACCCTCCACCCCCCACCCCCACG
>CAZLGP010000305.1:0-20780 GCA_964558905.1 uncultured Thermoanaerobaculia bacterium | reverse complement strand
GCGGACCGTCTGCTTCGTCGCCGCTCCTCGACGATGTCCCAGCATCGCCTGCGTCGCGGCGACTCGCATCCGGCCCACCGACGACTAGGCGCCTGCGCGGGCGTGTTGACCCTGGCGGGCCGCTGCTATCATCGAATCGAGATCCGACGCCGAGACGATGCTGAAAGACTTCTTCATGAAGATGTACGGCGCCGCGTCCGACCTGAATCGGGCAAACCTCGTCTCGCTGCTTCAGGAAGGGGCCCGAGGCCCGGTCGAACGCCTCATCGACATCGGCTGTGATGACGGCGTGTGGACCAGCGAGCTGGCGCGGGCGACGCAGGCCCGCGAAGTCCACGGCGTCGAGATCGTGCCTCAGGCCGCACAGGAGGCCGAGCAGCGTGGGATTCGGGTCTGGCGCCTCGACGCCAATCACCCGCTCGAAGGGGTCCCGGGCGATTCATTCGACGCCGTCCACGCGAACCAGGTCATCGAGCACGTGGCGAGCGTCGATGTTTTCGTCTCCGAGATCCATCGCATTCTGCGACCGGGCGGATATGCCGTGGTCAGCACCGAGAACGGGAGCAGCTGGCACAACATCGGAGCGGCGGTGCTCGGCTGGCAGATCTTTTCGCTCACGAACGTGTCCGGGAAGGTCGCGGGACTCGGGAATCCATGGGCGCTCCAGCGCGGCTCCGAGGCTTTCAGTCCTGCCTGGCGTCACCGGACGATCTTCAATTACCGCGGCCTGATCGAGATGTTCGAGGTCCATGGGTTCCGCGACGTTACGATTCGTGGCGCCGGCTATTTTCCGCTGCCAGCCAGGCTCGGAACCATCGACGTCCGGCACAGCGCCTTCATCACCGTGGGTGCGAGAAAGCCATGACCGCACTCCCGTCGAGCCGGCGCGGCGAGTTGCTGATGCTCGCAGCCATTCTGCTGCTGCTCGCGACGCTCCGTCTATCGCTGGATTCGGGCCTTGGACCCTATGGCGTCGACGGCAGCTACTACGTTCAGATCGCTCGAAACCTGACGGAGGGGAAGGGACTGGTCACCAGCGTTTCGCTCTATCACCAGGGACTCGACCCTCTTCCCGCACCGACGAACATCTATCCGGCCTGGCCTGTGCTTCTCGGCGTAACGGCCCGCATCGTCGGTCTCTCCGAGGCCGTCCGACACGTGCCGCGCCTCCTCTACTTCGTGGCGTTGGGAGCGCTCTACTTGCTGGTTCGCAGGATCGGCGGCGACATCAGAGTCTTCGGATCGTTCAACGTCGCTCATCTGTGCGTCCTGCTCATGGGGCTGACCCCGGTCTTCTTCTCGTCGACCACGTATCCCTACACCGAGGGCCTGGGTCTGACGCTTGCGAGCATCACCCTCGTCACCGCCTTTCGAAGCGGATGGCTCGCGGCCCTCGGCGGTGGAGTGCTGGCCGGGCTGGCGACGCTCACTCGTTCGCAGATGCTTTTGCTCGTGCTGGCGATCCTCGTCGTTCGGGCCTACGAGGCCGCGCGTGAGGGTCGTTGGAAGAACCTCATTCTCTCCGTGACCGGCGTGGCGCTCGTCCTCGTGCCCTGGCTCGCGTACGTTTCGACGTTCACCGGCTCGTTCGCTCTGCGCCATCTTCATGTCAGCTACCAGCAGACCGCGGCCCTCGCGCCGTACTCGATGGGGATGCCCACGCAAGGGCCGCTCGACCTGTGGCTGCTGCGGCTGCAGGGAGTGGTGACCGCACTCGATCCGTTCAGCCCGCACTCGTTCGTCGCGCTCTACGGGGCGGCGGCGCTGCTGGTGCCGATCGCTCTCCTGCACTGGCTTCATCGCGCGTTTCGGTCGAGAGTCGGCGTTTCCGCGGGCGTGCTCGCCGTCGCCCTCTCCGGCACGTTTCTGGCGGGCATGCTGGTTCTGTTGCCGCAGCGCTACTTCCGCCCCTGGCTCTTCGGGTGGAGGCACGGCCTGCCGTTCATCTTTCTCGTCGTCCTCGCGCTCGTGGAGCTCATCGGCCATGGGAATCGTTCCGTGCGGATCGGCGCGATCGCCATCGCCTTCGTTTCGATCCTGTCCGGTGGGGTGAGCGTGACGCGCACGGTGCTCGCCGGACCTCCCGTGGGCCTGACCCAGGCGGAGAAGGAGCTGACCGGGTGGCTCGAGCGGCAGCCGCCGTCGGTAGTCGTACTCACCACCAACGCCCAGTCGCTGTCGGTCTACACGCATGCGAACTTTCGATGGGCGGCATGCGACGACTCGGCGCAGGTGACGGAGTCGATTCTCCGGAATGTGAGGGCGGACTACCTCGCCGTTTATGAGAGGGAGAGCGCGTGTGTGTTCGGGAGCGGGCTCGCCCATCTCGTCCAGCACGAGAGGGTCTTTGGCGTGGAGCCGAATCGCATCCTGCTCTTGCGCCGGCGTGACGGAGTGCAACGTTCGGGCGGGTTACTGAAAGGGGGAGGAGATTCTCATCGCGCGCTTGAACAGCCACAGAATCCACGGTGACGGGAGCGGCACGAGCGCACAGTGCATCGCGATGTTCAAGGCGAGGCGAGGCGTGAAGCGGTAGCCGTAGTGGCGGGAGGCGTGGATCTTGAGGCGGATGGAGTCGATGAGGCTTTTTTTGAGGCGCGTGTTCTTCCCGGCTGCGGTGTGGATTCGATAGGCGGTCAGCGGCTCCGGGAGGTTGTGGAACTTGCCCAGGCGACCCACGCGGAGCCAGAGGTCGTAGTCCTCCGCCCACTCGAACTGTGCGGTGTAGTTGCCGGCCTCGATGAGCGCCTGACGCCGCGCGACCACCGCCGGCTGCGCGATGCAGTTGAGCTCGAGCATGCGCCGGCGGATCTCCTGGTCGTTCTCGGGGTAGGAGCGGAATCCGATCGTTCTCGATTCGTCATCGACGAACCGGAGAGCCGAGCCGACGAGCACGTGCTCGGGGTGCGCGCGCAGAAACGCCACCTGCCGCTCGAACCGGTCGGGCTCCGCGAAGTCATCGGCGTCGATCATCGCGATCAGATCGCTCCGCGCCTGTTCCACTCCCTGGCGCCGGCAGAGCATCAGTCCGCGCCTCTCCGCGTTGTCGATGATGCGCAGGCGCGGATCGGGGAACGTTGCGGCGATGCGCTCGCTCTCCTCCGGGGCGCCGTCATTGATGAGGAGATACTCGAAATCGCCGAACGACTGAGCGAGAACGCTGCGGATCGTCTCGTCGAGCTGCTCCCGGTCGGGCTGGAAGAAGGTCGTGAAGACCGAGAGCGGCGGCTTGGCTGGCATGAGCTCAACGCCCGGGACGTGTGCTACCGGCGCTCGAGTATACCAATCGATGTTTGCGGTATCGTCGGTCCCCTGAATGCTCATCGTCGCGACGGTGCTCGTCTTTCTTTTCTTTGGATGGCAATGCACCGGTCGGCTGCTTCGGAGCCGTGAGTGCGGGCCGCTGGAGCGGGTGACGTGGGCCGCTTCGATCGCGCTCATCGCCTGGCTGGGCAGTCTCTGGATCCTCGCTCTTGCGCACCTCCTGAGCCCGGGAGCGCTCATCGGTCGAACGGCGGTCGTGGCCGTCGTCGCGCTGGTGATGTGGAGGCGGCGGCCTTCCGGGAAGCAGCAATGGAGGCGGAGCCGCGCGGCGATTGCCGCATGCATCGTGATCGGGGCCTGGTCGGCGTTCATGTTGTGGCGCGGGGCGATCATCCCGCCGCTGACCCACGACGCGCTCTCGTACCACCTGCCGAAAGCGGTCCTCTTCGCGCGCGCCGGCGGATTCGAAACTCTGGAGATGTTCGATCCGCGCGTCCGCGACATCCCCGTCAACTACGAGATGCTGCTCACCGAGCTCGTGGTGCTCGAAGGCAACGACGAGTTGACCGAGTGGCTGAGTGTTCTGTTCTATCTCGGCTTCGTGGTGGCGGCCGGCGCGCTCGTCGAACGATGGTGGCCTGCGCGCGCACGAGAAGCCGTCGCGGCCGTGTGTGTGCTGGCGGCGAGCGTGCCGGTGGTCCTGCTGCACAGCGGCGTGCACAAGAACGACGTCATGACCGCGTTCTGCGTGCTCGCCGGATTTCTCACCGCTGGTCGCTGGATCACGACGCGGGAGCGGCCGGCCCTGTTGCTGGCGATCGCGATGTTCGCCATCGCCACCGGAACCAAACCGCATGGTGCGATCGCGGCGCTGGCGATCGCTCCGTTTCTGTTCTGGCGATGGAGGGACTCACCGCGCCGTTGGCGCGAGCTCGGTCTTTCCGTCGGTTTTGCGGTGATCGCGTTTCTCCTGCTGGGCGGAATCGCCTATTTCCCGCGGTCCTTTCGCGGTGGGATTTCGACGACCGGGAGGGAAGCCGTCTCCGCGCCTCCCGCCGCCGCGCCGGGCACGCCCGTCGTCTACGGCGACTGGTCGAACCTCTGGCAGGCGCCCTACGTTCTTCTCGCCGCCCCGTTTTCGCGGAGTGAGATGTCGCTGCGCGTGCCCTGGGCGGAGGAGCCCTGGTTCTGGCGGCGGCACGACATGTACATCTCCCACGCCGGAATCCCCTTCGCCCTCTGCGCGATGGCGTTGCCGGTCGTCATCGCCAGGCGGAGGCGCGATCCAGGACCGGTTCTCGAGCGCCTCGCCGTGACGTGCGCATGCTTCGCCACGTTCGTGGTGATGCTGCCGGTCGTCTTTCAACCTCATGGGTTCTACGCAATCTCGCTTCCTCGCTATCTGGCGTTTCTGTATCCGGTCGTATTTGCCTGGGTCGTGCCGTCTCTGATGGCTGCCGCGACCCGAAGAGCGGCCGGGCTCCTGCTCATCCTCGCTATCCTCTCGTTCCTCCATTACACGATCGAAAGTGTCCTTCACGACGATTTCGTGCCCATCGACTACGTCCTGTTCGCGCTCGAGCATCCCGGGACGCGGGTCATCGCATTCGAAGCGAATCGGGCGGCGAGCGTGGTCGATCGCGCAGCCGGTCCTCGGGAGAGGGTGGCCGTGGAGGCTGCCTACGGCACATGGCTTCAGCCGGCTTTCGGAGCGGATCTGCAGCGGCCGGTCGTCTTCATGAGAGCGGAGAACGGCGAGACGCGGATTCCCGACGAAGCGGACTGGGTGATCGTGGATCGGGGCTATGACGCGGTATGGGCTCATCCTGATTTCAAGGATCTGAGCCAGGTGCGTCGTTACATCACCCGGGGCCGGCCTCCGGCCGAGACGTCTCTCCTGGTGGAAAGGCTGCTCCGAGACCGCCGCTTCGAGGCGGTGTTCTACAATCAGGGCAGGTCTCAGGCTGTGTTCCGTCGCGTCCGCTGAATGAACCCGAACATCTTCATCGTGCTGCCCGCCTACAACGAGGCTCATGCGGTCGGTGAGGTGGTGCTGGGTTTGCGTCGGCTCTACCGGAACGTCGTCGTGGTCGATGACGGTTCCTCCGACGACACGGCGGACAGGGCCCGTGCTGCCGGCGCGACGGTCGTCACCCACCTCATGAACCGCGGGCAGGGAGCGGCGCTGCAGACGGGCATCGAGTACAGCGTGCGATGCGGAGCCGACACGATCGTCACATTCGATGCCGACGGCCAGCATCGTGTGGAGGATGTCGCCGCGCTGGTGGAAGCCCTGGACCGCGACGATGCCGACATCGCCATCGGATCGCGATTCCTCGGTGCGGAGCGCGAGGTTCCGGTGCTTCGCCGGGTGCTGCTGCGAGGGGGTGCCGTGTTCATGCGCATCACCTCGCGGGTCAAGCTCACCGATGCCCACAACGGATTGCGGGCGATGCGGCGCTCCGCGGCGGAGAGGATTCACATCACGCTCGACGGGATGGCTCACGCCAGCGAGATCATCGACCAGATTTCCCTGAACGGACTGCGGGTCGTCGAAGTGCCCGTCGTCATCCGCTATTCTGATTACTCGAGGCGCAAGGGGCAGTCGGGACTCGCCGCATTCCGGATCGTTCTCGATTACCTCCTCAAACGATGGAGCCGATGACCGCCTTTCAGTGGATCGCCATCTCACTGCTGTTGGTGGTGATCCTGATGACCGGCACGACCGTGGCCCGTGCACGGATGGCTCCCCGTTCCGGGCTGGCCTGGCTGGCGCTCTGGTTCGCCGCCGTCGTCGCCATCGCCTTTCCGAAGATACCGATCCGGGTCGCGCACGCTCTCGGAATCGGTCGCGGCGCGGATCTCGTCCTCTACTTCTCCATTCTGTTCATGCTTCTCGGCTTTTTTCTCTTCTACCTGCGATACCGCCGGTTGACTGAGGAGCTCACGAAGATCGTGAGGCACATCGCGATCTCCGAGGCCCCGCGTCGCGATCCGGGGGGCACGATCGGCGGGGCCGCGGCGGACGCCGGGAAATCGACGCTGCGGATTCACCTCTATGCCGACGGCGCCGACGTGCGGGACATGGCGGTCGCACGCCAGTCGGGCATCGTCAGAGGATTCACCACGAATCCGACCCTGATGCGGAAATCGGGGGTGACGGACTACGAGGCCTTCGCTCGCGAAGCTCTGCAGGCCGTGGACGGTCTCCCCATTTCCTTCGAGGTCTTCGCCGACGACTTCGACGAGATGGAGCGCCAGGCGAAGCAGATCGCCACGTGGGGTGAGTCCGTGTTCGTGAAGATCCCGATCACGAACACGAAGGGAGAGTCGAGCGTCCCCCTGATCCGAAGACTGGCGCCGGCGGGGGTGAAGATGAACATCACCGCCATCCTCACCGTCGATCAGGTTCGGGAAGTGGTCGACGCACTGGATGAGAACGTTCCGGCCATCGTCTCCGTCTTCGCCGGCCGCATCGCCGATACCGGACGCGACCCGATGCCGATCATGCGTGAGGCGCTGGCGATCATGAAGAGCCGCCCGAAGGCACAACTCCTCTGGGCCAGTCCGCGCGAGCTTCTGAACGTCTTTCAGGCCGAGGAATGCGGTTGCCACATCATCACCGTGACGGGCGACATCCTGAAGAAGCTCGCGATGGCCGGCAAGTCGCTCGACGAGCTCTCGCTCGATACCGTGAAGATGTTTTTCGACGACGCGGACGCGGCGGGATTCCGGTTGTAGATCTGTGCAAACCCGTTTCGCGTCGCCACGCGAAGGCTACGCGGTATCCTCGGCTCGGCCCGTCATGCCGAGAATCGGAATCGACTGCCGCAAGATCGCCGACTTCGGCATCGGCACGTACGTCCGCGGCCTCGTTCGCGGACTGGCGGAGATCGGAGCGCCGGAGACGTATGTCCTGTTCGTCCCCCGGGTGATGCCGGACCTGCCGTTCGAGCAGATCGTCGTCGACGTTCCGACGTACTCTCTGCGCGAGCTGCCGGCCATGGGCCGCGCGATCGCGCGGGCGCGTCTCGATCTGTTCCATTCGCCCGACCTGATGCTGCCGTGGACGTCGCGGCCGTGCGTGGTCACGCTGCACGACGTCATCCGCTCGCGGTATCCGCCGCGCAATCCCGCGGCGCGGATCTATGTCGCCGCAATGACGCCGCGCGCGTTGCAGAAGAGCGCGCGCGTGCTGACGGTGACGGAAGCGGCGAAGCGCGCGATTCTCGAGACCTTCGACTGCGATCCCGCCAAGATCGCCGTGACGCCGAACGGCGTGGACGAGATCTTCTTCACGGACGGACCACGCGCCGAGGGGCGGTACTTCCTGTTCGTCGGGAACGACAAACCGCACAAGAACGTGGAGGGCCTGGTGGCGGCGTTCTCCGAGCTCCGCGATGCGACGCTGGTGCTCGTGGGCGCGGAGTTCCGGCGCTACCGCGACGTTCCCGGAGTCATCACCCCCGGCTTCGTGTCGATCGAGGAGCTCGCGGCGCTCTATCGTGGAGCGATCGCGCTGGTCATGCCCAGTCTCGAAGAGGGATTCGGACTGCCCGTCGCCGAGGCCATGGCGGCGGGGACACCGGTGATCGCAGCGGACATCGCGGCGCTGGTCGAAGTCACAGGCGGCGCCGCGTTCCACGTCAATCCTCGCTCCGTACAGGCGATCGCGGACGCAATGCGGAACGTGACCCGCGAGCACGTGGAAAGCGGACGCGCGCGCGCCGCGCGGTTCACCTGGAGCCGCTGCGCGGAGCTGACCCGGGAGGTCTATCTCCATGCGCACTAGGCCGGCACGGCCGGCAGCGCTGGTTGCTCCGCCTTACGGCACGTTATGGGTGCATTCACCGGTCGCGGCTTCGGGCGGCGCAGCGCGCCTGAAGTTTTCTACCGCGCAGGCCGGCACCGGTAAGACTCCTGGCGGTCAATGCGCCCGCGTTCCTGGAGTTTGGACATTCGCACGCAGCGCGTGATTCGGAACCCGCGTAGCGGGCAAAAAGAAATGGCCTCCGGCTGAAGGGCCTGTTGCCCAAATGCCCGCGTAGCGGGCAAGAGGAAATAGCCCCCGGCTTCAGCCGTCGGCTTCAGCCGGGGGAATTGCGACCGTTAGAGTCCAGCCCGCGTAGCGGGCGACAGGACGACTCTTTCGCCCGCTACGCGGGCTGACCAAGGACACCGCGCCCCACCCCCGGCTGAAAGCCGGGGGCTATTTCCTCATACCCGCTACGCGGGCGTTGGGCAACAGACCCTTCAGCCGGGGGGACACGGTGCCGGGAAAGAGCCCGCGTAGCGGTCGACAGAGCGCCCGAGGTACCATCAACCGGGACTTCCGCATGCGTCGGAACGCGCATGCCACACAGCTACAACGCGATCTACACCCACGTGGTGTTCGCGACGAAGGACCGCACACCACAAATCGATGCCGTGCTCGAAGAACGGCTCTTCCCATATGTCGCCGGCACCCTCCGAGAGCTGAACGGGAAACTCCTCAACGGTAACGGCGTCGAGGATCACCTCCATCTCCTCATTTCCACGCCGCCGACAGCACCCATCGCGGAGATCGTCGGCAAAGTGAAGGGATGCAGCTCGAGATGGATCCACGAGACATTTCCGGAACGAGCACGTTTCGAATGGCAGCGAGGCTACGGTGCATTTAGCGTCAGCCACTCGCAACTGGGGACCGTCGCCCGGTACATCGAGCGGCAGAAGATCCATCACGCGAATGTGTCGTTCCGTGATGAATTCATGCGCCTCTTGAATCGACACGGCATCCGGGCGACGAACGATTCCTGTGGACGTGAACGACTGTCGCCCGCCGCAATCCCCCGGCTGAAGCCGTCGCCCGGGCCGCTTCGCGTCGTCGCCGAGCTTCTGCCGCAGGCGGCTCACGAGGACCTGAAGCCGGGGGCTACTCCCTCTTGCCCGCTAGGCAGGCCGGCTTCAGGGTCTGTTGCCCAATACGCCCGCGTAGCGGGCAAGAGGAAATAGCCCCCGGCTTCAGCCGGGGGAATTGCGACCGTTAGAGTCCAGCCCGCGTAGCGGGCGACAGGACGACTCTGTCGCCCGCTACGCGGGCTGACCAAGGACAGCGCGCCCCACCCCTGACTGAAAGCCGGGGGCTATTTCCTCTTGCCCGCTACGCGGGCGGTTGGGCAACAGCCCCTTCAGCCGGGGGGACACGGTGCCGGGAAAAGAGCCCGCGTAGCGGGACGATCCCAGCGTCCGGCTCACTGTCGAGTGAACCAGGAGCCGGCGAGGAAGGCCGACCTCCGCCGCGAGCCCGTTGTCGACGCCACATTGCCTCGGCATCGTGGCTGCGCGGTAGAAAACGTCAGGGCGTTGCACCGCCCGAAGCCGTGTGTAGGACTCCGCGGGGCCTGTGCCGTAAGGCGAAGCAACCAGCGCCGCCGGCCGTGCCGGCCCGGCCGTGCCGGCCGGCACAGTAGAATCACGCCCGCCAGATGATCGTCACCCGCACTCCCTTCCGCGTCACCCTCGGTGGTGGCGGCACGGACCTCCCGTCGTTCTACTCGCAGCACGGGGGCTTCATCTTCGCGATGGGCCTCGACAAGTTCATGTACGTGATCGTGAACCGCCCCACGGTCGGCTCGAAGATCCGCCTGCATTACTCGCAGAGCGAGGTCGTCGATGACGTGAATGAACTGCGCCACGAGCTTGCGCGCGAGGCTCTCCGTGCGCACGGCGTCCGCTACGGATTCGAGGTCGGCTCGATCGCCGATCTTCCCGCCGGTACCGGCCTCGGCTCGTCGAGCTGCTATCTGGTCGGGCTGCTCAACGCGTTGCATCACGATCGCCGCGACTACGTCCCGCTGCAGGCGCTCGCCGAAGAGGCCTGTCACATCGAGCTCGACATCCTGAGACAGCCGATCGGCAAACAGGATCAGTACATGGCCGCGTACGGCGGTCTCACCGTGCTCGAGATCGCGAAGGACGGCACGGTCGCGGTACGGCAGTTGCGCCCCAGCAGCAGCGACATCGCGGATTTCGTCGCTCACACGCACATCTACTACACCGGCGCGCAGCGCGACGCGCGCGAGGTCCTGCACGACCAGGACATCGCGATGCAACAGAAGGAGAGCGCGAGTCATGCGCGCGTCCAGGACAGTCTCCTGCGCATCAAGGACCTCGGCTACCGCATCCTCGAATCGATCGAGACCTCGAATTACGACGCCTGGGGCCGGATGCTCGACGAGCACTGGCAGAACAAGAAGAACCTGTCCGGCAAGATCTCGTTTGCGAAGGTCGATCAGATCTACGACGAGGTGCGCGCCCGCTTCGGCGTCCTGGGAGGCAAGATCATCGGCGCGGGCGGCGGAGGATTCCTGATGCTCTACTGCCCGGTGCACCACTCGCAGCTCGAGCGATTCATGGAGCAGCAGGGCATGCCGCGCATGCACTACACCATCGAGCCCGAGGGGACGAAAGTCGTGGCCCAGATGGGACATGGATTCCTGTCGCCGCACCGGTCGATGGCCATGCAGGAGAATCCGTGACGCAGGGCGCAGGGGGCATGAGGCAGGGCGCAGGGGGCAGGGGGCAGGGGGCAGGAGCGACCGCGGACGCTTCTCCTGCGCCCTGCGCCCTGCGCCCTGCGCCCTGGAAGTCGGTCGGCATCCTCGGCGGCGGCATCTCCGGAATCGCGCTCGCGGCACACCTCGGCGAAGACGTCGACGTGCTCGAAAAGAGCGCGCGCACCGGAGGCCTTTGCGGAACGATCATCGAAGACGGGTTCACCTTCGACGCGGCCGGGCCGCACATCATGTTCAGCAAGAACAAGGACGTGCTGAACCTCATGATCGAGGTGCTCGACGGCAACGTGCATCAGAACCGCCGCGAGAACCGGATCTTCTTCAAGGGGAAGCTCGTCAAGTATCCGTTCGAGAACGATCTCTCCTCGCTCCCGCCGCAGGACAACTTCGAGTGCATCCTCGGCTACCTGCAGAACCCACGCGCGAACGAGACGCCGGCGAGTCTCGCGCAGTGGTCCTACGCGACCTTCGGCGCCGGCATCTCGGAGAAGTACTTCATCCCGTACAACGCGAAGATCTGGAACTACGACCCGGGGAAGATCGGGCTGGAGTTCGTATCGCGGATTCCGAAGCCGCCGATGGAGGACGTGCTCAAGTCCGCAATCGGGATTCCGACCGAGGGGTACCTGCACCAGCTGTACTACTCGTACCCCACCGTGGGCGGATTCGAGGCGATCGTGCACGGATTCGAGAAGCGCGTGCGGGGCGAGATTCACACGTCGTGGCGCGTGGCCTCGATCGCGCGGGACGGCGACGGCTGGCGGGTGACGTCGGAGGACGGGGAGGAGCGCCGGTACCGGACCCTCGTGAATACGATCCCGCTGCACGAGCTGCTCGAGGTATGGCCGGCGGCGCCGGCGGAGACGCGCGAGCTCGCCGGGAAGCTGCGCTACAACTCGCTCGTGAACGTGCTGATCGGCTGCAGCACCGATCCGGGACATGGGTTCACCGCGTTGTACGTTCCCGATCCGGAGATCGTGTTTCACCGCCTGTCGTTCCCGAAGGCGTTCGGCGAGAAGTGCGTGCCGCCGGGCGGCTCGTCCATCATGGCCGAGATCACCACGAATGCGGGCGACGGCATTTGGGAGATGCCGGATGAGGAGCTGATCGAGCGCGTCGTCGCGGACATCGACAGAATCGGATTCGTCGATCGTGCGTCGATCGTCTACAAACGCGTGGTGCGCCTCCGCTACGGCTATCCGGTGTACGACCTCGAGTACCGCAAGAACGTGACGGCGATGCGCGCGTCCGTCGCGGCGACCGGCCTCCATCTCCTCGGTCGATTCGCGCAGTTCGACTACATCAACTCCGACGTCTGCATCGAGCGGGCGCTCGCGCTCGCGAATGAACTGCGCACGGGTGCTCGCGAGTGAGCTGCGCTCAGGAGTGAACTGCGCAATGGATGAGAAGGCGGCGTATCAGTACTTCGAGGACGTGAACTGGGGGCTGCTCCGTCTCTGGGGGAAGCGCACCGGATTGCGCGTTCTCGACGTCGGCTGCGGCTTCGCGACGACCAGCGCGCGTCTCGAGAGTCTCGGCAACGCCGTGACCGGAATCGAATCGAGCGCCGAGGCGGAGGCGGTCGCGCAAACGCGGATCACCCGGTTCATCCGCGCAGATCTGCAGCACGCGGACCTCGGCGGCGAGCAGTTCGACGCCATCATCTTCGCCGACGTCCTCGAGCATGTTGCGTGGCCCGTGGGTGTGCTCGAGCGCTACCTGCAATGGCTCGCGCCGGGAGGGAGCGTGATCGTCTCGTTGCCGAACGTCGGGCTCTGGTCCGTTCGGTTCGCACATCTGTTCGGCCAGTGGAACTACGACGAGACGGGCGTGCTCGATCGCACGCACCTCCGCTTCTTCACGCGCAGGACCGCGCGATGGCTGCTGGGGGAAGCGGGGCTGAACATTGTGAGGACGACGTACAACCCCGGCCTCGTGCGGCCGCTCGTGCCGCTGGCGAAGAGGCTCATGGCGCGTCGTCATGCCGAGCGGAGCGAGGGACCCGGGTGGGCGGGGCGGGAGGCAGGTGCTTCGAGCCCCGCCCGCCCAGGTCCCTCGCTCGACGCTCGGGATGACAAGCTGGGACCCGACGCACTTCTCAATTCGAAGCCGTACCAGCTCTACCTGAAGACCGCCTATCCGATCGAGCGCGCGGTTGCCGCGCTCTGGCCGGGAATGCTGGCGTTCCAGATGATCTTCGAAGCGAAACGATGAAAATCACCGTCTCCATGATCACGATGAACGAGGAGGGCGCGGTTGCGAAGGTCATCCGCGACATCCGCGGCGTTGCCCCTGACGCGGAGATCCTCCTCGTGGACTCTTCGAGAGACCGCACGCCCGAGATCGCACAGGAGCTCGGTTGCCGCGTCCTCAGGCAGTTCCCACCGCAGGGGTACGGTCCGGCGATGGACCGTGCCGTGCGCGAAGCCGCGGGCGACGTCGTCGTCACGCTCGATTGCGACGACACGTATCCCGTCGAGGTCATCCCGCGGCTCGTGCATCTCATCGAAGAGGGCTACGACCTCGTGAACACGACGCGCACCTGGCGGCGTCCGAAGGCGATGCCCTTCGCCAACTTCCTCGCTAACCGCGCCTTCGCTCTCGGCGCGCGCATCCTGCACGGGCTGAAGACGACGGACGTGCACAGCGGGATGCGGGCGTACCGCAAGTCGATGATCGACGCCGTGCAGTGGAGCCCGCAGGGGCCGGCGCTCCCGGTGGACATGTACGTGATCCCGTTTCGTCACGGGTACCGCGTGACGGAGATCCCGATCGACTATCGCCAGCGGATCGGTGAGACCACGCTGCGCCGGTTCTCGAGCACATGGTGGACATTCAAGAGGCTATGGAAGGCGCGGGGCGCGTGAAGGTCGTCGTGCTCTGCGGCGGCCTGGGCACGCGGCTCGGCGAGCTCGCGCAGGGCCTTCCGAAGCCGATGATCCCCATCGACGGACGTCCCTACCTCGAGCGCGTGCTCCGGTCCTTCGCGAACAAAGGGCTGAGAGACTTCGTGCTTCTCACCGGGCATCGCGCCGAGGTCATCGAGGAGCACTTCGGTGACGGCTCGCGGCTCGGGGTGCACATCGAGTACAGCCGCGAACGCGAGCCTCTTGGTACCGGCGGCGCGTTGCGTGACGCGCGGGCGCTTCTCGGCGACCGGTTCATCCTCACCTACGGCGACGTTCTCCGTCGCTTCGACTACGATCGTTTCGTGCAGCAGCACATGGGCAACTGCCTCGCGGTCTATCCCCGCATCGACAGCGGAAACGCGGACGTCGCGGAGGGGTTCCTCGTCCGCTTCGACAAGCACGCGCCCGAGCTGCCGTACGTCGATGCCGGCTTCTCGGTCATGCTCGCCTCGACGATCGATCTGCTCCCCGAGAGCGGGCCGTGCTCCTTCGAAGAGATCGTTTTCTCGAATCTCGCCGAGCACGGCGGCCTGGAGGCCGAGATTGTCGATCACGAGTTCTTCGACATCGGGACGCCCGAGGAGCTCGCGAGAACGCGCGCGGCGCTGGAGAACACTTGAAGATCCTCGTCACCGGCGCGGCCGGTTTCATCGCCTCCAACCTCATCCCCCGGCTCCTCGGGCGCGGCGATGAGGTGGAGGGGGCGGACAACTTCTTCCTCGGCAAGCGCGCGTACGTGACGAGGCATCCTCGCTTCGCGTTTCACGAGCTGGACCTGCTCGATCTCGATCGCGTGATCGCGCTGATGAGCGACTTCCGGCCCGATCGCGTGTGGCACCTCGCGGCGAACAGCGACATCAGCTTCGGCACGAGGTACACGGATTTCGATCTCAAGGGCGGGACGCTGGTCACGTACAACGTTCTCGAGGCCATGCGCCGCGCGGACGTCAGGGAGATCGTCTTCTCGAGTAGCGGTGCGGTGTACGGCGAGCCCACGGTCATGCCGACACCCGAGGATTACGGGCCGATCCTGCCGATCTCGCTGTACGCGGCGAGCAAGGTCGCGTGCGAGACGCTCATCACCGCGTTCGCGCACAACTACGACCTCGCCGCGTGGATCTTCCGCTTCGGGAACATCGTCGGGCCGAATCCGACGCACGGCGTCATCCACGATTTCGTCCTCCGCCTGCGCGAGGACCCGGCGAAGCTGGTGGTCCTCGGTGACGGGACGCAAGCCAAGCCGTACGTGTACGTCGAGGACACGCTGGACGGCATGGAGTTCGGCGTGGCAAACGCGCGGGAGCACGTGAACGTGTACAACCTCGCCGTCGACGATCAGACCAGTGTCCGCGAGATCGCGGACTGGACCATCGAAGCGATGGGGATCGATCGCGCGACGATCGACGTCCGCTACGGCGAGGGCCCGCGCGGATGGCGCGGCGACGTGCCGCAGGTGAAGCTCGACACGCGACGCATGACCGCGCTGGGATGGACGCCGAAGCTCACGAGCCGCGAGGCCGTGCGCCGCACGATCGCGGAGGTCGTCGAGCAGTTCCGCGAAGGGCCGCTGACGTGACGGGGGGCCGGCGCCCGGCTGGCCGTTCCGCCGGCGCCTCGCCGGCCGGCCTCGCCATCTTCGTCGCCCTCACCGCCGCCCTCGTTCGCCTCATCCCGCTCCAGTGGCTGCATCCCCTCCAGTGGGACGAGCTCGAGTTCTTCCGCGCCACGAAGTGGATCGCCGAGGGGCGCGTGCCGTACCGCGACTTCTGGGAGCATCACACCCCGCTCGCTTGGATGCTCTTCGCGCCCTTCGCGCGGATCATCGACTCGCCGGGCGCGGCGGCGATCATCGCCATGCGCTGGGCGCAGATTCCGGTGTGGATCGCCACGTTCGTGCTGGTGAATCTCTGGATGCGCGGCGCAGGGATCGCGCGGGGCGCGCGCTGGACCGCGATGGCGCTCGCGCTCTGCAGCTCGCTGTTCATGCTGCCGGCGATCGAGTACCGCGTCGAGTCGGTGGGCTGCCTGCTGTTCGTCCTCGGACTCGTGCTCGCGCAGCGCAAGCAGGATCTCTTCGCAGGCATCGTGTTCTGCCTGGCCGGTTTTGCGAACCTGCGTCTCGGCCCCGTGCTCGTCGTCGCCGTGCTGTTGCATTTCCGGCCACGGCTCCTCGCCGGCGGCGTCGCGGCGCTGGCGGCCTGCGTCGCAGCGTTTGCCGCGACCGGCTCTCTCGACGAGCTGTGGCAGCAGGTGTGGCGGGATAACCTCGCGGAGAGATTCGCAACGCCGGTGATCGGCGGATTCGTACACCGGCTGCTGGTGCCGTTCGGGGTGCGCATCCTCGCGACCGATCGCCAGTTCGAGCTCGCCGCCGTCGATGTCGGCGGCATCGCGGTCCTGCTCCTCGGATTCGTGGGCCTGCTATTCGCGTGGCGTCCCAAGGCACTTCGGACCATCTTCGTCCTCCAGCTCGTGAACCTGCTGTTCATCGCCTGGATGAAGTTCATCTACAACTACCACTTCGCGCTGGTCGTCATGCTGGCGATCCCGCTGATCGCTTCAGTGGTCGAGCGGATCGAGGGGCTGCGCGTCCGCGGACTCATCACCGCGCTTCTGATCGTTGCGCTTGGTGTCAGCGCCTTCGCGTCGATCTTCCGCGGGAAGGAGCGCGACCGCGCATACCAGGATCTCGTCATCCGCGAAGTCCACGCGCGGACGAAGCCCGGCGAGAAGGTGTGGAGCGGCATCCCGTGGGCGTTCGAGCGCGAGCCGGCGTACCGCTTCTGGTTCCTCCCTGAGCTCGCGCGGCAGCTCGTGCTGCAGGGATTGGCGCCGCGGTACTCGATGAGCGATCCGCCCGCGGCGGTGGTGTTCGATCGCTACGCGCTGGTGTGGATCGCGACCGTGCAGCGCGAGCTCGCTCCGGATCTCGTGCGCCATTACATGCCCGTCTGGCGAAACCTCTGGATTCCGGCGATGAACGCGGTCGTGCGTCCGGGCCAGCGCGTCGAATGGATCGTTCCGCGCGACGGCACCTATCGCGTTCTCGCCTCGCCGGAGCTGGCGCGCCATCGCTGGTTCCGTGACCCATTCCTCGCGTACGAGGGAGAAGAGCTGCGATTGCGAACGATGGAGCGGCCGCCGCTGACCTTCTCGGCCGGACCGCATCTGCGGAAAGGGCAGCGCGTGAGCGTGACCTCCCACGGGAGCGAGCCACTGGGCGTGATTCTCCTGTCGTCGAACGACGAGGTTCTCTTCCGCCAGCCGCCCGCGGGCGTGAGTCTCGAGGCGGAGACGCCGCGCGTGACGCATGTGCCCGACCTCACGACGCCGGTCGTTCTGCGATCGCAATCAGACTGAGGCCGTTCGCCGGCTGCGGCGACTCCAGGCGGCGCAGGAGAGGAACGAAAAAATCGAATACGCGCGACTGAAACCCGGGGATGTGCCTGCGCTTCAGCACGCGCGCGTTCAGCCACCAGCCGAATCGTCCGAAGTTGTTGTGGTAGCCGAGGCGGCGGATCTCGAAGCCGGCGGCCCGGATCGCCGGCTCCAGCGTGTCCGGCGCGTAGCGACGGTAGTGTCCCACCTGCTCGTCGAGTGAGCCGAAGAGACCCTGGCCTGCGGGCACGAGAAGCAGCAGGTGCCCGCCCGGCACCAGCAGTTCGTGAAATCGCTGCAGCGCTCCGACGTCGTCCCGGATGTGCTCGAGAACGTTGAGGCAGACGATCGTGTCGAAACCGAAGGGGCGGAGGGCGGCGACGTCGTCGTCTTTCTCCAGGTCCAGCGCCGCGACGCGAATCGAAGGCTGGCGCCGGAAACGGTTCTGCAGGATGTGCAGATAGGCCGGCTCCACGTCCGTCGCCACGATGAGCTCGCGGCCATAGAGCAAACGCGTCATGTTTCCCGTACCGGAGCCGACCTCCAGGAGACGCTTGCCGATGAAGCCCTGGAAACGGTCGAGGATCCAGCGGTTGTAGTGACGGAGCGCCGCCATCCGGTCGAGCGTGAGGAATCCGGGCGGTTCGGAATGACCGCGGTCGAGCAGGCCGTATTTTGCGATCGTCCAGATCGCCGCCAGGCCGTCCTTCCAGGTGATCTTCTTGCCTTCCCAGTAGTCACGACCGTGATAGGAGATCGGGACTTCGTAGATCCGATATCCGCGGCGGGCCACCTTCGCGGTGATCTCCGGCTCGAACCCGAAGCGATCGGATTCGATGTCGATCGACTGGAGGATCTCGCGCCGGAAGGCTTTGTACCCCGTCTCCATGTCGGTGAGGTTCAGGTTCGTGGTGATGTTCGAGAGCCACGTCAGGAAGCGGTTCCCCAGCGTGTGCCAGTACATCATCACGCGGCGTGGGTGGCCCTCGAACCGCGATCCGTACACGACGTCCGCGTCGCCGTCGAGGAGCGGCTGGAGGAGGCGGGGGTAGTCGGCCGGCTCGTACTCGAGATCGGCATCCTGAACGATCACGATCTCACCCCGCGCATCAGCGATCCCGCGGCGGAGCGCGGCCCCCTTCCCCTGGTTCCGATCCTGGCGCAGATGCCGGATCGCCGGCTCCTGCGCCGCGAGCTCCTCCACCGCCTCCCACGATCCATCCGTCGAGCAATCGTCGATGACGATCACTTCCTTGGACATCGGCACGGCCAGAACCTGCCGCAGCAATTCGATGACCGTGCCGCGCTCGTTGAAGCACGGGACGAGGACGGTCAGGACGGGAGCCGAGGTAGACACGGCGCGCATTGTACGCAGGGGCCGGGCCGGCACGGCCGGCTGCGCTGGTTGCTCCGCCTTACGGCACGTCACGGATGCATTCAGACGTCGCGGCTTCGGGCGGCGCAGCGCGTCTGAAACAGCTGTCATCCTCATAGGTGCGTAGACAGCGAAGGACCCTCTGCGGTTGGGGAAGCTCGTGCGAGTGCCAGGGGGTCCTTGGCCGCGCGTCGCCGGCGCAGGATGTGAGCTGTTTAAGGCGCGCTGCGCCGCCCGGAGGCGCGAACGTCGACGCCATCCGTAGCCGTGCCGTGAGGCGAAGCAACCAGCGCAGCCGGCCGTGCCGGCCAACCGGCTTAGAATCGTGGCCATGCGAATGGGCCGCGCAGCGCTGGGCTCTTTGGCCGGCGCGGCTGTCGCCGCGGCCGTGGCCCCGCTCATCCGGCCCTGGTTCTCCGCGCCGGCGGTGGGCGTCGGAGCGGTGACGGTCTCCGGATATCCGAAGAGCTGGGACTACGCCGTCGTCGCCCTGCTCGTCCTCGGCGCATTCGCCGGGGGAGCGATCGCGGCCTGGAGCTCCAGGCCGCGGCGAATGGACGAGCCGCCGCACGAGGGTCCCGCGGGACGGATGTGGCAGCGTCTGACGATGGCGGCCGTCGTGTTCGTGGGCATGCTCTTCATGCACGACCATCCCTACGCTCTGATGGACCCGTTCCACGAAGGCGAGCACCTGACGGCCGGCTGGCTGATGAAGAGCGGCGAACGGCCGTACGGCGACTTCTACGTCTTTCACGGCCTGGCCGTGGATGCCGGTTTGGATGCGCTGGTGCTGGGCGATCCTCCCAGTCCGCTCCGGCCGCGCCGGCTGCAGACCGTGCTCGACGCGGCCACGCTCGCGCTGCTCGTTCCAATCGCGGCGGAGGTGGCCGTCACGACCGCCGGACTGGTCGCCGGCGTCATCGTGTCGCTCTGTGCCTGCGCGGCGCTCTGGCTTCCCGTGTTCCCCTACTTCCGTCTCGCGCCCGTCCTTCTTGCGGCGCTGGGACTGCTCCGGTACGCGCGCAGCGGCCGCGCGGGCCCGCTGTTTCTCGCGCTTGCGGCGTCTTCGCTCGGATTGCTGTGGAGCCTCGACGTCGGCCTCTACGCCGTCGCGGGGACCGGCGCAGCGCTGCTCGCCCTCCGCCTGCTGCGCCTCGAGACCAGGCCGCTGCCCCTTCCCCGTCTTCTGCTGTTCGTCGCGGTGGCCTGCCTGCTGCCGCTTGCCGTGCTTGTGGCCGTGAGGGCGGATCTCGAGCGGTTCGTCGTGGACTCGTTCGTGATCCTGCCCGCGGCCATCGACGCCACGTGGGCCTTGCCCGCGCCCCAGCCGTTCACCGCGAACGGGATCCGCTACTACGCGCCGCCGATCTTCTACGGCTTCGCACTCGTGCTCGCCCTGATGGCGCTGCGGCGCGGCGACAAACGGCTGGCGGCGAAGATCGGGATCGTGATCGTCTTCTCCCTCCTGCTGTTCCGCACCGCGGCAGGACGAGCGGGCTGGAGTCACACACGATTCGCCGTGCCGTTGCTGGGGATCGCCGTCGTCGCTTTCGTCATCGAGCCGCTGGTCCGCACACGCCGTGGAATGGTGGCCGCGGCGCTGCTGGCGGTACCGCTGTTCTTCTATTTCGAGGTGCGCGAGAACGCCGTCGCCGGCGCGAAGCTGTTCGCTGGCTGGCGCGCGCGTCAGAATCCCGAGGGTCTCCTCCCGTATCCGCTTCCGCCGGGGAGAGGAATCTACACCACGCCGGACAACGCGAGGGACCTCGGGGAGCTGGCCCGGACCATCGACGCGCTGGGACCGCGCGACGCGACGATCTTCGACTTCTCGAACGAGCGGGCCCTGTACTACCTCCTCCAACGCAAGCCGGCCACGCGCTGCATGGAGGTGTCGATGCTCTCCGTTCCGCGGATGCTCGCCGAGGCGATGGCGGAGTTGAACGCGAACCCGCCGCTCTGCGTCATCGTCAGCGGCTATCCCGAGATCGCCGCCTTCGACGGCGTCTCCAACGCGCAGCGCGTCCCCGATCTCGCGGCCTGGATCGACGCGAATTACCCGAACCGCGTTCAGATCGGCCGCTTCGTGCTCGCCACGCGCCGGCCGGCCGGCAGGTAGCGTCCCGGAGGGACGGTCAGAAGGTAGCCCCAGTATGGAGTGCGGAGGCAGCGCCTCCGCTTTCCGATTCGCAGGCCAAGCACGGCAACGCTGCGCTCCTGTCGCGCGTTTGCATTCCGACGACGCGGCGAGGACGACACTGTAGCGCTCTTGCCGATCGAATGGAAAAGCGGAGGCGCTGCCTC
>CAZLGP010000304.1:0-7868 GCA_964558905.1 uncultured Thermoanaerobaculia bacterium | reverse complement strand
CGCGGGAACCGTCCACGGATTGGCGACGCCGATGTTCGCGCGCCGTCCGTTGCTCGCGGTGATGCCACTCAGCACATGCTCGGTCGTGAGCGCGTCGACTGGGACGCCGGTGACACCCTGCCCATACTCGCCGCTCGCGTTCCCGACGTTGGAGATGGTCGCGCGGGCGGTGATGCGCGCACCCTCGCGCGCGCTACTCGCACGAATCATCCCCAGCGCGTGGGACAGTCCGAAGGTCTTGTAGATGACATCGTCGAGAACCATCGTCCCGTTCCCCACGAGCGTGGTGGTCGTGAAGACGGTCTCGCCGCCGGCGGCGTAGAACGTGAGCACCAGCGGAACCGGCTCGGGCTGAAGGTTGGTGACGACGAGGTCCGTCTGCCACTGCGATCCGAAGGAGCCCAGCGCACGGCCCGCAATCGGAATGAGGATGTTCGGCCCCGCGAGGTCGGCCGCATGAACGGAAGCGGAGAGGAGAGTCGCGAGAAGAAGAGGCAGAACCCGAGGTCTCATGCCGGGCAGGCTAGGGACGGGCGCTTACAGGGCGCTTACCTACCCATCTTCTCCACCCGCGCCGCGAGACGAGCCGCGCCGATCGCGTTCGCCACCGCCGCGAACGAGGACGTCGGGCCACGCCAGCGCAGCTCCTCGAAATCATCGAACAGAGGCGCGTCCGTCCGGAGCGTCGCCAGCGTCTTGAACAGCAGCGCGTGCTCGAGGTTCTCGTCAGTGAGAGTCTTCGGCGGAAAGTTCTCGATGGCACCATGCCGCGCGATCAGTCGCGCCGCGGATTTCGCGCCGATGCGTGGGATGCCGGGGTAGCCGTCCGCGGCGTCGCCGACGAGCGCGAGGTAGTCAGGGATGAACGAGGGGGCGACGCCGAACTTCGCGTGGACGCCCTGTTCGTCGCGCACCTGACCGCTCTTGCGATCGACCTGAACCACGCGGTCGCCGACGACACACTGCGCGAGGTCCTTGTCCGGCGTCCAGATGCTGACCTTCTGCACGCGTGGGTCGCGCGCCGCGAGCGACGCCCCGGACGCCAGGGCGTCATCGGCCTCGAGCTCCACCATCGGCCAGGTCACCACGCCCATCGCCATCAGCGCATCCTCGATCGGCCGGAACTGCGCCCACAACGCGCGCTCGATCCCGGCCCCGGTCTTGTATCCCGCCCAGAGCTCGTTGCGGAAGGACTCGATGACGTAGTCGGTCGCGACGGCGATGTGCGTCGCGCCCTGCTCGAGCATCTGCACCACAGTTCCGAGGACGCCGGTCACCGCGCCGAACGGTGGATCGGTCTTATGAAATCGGCGGCCGCCGTAGAAGTGGCGGAACAGCTCGTAGGTGCCGTCGATGAGGTGGACGATCATCGGGATTAGCGCACCGCCGCGACGCACTCGATCTCGACCCGCGCGCCGAGCGGCAGAGCGGCGACGCCGATCGTCGTCCGGGCCGGCCTGTTCGCGGGGAAGAGCTCGCGATACACACCGTTCATCTCCTCGAAGTCCGCGATGTCGGCGAGGAACACCGAGCACTTCACGACGCGGTCCATCGACGAACCGTGAGCCTCGAGATTGGCCTTGACGTTCTCGAGAGCCTGTCGCGTCTCCGCGACGATCCCGCCTTTTACGAGTTGCCGCGTCGCGGGATTCGCACCGACCGTTCCCGAGAGAAAGAGGAGATTGCCCGAGCGGACAGCATCGGAGTACGGAAGGTCAAGAGCGGCGCGCTCCGGGAGGGTCTGATACGTGGGGCCCGCTGCCGGCGGCCGCCCGTTCCCGTTGTCCATGTCCGCCGCGATCATCCACCTCCCGTCGGGCGTCTGGCGGAGCGCGAGGATGAACTTCCCGCCATCGGGGCCGTGCTCCTCGGCCCGGTAAGCACCGATGATGTAGCCGGTGACGCCGTCGGCCGAGTAGGCGAGCGCGCGCAGGAACAGCGGCCCGCCGGAGTCTGCGTACGCCTCCCGGATGGCTTCGCGTCCACGGACCGGAGGCTTGCCGTTCTGGAGGACGAAGCCGTCTTCGGTGAAGAGTGCCGCGAGGGCCGCCGCATCGCGCGCCCGCCAGCCGCGCTCGTAATCACGCAGCACACGATCGAGCGCGTCGGGAAGCTCGAAGGACGGAAGCGGCGGCCGCGAGGTCTGGGCATCGAGGGCCAGAACGGAGAGAGAGAGGATCAGGAAAGCAGCGACGGTTCGCATCAGTGGCTACGATACACCTGAGGTAACATCCCCCCGCTCGAAAACAGGAGGCTCGTTCCGATGGCACACCCGTGGTGGCTCCCGGTCCTTTACGTCCTCGTGCTCGGTCACGTGACGAACATCTGCGTGACGCTCTACCTGCACCGCTCGATGTCGCATCAGGGCGTGATCTTCCGGCCGGTGGTCGTACACGCGATGCGCTTCTGGCTGTGGCTGACGACGGGGATCGTCACCCGGGAATGGGTGGCCGTGCACCGGAAGCACCATGCCTTCCCCGACCGCGACGGCGATCCGCACTCGCCCGCGCTCGAAGGACTGATGCAGGTTCTGTTCGGCGGCTACTTCTGCTATCGCCGGGCCCTGCACGATCCCGACCTCTTCGCACGATACGGCCACGGCACTCCGGACGACTGGATCGAGCGCAACGTCTACTCGCGCTTCCGGCCGCACGGAATGTTCCTCCTCCTGATCATCGACATTCTCCTCTTCGGCTGGCTGGCCGGCATCCTGGCGTGGCTCGGCACCGTGACCTGGATCCCGCTCTTCGCCGCCGGGATCATCAACGGCCTGGGACACGCCCTCGGCTACCGCAACTTCGACACCCGCAACCGCAGCCGCAACCTCTATCCCATCGCCATCTGGATGCTCGGCGAGGAGCTGCACAACAACCATCACGCCGACCCCCGCTCGGCGCGCTTCCGCGGCCACTGGTGGGAGCTCGACCTCGGCTGGATCTACATCCGCATCCTCACCTTCCTCCGCCTGGCCCGCGTCGTCTACGCCAGAACCCTGGCCCCCGCCCAGTTCAGCGCGCAACACTACTGACCGAGTGCTGAGTGCTGGGTGCTGAGTGCTGAGTGGAGAGACGAATCCGATGACGAATGAGCCAACCGCAGCGACTGAGCCCCACTCAGGACTCAGCACTCAGCACTTCCGGCACCGGCACCGGCACCGGCAGGCTATGAACGATGCACGATGAACGATGATCTGGTTACCGAAATGACCGAGAGCGCGAACGTCGCGTCTGAGCCCCACTCAGCACTCAGCACCCAGCACTCAGCACTCTCGGCCCGTCACGACCAGTTCATCGCGGCTGCGTCGGAGTTGTTCGGATCGCTCGGCGACGAAGCGCTGAGTGCGATCGAGCCGCTCGCGGAGTGGCTTCACCTCGTGCGGGGAGATGCTCTCTTCCGGCAGGGCGATGCCAGCGACGGGCTGTGCGTCGTCGTCAGCGGCAAGCTGCAGATCGTCCGCGCGAATGTAGACGGCACGTTCGTCGTGATCGGCGAGGCCACGCCGGGGGAGAGCATCGGCGAGATGGGCTTCTTCACGCGCGAGCCGCGCAACGCCGACGTCATCGCCATCCGCGACTCGCTGGTGGTGAAGTTCTCCACGGTCGCGTTCGAGCGGATCATCGCCCTGCATCCGGAGATCGTGCGCGACCTGATGCGGCAGCAGATCGTCCGGACCGAGCGAACCGCGCGCAGGCCGCGGCATCACGCCGCGGCCACGAGCATCGCCATCGTGCCGCTGCGGATGAAGACGCCGTTCGCCGACGTCGTGAACCGCCTCGCGACGGCGGTCGGAACCGATCTCCATCTCGATTCCGCCGGGATCGACCGCGAGCTCGGCGCAGGAACGGCGCAGTTGCCCGAGCAGGATCCGCGCTCGGCGCCGCTCGTGTCGTGGCTGAACCAGCACGAGAGCCGCCACGGCATCATCGTCTACGAGGCCGACGCGGAACCGACGGAGTGGACCGAGCGCTGCCTGCGTCAGGCCGATCACGTCGTCCTCGTCGCCGACGCATCGGAAGATCCGTCGCCCGCGGCCATCGAGCAGTTGCTCACCTCCGGACCGGTCGGTCCGCGACGCACGCTCGTCCTGCTCCATCCGAACGGCGACTGCCTGCCGAGCGGCACCCGGCGCTGGCTCGAGCAGCGCCGCATCGACAATCACTATCACGTCCGCTGGGATCGCCCTGACGACTTCGCGCGCGTCGGCCGCTTCCTCACCGACCGGGCCATCGGACTGGTCCTCGGCGGAGGCGGAGCGCGCGGCTTCGCCCACATCGGCATCCTCCGGGCGTTGCAGGAAAGCGGCGTGCCGATCGACATGATCGGGGGCACGAGCATGGGCGCGTCGCTCGCCGCGCAGCATGCGATGGGCTGGACGCCGGAGAAGATCGAAGAGGTGAACCGGAAAGTGTGGGTCGAGATCGCCCCGCACAAGGAGCTCACCCTGCCGATTCTCTCCATCGTCGGCAACCGCGGCTCGACGCGCTGCGGACAGATGATGTACGGCGACGTCCTGATCGAGGATCTCTGGATCCCGTTCTTCTGCGTGTCGAGCAACCTCTCCACGGCCACGGCGCACGTGCATCGCACGGGGTCGCTCCTGTGGGCCGTCACCGCGAGCGCGTCCATTCCCGGCGTGGCCATCCCGGTGCTCGAGAACGGACAACTCCTCGTCGACGGCGCGCTGCTCAACAACGTCCCGGGCGACATCCTCCGCGACCTCGGCTGCGGCCGCGTGGTGATCTCCGAGGTGTCGGTGGAGCAGGATCAGGAGTTCGCGTGCGCGCGGGTGCCGACGGTGTGGGAGGCCGTGAAGGGCAAGTTCACGCGGAAGAAGGACTGCAAGCCCTTTCCATCGATGCTGGAGATCCTGCTTCGCGCGGCGATGCTGGGAAGCGCGCGGCGCGAGCGGGAGATCATCAAAGACGCCGACCTCGTGTTCCATCCGCCCATCAACCGGTTCTCGCTGATGGAGTTCGAGTCGATCCACGCCATCGCCGAGGTCGGATACGAGCACGCGCGCGCCGAGCTCTCCGCCTGGCGCGAGAACGGACAACTGGCGAAGGTGATCGATGTCTGACATCGCATTCTCCGTCGTTCTCCACAACCAGGCCACCCGCACGTTCGGAAGCGGCAGGCAGGTCGCGCGCATCGTCGCCAACAACGCCCGCGGCTCGGGCGCGCTCGCGACGATGGACATGAACGCGATGGGCGAGGCCTACCTCGCGGGCGACATCGACGTCGAGGGCGATCTCGAACAGTTGCTCTCGTTCCGCTCGCAGTTCCGCAACCGGCGGGGCTTCGCGTCCATCTGGCGGTTCATGCGGCCGTTAATCCACGGGCAGCCCGCCAGCGACAAGACCTGGATCGCCGAGCACTACGACTTCGATCCCGACTTCTTCCGCCTCTTCCTCGACAAGCGCCACCGCTGCTACTCGCAGGGCGTGTTCGCATCCGACGAGGAGTCGCTCGAGGATGCGATGACGCGGAAGATGGATTTCGCGATCCAGGCCGCGGGCATCGAGCCGGGCATGCGCGTGCTCGACATCGGCGGCGGCTGGGGCACGTTCCTCGAGTACGGCGGGCGCAAGGGCATTCACGTGACGTCGCTGACGATCTCGAAGGAGTCGGAGGCGTTTCTCAACGACCTTGCGTCCCGCGAGAAGCTCCCCGTGCGCGTCGTCCGCGAGCACGTGTACGAGCATCAGGCCGAGCCGTATGACGCGATCGTGAACATGGGCGTGACCGAGCACCTCCCCGACTATCCGGCAACGCTGGAGCATTATCAGAGGTTGCTCAAGCCCGGACGGGCGATCTATCTCGACGCCAGCGCGTCGCGCAAGCGCTACGACCTGTCGACCTTCTTCATCCGCCGTATCTTCCCCGGCAACGGCACGGTGCTCTGCCTGCAGGATTACATCAGCGCAGTCGCGCAGTCGCCGTTCGAGTTGGAAGGCGTCTGGAACGACCGCCACAACTACGAGCTGACCACACGCCACTGGGCGCGCAACCTCGACGCGAACGCCGAGGAGATCGAGCGCCGCTGGGGCCGCGCGCTGTACCGCACGTTCCGTTTGTATCTGTGGGGCTGCGCGGACGGATTCTCGCGCGACATGATCACGGCCTACCGCTGGGTTTTGCGGCTGAAGAGGTGACGGGGTCGTCCGTTCCAACACCCCTTTTCCGCTCTATGGACGGGGGTTGACGAAAGCCACCGAGGTATACTCCCAATGCCGAAAACACTATGTCAGTCGACATCAAGGAAGCAGTTGCACGCGCGGAATCCTACCTGGTCGGTCTCTTTCCGGTTCAGGGCGAAGTCGAGCTCGAGGAGGTCGAGCCGAATCCAACCTCCTCTGGTTGGAGGATCACGTTCAGCTACGATCGCGCCGAGCCGGATCCTCTCTCAGCATTCTTCCCCCACCCGAAAAAACGTATCTACAAAGTCGTATCCGTGAATGGCGATGGTCAGCCCGAGTCGGTGAAGATGCGGTCGTAGCGCATGGTTCACGACGAGGTCGAGCTACTGAAGCAGTATGCCGGGAAAGGCATCCTGCTGGACTCCAACCTGCTCCTCCTTCTCGTCGTCGGAGTCTGCGACCGGAATCAGATCACGCGATACAAACGCCTCAGCGTGTTTGCACCCGAAGACTTCGATTTGCTCGCTGCGTTGGTAGCCAAATTTCGACACCTGTTCATAACCCCTCATGTCGTCACCGAGGTCAGCAACCTCGCGGGCGGACTCACGGGCGATTTGAAGAGAGACTGCTTTCGCACTCTTGCTGAATCGATCGCCGCGGCAGAGGAGCTCATCGCACCCAGTCGTTCTGTAACTGAGCATGACTTGTTCGTAGAGCTCGGCATGACGGACGCCGCGATCCACATGGCGGCCGGTGCACCGCCTCTCGTGTTGACGATGGATTTCAGGCTTGCACAAACGCTGGCGGCTCGTGATCGCCCAGTCATCAACTTCAACCACCTGCGATACAGGTACTGGAACAGTTGATCGGAGCCCAACGGCATCCTGCCCCGGCCGCATGGCAGGTCTGGGCAAGGCCTGAAGATTGCCGGCGCCGCGGGCGCCGGGCGGCAAGCCTGGACAGTCGTGCAGGCTGGAAGCCTGGACTGGGCCCGCGACGCGGGCCGGCTTCAGGGTCTGTTGCCCAAACGCCCGCGTAGCGGGCATGAGGAAAATAGCCCCCGGCTTTCAGCCGGGGGTTGGGGCGTGGTGTCCTTGGTCAGCCCGCGTAGCGGGCGAAAGAGTCGTCACTGTCGCCCGCTACGCGGGCTGGACTCTAACGGTCCCAATTCCCCCGGCTGAAGCCGGGGGCTACTCCCTGTAGCCCGCTACGCGGGCATGGGGCAACAGGCCATTCAGCCGGGGGCTATTTCCTTTGCCGCCACGCGGGCTCCGAATCACGCGCTGCGTGCGATGTCAAACTCCAGAGCGCCGCGTCAGCGGCACCGGAGTGCGAGTCGAACCTTCACGATGCGAGTCCGCAAGCGTTAAAGCCTACAGTGGGTTTCGACGCGATCCGGACATCCGGTGCCGCTGACGCGGCACAGGATCAATCCCGCCCCCACCGGGGGTTGCTCGTTGTGAGCTCGCACCCCCCTCTACCATCCGGCTGCCGCTCCGCGGCACAGGATCTGGCCGCACATGGCCGAAAGAATTTCTCCCACTTCGCGAAACGGATGGATCGCAACGCGGCAAGGGCGCCAAGGTGTGCGCGCGAAGGCGCGCCGTGCAATCCGGCCCGCACTCTGGGGCCGTGGCATTTTGTGGAGCACGCCCTCGCGCCCACCCTCTCGGAACGCCGGCGTCCCGCCGGCTGGCCGGGCGGCGTCCCCGCCGCCCGGGCGGGAGGGGG
>CAZLGP010000303.1:0-7496 GCA_964558905.1 uncultured Thermoanaerobaculia bacterium | reverse complement strand
GCGCCCCGGCTGGGGCGCAAGACCACTCTGGCACCCCTGCCGGGGTGCGAATCCTCCCACCATCCTGAACCGGTGGCGGCACCGCTTTCGCGGCTTGCCACCGGCTACCCTCTGTGACGCCTCCGGCGTCGGGCGGACTTCCCGTCATTCCCTCACATGCAGCGCGCGCTGTGATGTCTCACGACGACAACTTGTCGATCAGACGCTCCAGGGTCCGCGTGAGCGTCTGCATCTCGCGCTCAGTCAGGGCGCTCCCGCCGACGGACGCGATCCATTCCTCGTACGCGGGCCGGAGCTTCTCGACGAGGGCCCGACCGCGCCGCGTCAGTTGAACGCGGGAAGAGCGGAGGTCCTGAGGATCGTCGTGGCGCTCGGCGACGCCGAGTTGTTCGAGGCGCGCCATCATGCCGGTCATGTTCTGTTTCGTGACGCCGAGGCGCCGGGAGAGTCCGACCAGCGTGACCGGCGCCTCCTCCATGGAAAGCGCCGAGAGGACGGACCACTGCTGGGGGGTGATCTTCGCCTTCTCGAAAACGGGTCCGAGGCGTCGGGTGAGGAGGTTCGCGAGCTGAATGACGCCCGTGACCAGATCGCGTTCGCCCGGCATGAGTGGTCAACATCTTGACCGAGGCGCGGCGGACCTGTCAATTGGCAGGAGTTGTGAGTGTGCTGGTCCCGGAGGCAACCCATGGCTGCAACGAAGAAGAAAGCATCCCCGAAAAAGACCCCCGACGCGATCGCGCTCCTCAAACAGGACCACGAGAAAGTGCGTACCCTGCTGGAATCGCTGGAGAAGGCGACCGGACCGCGCCGCGAGAAGCTGCTCACGCAGATCGGTCAGGAACTAAAGGTCCACACGACGATCGAAGAGGAGATCTTCTATCCCGCGTTTCGCGAGGCGGCAAAGAAAAAGGACGATCAGGTGATGGTCTACGAGGCCCTCCAGGAGCACCACATGGTCGATCTCGCCCTCCCCGAGGCCGCCGAAGGGGAGAACAACGAAGACCTCAAGGCGAAGGCGAAAGTGCTCAGGGAGCTCGTCGAGCACCACGCCGACGAAGAAGAGGACGACATGTTCCCCCGGGCACGGAAGGTCTTCAGCCGCGAAGAGCTTCGCGACCTCGGCGACCGGATGGCAGCACGAAAGAAAGAGCTGATGGGGCGGTGAGGGAGTGCTGGGTGCTGGGCGCGCAATCCTGAGCGAAGCGAAGGATCAAGGGAGCCCCCACGCTGAGTGTGCGGTACACGCTTCTCGAGAGGGCACACTTGATCCTTCGCCGTCTCCGCGGCTCAGGATTGCGCCCAGCAACCCCTCACAGCTTCTCGTCCCCTCTGCGGTGCAACTCCGCGTTGATCCGTCCGAGGAGGATGCGCACCACGCGCAGGTCGTGGCCCGCGTCGATCAGAAGCAGCGTCAGGTCGCCGCCGCCCCACATCAGGCCCGCCAGGACGAGCATCTGCGTGATCTCGCCGATCAGCGTCGGTAGTGCGGCCGTCGCATCGATGGTGAGGCCGGCGATGATCTCGCCGATGAGCATCACGATCATCAACACCGCCAGGACCTTGAAAAGGCGGGCGATGTACCGCAAGGTGATGTACGGCTCGAGGTCCTGCGACCGTACTTCCTCGTCGGTGGATCGTTTGTCCCCCTCGCGCGCCGGTGGCGCGCCGCACGTCGGGCAGACCACCGATGAATTGGTGCGACTGCTCTGGCACTCGGGGCATTGCATGTCTGTCGTCACTGCATCCTCCTCTCGAAAACTTCGCTACCAGCGCGCGCGGTAGCCCCGCACGTCGAGGTGTGTGAAAGGTCCGTGCCCGCAGCAGGCAGGGTAGATCCCGATGCCGCCAACGAGCGAACGATATTTGCGTTCCACTCGCTCGGCCGCGCGCGCAAATTTCTCGGCGTCCGCGGTGGTCACGCGGCCATCGCCGGTGATGTCATCCGGCTGCCCATCGCGATCGTTGTCGACGTAGACGTCCGCGCCGTCGCCGTACATGTGCCTGCTGAGATTCGCCCGCCCCGCGGTGTTGCCGCCGCCGGCGTTGTAGCGCGGCGTCCGGAATCCGCTCATGACGTGGACGTGCTCGACGCGCACTCCTTCGCTGCGGAGCTCCTGGATCGTCAGCTCCAGTTTGTCGATCAGCAGGGGATCCACCAGCACGTACTTTGGCCAGACGCTCTGCTGATCCTTGGTGAGGAACTGCCGGAGCCGGAAGTGTTCGGAGACCTGGAAGTCCTGGTTCTCGGGCGTCACCTGGATGAAGCCATGCGGCGCCGCGTAGCGCGTTGTCTTCGGCTTGCCGCCGCTCTCGAACGGCCACGTGCCGAGCTGATACGTACCGATCCGCCCGCCCCGCTTCTCGCTTCGCGGAACGAGCGTGACGATGCTGATGTCGTCGATGGGCCGGCGAGCGCCGCCGATGTCCACTGAGAAGTCGTAGATCCCAGGCTTCGATGGCGCCGTGAAGTCGACCGGTGATCCGGCGATCACTGCCGTGGCGCCGCCCGGAACCGACTGTACGACCCGTGCGCCGGGTAGCGCGGGTGCATAGCGCAGCTCGCCGCTCGCGCCCCTCAGAGGATGCAGGAAGCCGAGCATGGCGTCCGAGAGGTAGGTCGTTCTCGGCAGCCGCGGGCCGAGGTTGGTGAGGCTCTCCACGGGCGACGGCGGTGGCACGGCGGGCTCGAGATGCGTGCCACCCCTCACGGGCACCGGCGTGTCGCGGATGCGCCGGATCTCCGCGATGGTCGCGATCCACAACGTCGCGTACAGCAACACGACGATGACGGCCATCCAGGTGAAGATGTGCTCCTGGCGCTCGGTCCGCAGACCGCCATGGATGCGATGCCGCTTCTGCGGCTCAGGAAACAGGGGTGACCCACGCTCCATCCCGCCGCGGCGAGGTTCACGGTTTGTGCCGGCTCCGTTGACGGTTGGCGGTTGGCGGTTGGCGGTTTGCGGGAGATCCCCCCACCCACGGACTCCCGCCAACCGCCAACCGATCAGGGAAAATACCCGCGTGGAATCCGCAGATTGTGCCCCGCCGAAGACTCGATGCGGAGCGAGCGCCACTGATCCGCCACGTCCGACTCGGAGTGAAAGACGATCTGGTACTGCTGGCGCAGCTCCTGCGCGATCCGCGCGTACACGCCGGCAAGCTCGCGCTCATTCTGGATGATGAAGTACGTCGCACCGGTGTCCTCGGCCACCCGATCGAGGCGTCGCGCCTGAAGCCGTCCGACGCCGAGCTTCATCCATCGGGAGAGAGACTTGTTCTTCACCACCGGATAGACCGGCACGCCCGCGTAGCGCGCGTAGTGCACGAGATGATCGAGCTTGAAGCGGCTGCCCTGATCGACGCCATCGGAGAGCACGACCAGCGCGTGACGCCCCGGCACTTTCTGGATCTGGTAGAGCATCTCGATCACGCTGTCGTAGAGGTGGGTCTGTCCGATCGGCTGCACGCGGTCGACGGCCTGGGCGACCGCGTTCCAGTCGTTGGTCCAGTCCGTCAGCCAGAACGTCTTCTGATTGAAACCGGCCACGGCGATGCGGTCCTGCGGGCGCAGCAGGGTCCGCGCGAACTGCTTCGCTGCCGTCTTCACGACCGGCAGCTCTTCGAGCATGCTCTCCGAGTAGTCGATCAGCAGGATGACGTTGAGCGGCAGATCGCTCGCGGCGACCAGTGTTTCCACCGGCCGCGGCGTACCGTTGTCGACGAGCGTGATGTGATCGGCGCGCAGCGGCGCCTTGCCGTTGGCCACCGACACGGCGATCTGCTGCACCGTGACGTCGGTCTCCGCGTGCGCGCGCTCGCCGAAGAAGAAGACGTCGTTCGCCTCCTCGCCGCGCGTCGAGCGCGCCACGACGCGGGCATACACCGGCGCGGCGAACTGCGTCGCGTCGACGGTGGTCGCGTACGGCGGCGTCGCCACGGTGGCCACTCTCTCCTCGCCGACGTGGAAGTCGACAGCGCTGATCGCCACTTCCGCGGGACGGAGCACGTTCGCGTGCAGCTCGACGCTTCCGCTTTCCGGCCACTGCGGCGGCGCCTGCAGACTCACGCGAAACGGCGGACGCGGATCGTTCACGACCATCTCGTCCTCGCCCACGGCCTTCCCTTCCCCGTCGTAGCCCACCGCGCGCATGCGCAGCCGCCGGATGTAGTAGCCGACCTTGACCTCTGCCGTCATCCGCTGCCCAGGCGACGCCGTGTACTGCACGCCGTTGATGAACAACGCCAGCCGCTCGACCGGCTCCTCGGCGACCACCGGGACGTGCAGCGTGCCGGAGACCAGGCCGCTCGGCTTTTCGGTGATTCTGACCGTCTGCGCGGCCGCGCCGGTCGCTCCGACAATCGCGAGGAGAAGGATGAAGGATGAAGGATGAAGGATGAGTCTGCGGGCTCGGTTCACGCGTCCTTCAACACATCCTTATTCGGCATTCATCCTTCCTCCGATGTCGAGTGCGGCAGCGCCAATCTCGCGGAACGCGTGAAGATCCGATGTGGAGTGCGACAGCGCCAATCTCGCGGAACGCGTGAAGACACGATGTGGAGTGCGACAGGGCCAATCTCGCGAAACGCGTAAGATCCGATGTGGAGTTGCGGCAGCGGCATTCTCGCGGAACCCGTGAAGCTCACGCAGCAGTGAGCTGCCCGCTTTCTGATGCGGAGGCAACGCTTCCGCATGAGCCCGCGCACCGGGTGGCAGAGAACGACTCAGCGCCCGCGTAGCGGCGCGTCCCGGCGCCCGCGTGGGGCGTTTCCCGGCGCCCGCGTAGCGGGCAAAAGGCAATAGCCCCCGGCTTCAGCCGCAATGGCGTTAACTTAAGGCAATTCGGACGGTCACCGGTTGATGAGCTGGAGGATAGGTCTGGCGAGGGTTGGGGCGTGGGTAGCGGAAGGGAGGCCGCTTCTTGACGCGGGGGTAATGACGATGAGGTCGAACGGGATTGATTTCCTCGCCAGCTTCATCCACGAGCCGCTGATGGAGTGTCCGGGAGCCACCAGAGGGGGGAAAAGGAAACCATTTCTGGAAGGCGGCGGATGATCACGCGCACGACATGGATGAAGGAAAGCTCGGTGGGTGAGATGTTCTTCTTTCGTGCTGCTTCTTCCATGACCGAACGGACGCCGAAGTGGGCCAGAAGTAGAGCGTAGAAGTCTTGTTCGACAAGCTCAGGCCGTTGACTGCGCAGCAACACGCCCGGCCCTTTGAGGTGGGTCTTGACCTCAGCAAAGGCAGTCTCGATTCCCCATCGTTTCGCGTACAAGTTGGCCAAGGCCAGGGCTGGAGCTTTGATCGGATCGAGCAGCGTGGTGATGACTCGGTAATGCTTCCGTTTGCGGCCTGCCAGGAGAGTGAATTCGATCACGCGGACCGGAACGCGACGAGCACGTACAGCGACTGAGGCAGTTGAACGCGCCCGCACTTCGCTCAGATACGAGCCGTCGGGCAGCATTTGGAGGCGAGGTAGAGGGATCCTCTTCTGCACTCGCCAGAGCAACTGCGCACCAGTGGCAACTGCCTGATTCCAAAGCTCAAAGCCGTAAAACAACCGATCTGCCAGACAGAGCATCCCTCGTTCGAGTCGATCCATGAGTTGCTTGGCCAGAGCGACTTCGCTGGTCTTCCAAGGTGCCATGCGCGCAGCAAACAGAACATGGGTGCCGATCTCACACAGCGCTACGAATCGAACCAGCGGCAACGGGCTGGTTTGCCCTTTGGCCGCACCTGCTTTTCCGTAGCGCTTTCGATTCCCAGGCGTGTCTTGCAGATGCAGGCTGCTTCCGTCCAGGGCCACCAATCGAAGACCCATGAACCATGCACCCTGAGTCGACTTCCTGGCGATGGGCCCGACCACCTGCTCGAATAGTCGCCGAATCGGCTGGACCCCTAGCCGCAGTCGAGCTTTACAGATCGCTGCTCGGGTCGCGATTGCCGACTCGCGTCGGGATACTGATCCCGAACTTCTCGAACCAGCTGGCGCAATACCTCACGTGCACTGACGCTGACCATCAGCGCCGCCGCGATCACGTAGTACGTCATCAGATATGCCGGAAGCTTACGGCGACGGACGCTCTTCCGGTCTGTTTCTTCGAGAATCCTCGCCACCACTGCCTGAGGAATCCTCTCGCTGATCTGCTCAAAGTCGATCGTCAACTCACCTGTCCCCCGTCCGAATACGCTCATCACACCCTCCCGTCCGTCCGGTCCGTACGATCAATAACTCCCTAAGTTAACGCCATTGCGGCTTCAGCCGGGGGTTCGGCGCGATGTCCATGGTCAGCCCGCGTAGCGGGCGACAGGGCTGTCCTGTCGTCCGCTAACGTGGGCATGAGGGCCGAGCCCCCTCAGCCGGTCTACGGCCTTCGACGTGGAGCCTGTGTCACTACGACGAGCTCACTGCCGGAACGCCGCGTATAGATCCACCCGCTTCGTTTTCGCCAGCACCGGCTTCCACAGATCCCCCACTTCCTCGACGCGCGCGACGGCGTTGTCGATGCGGAAGTCCTCGATCTTCACGCCGGCTTCGACCTCATCCCAGGTCACCGGCACCGACGCGCCGGCGAACGGCGTCGGACGCACGGAGTAGATCGATGAAAGAGTGCGGCCCCACGCGTTCTGGTTGTAGTCGACCAGCACGCGGCCGTGTGGCCGCTTGGCCCTCATGTACTCCGCCGTGATGATCTTCGGATGGCGCTTCTCCAACTCGATCGCGATCGCTTTCGCGAACGTCCACACTTCCTTCTGCGTCGGCCCGAGGACGATGGGGATGTACACGTGGATGCCTTTCGAGCCGGTGGTCTTCGGATACGTCGCCATGTTCAGTTCCCCGAGGATGTCCCGGACCCGCAGTGCGACCTCGCGCACTTTCGCGAAGTTCGCGCCCGGACCGGGATCGAGATCGAAGTGCAGGAAGTCGGGCCGGTCCGTATCCGCGCAGCGCGCGTACCAGGGATTGAGATCGATGCATCCGAGGTTGATCACCCAGAGCAGCGACGGGAGGTCCTGGATGATCGGGAAGTTGATACGCCCTGCGGAGCCGTGGTCGATCTCGCAGATCTCGATCCATGCCGGCCGCGGCTCCGGCGCCCGCTTCATGTAGAAGTGGTCGCCCTCCGCGCCGTTGGGATAACGCTTCATCACCATGGCCCGGTCTTTCAGGTGCGGCAGCAGCCAGGGCGAGACGTCGGCGTAGTACTGCAGCAGATCGCGCTTCGTGACCCCGAGCTTCTTCCAGAACGGCTTGCGCAGGTTCGTGAGACGCACCTCGCGGGCACTGAACTTCAGAATCAGCTCGTTCGTGTCGGTCGGGATCGTGACGCGCCGCGCGGCCATGCGGTCCGGATTCTAAAGGGTCGGCATCCTGCCGGTCGCGCCCGGCGGACGGCGGCGGCTGGCGTCGAGCGTGACGTAGTCGAGCTCGCGTCCCAGGCGCGCGGCCCGGAGCATCAACCCCCCGCGGGCCATGTCCCCGAGACCCGCG
>CAZLGP010000302.1:0-23031 GCA_964558905.1 uncultured Thermoanaerobaculia bacterium | reverse complement strand
GGGCCACAGCGGCGAGGTGCTGGCCGCGCTGGACGAGTTGCAGAGGTAGACGGATAGGACGGATAGGACGGATAGGGAGATCCACCTATCCGTCCTATTCGTCCTATCCGTCCTATCCGTGCCATCGTCTCCCCGCCCGAGCCCGCCCATTCTGGCGCGCGTCACGCAATCCTGAGAGGCGAATGGAGGATTGCGACCATGCACAGAATATTGGTCAGTCTGGCATTTGTGCTGTTCGTCGCGGTAGCCGTGTCGGCGCAGGAAACCGTCCGGTGCGAGTCCCGCGATGGAAAGTATCGGGAGTGTGCGATCGACGGTGCCGGGCGCATCGTCATGACCCGCCAGTTCAGCGACATGAACTGTGTGGAAGGCAAGAACTGGGGAACCCGCGATGGCGTGGTGTGGGTCGATGCGGGATGTCGCGGTGAGTTCGCGGTCTCGCAGCGCGGGCGGATGCTCGGGGAGCGGCTGCTCGTCTGTGAGTCGGACAACAACAACCGCAGCGTCTGCCGCACGGACACGGGCGGGGGCGTGGCGGTCGCGCGGCAGCTCAGCCGCAACGCGTGCGTGAGAGGGCGCACCTGGGGATTCGACGGCAACTCGATCTGGGTCGATGAAGGCTGTCGGGCCGAGTTCGTCATCGGCGCCGGGAGCACCGACCGGACTTTCGAGCGTCTCGATCAGCTCGTCCTGTGCGAGTCGATCGACGGGAAGCCCGGGAGATGTCTGGCGGACACGAGCGCCGGCGTGCAACTCGTGCGCATGGTGAGCGAGAGCAACTGCCGCTACGGCCGCCACTGGGGCTACGACGACAACGGGATCTGGGTCCGCGAGGGTTGCCGCGCGGAGTTCGCGGTGCGCGGCCCGATGCAGGCCCGCGCGCTCGTCCGGACGACGACGCCGACCGCGGCCGCCGATCGCACGCCGGGCACACTGCTCTGCGAGTCGCACAACAACGGCCGCGAGCACTGCCGCACGGACACGCGCTTCGGCATCACGCTCGTACGCCAGATCAGCGACAACATCTGCGCGCGCGATCGCACATGGGGCGTCGACAAGGACGGCGTCTGGGTGAACGACGGCTGCCGGGGCGAGTTCACGATCGGACACGCGGCGCCCATCGTGGCGATGACGTCGTCCGCGCTCACACCGCCGACTCTGGTCTGCGAGTCGATGGACGGCCGTCGCAACCACTGCGCCGTCGACACGAGCATGGGCGTGCGCCTCTACCGGCAGATGAGCGACTCGGACTGCCTCCTCAACAGCAGCTGGGGGGTGGACGGGAACGGCATCTGGGTGAGCGGCGGCTGCCGCGCGGAGTTCGCGGTCGGCGAGGGACGGTTGATGCCGTCACGCAACGCACCGCAGGCCTCGCGAGTGATGTGTGAGTCGAAGGACGGCAAGCGCGCCGTCTGCCCGGCCGACACGCGCCTCGGCGTGGCCGTCGTCCGCCAGACCAGCGACGCGCCGTGCATCCTCAACAGCACCTGGGGCTACAACACCGACGGCATCTGGGTGACCGCGGGCTGTCGCGCGGAGTTCGTGTTGCGGAGGTAATCGCGGTTTCGGGCGGGGCTTCGGCCTCGCCCGAAAGGACCGATAGGACGGATAGGACGGATAGGACGGATAGGTAGATCGTTCTTCCTATCCGTCCTATCCGTCCTATCGGTCCTAGCCCACTCCCTGGGTTATCATGCCTGCACGCTCGGGCGAGGGTTCGTCCTCCCGCCCGGGCGAATTCATCGGTATTCCAGGGAATCCATGAAGCCACTGATCCTCGCGGCGAGTGCAGGCATTCTGTTGTCCATCACCCCACTGCTGAGCGCGAAACAGGCGCCGTGCAGTGCGACGGGCTCCTCCGAAGCACTGGCCACGCAGCTTCTCGAGCAGGCCCCGGGCCTGAAGGCCGACGTGCTGCGGATGGCGCTGCGGGCCACGGGATGCGCGGCCGAGAAGGGCCTCGTGAAGCGCCGGAATCTCCTCACCGTCATCGACTACTCGCTCCCCTCGTCGCAGCCCCGGCTTTTCGTGTTCGATCTCTCCGCGAAGAAGATCCTCTTCCGCGAGCTGGTCGCTCACGGGAAGAACAGCGGAGGGAACGTCGCGAGCTTCTTCTCCAATACCCCCGGGAGCCTGGCCACCAGCCTCGGTCTCTTCGTCACCGCCGAAACCTATGTCGGCAGCAACGGGTACTCGCTCCGTCTGAAGGGGCTCGAGGAAGGCGTGAACGACCGGGCCATGGATCGGGCGATCGTCATGCACGGTGCGCCCTACGTGAGCCGCGCCGCCGTCCGCGCCCTGGGCCGCCTCGGGCGGAGCTGGGGATGTCCCGCGGTGCGCAAGGACGTGGCGCGCAAGATGATCGATACCCTGCGTGGCGGCAGCCCGATCTTCGCGTACTACCCGGATCAGAACTGGCTGCAGCAGTCGTCGTTCGTGAGGTAGCAGTGCAGGCGGGAGCCCGCCCCCGAGAGGCTTCACAGCCTTCGAGGTCGTGCGATTCGCGACGCCCGTGCCTGCCCGCTACGCTATTTCTTCACGGGTGTGGCCAGCTCGTCGAGATCCAGCGAGCCGTCGCGGTTGCGATCGAGGCGCCGGAAAGAAGACCCGTCGCGGTTCGCGGCCGCCCATTCGTCGCTCGAGATCAGGCCGTCCTGGTCCGTGTCGAACATCTCGAGGTCCCCTTTGGCCTGGGTGATGCGCTTCTCGATGGCCAGGTCCTTGCGCGACCAGACGCCATCGTTGTCGAGATCGACGGCGTCGAACTCTTCCTGGGTCCCCTGCCACTCTCTGCGGGTGACGTAGCCATCTTTGTCGGTATCGAGCGCCCGGAAATTCGGCTTGCTCGCGGCTTTCGTCGCGGCCTTCACTTCCTCGAGGGTGAGAACCCCGTCGCCGTTCGCATCGTAGGCCGTGAAGAGGGTCTTCCCGCCGCGGAACTCCTCGGGGGTGACCTTGCCGTCCTTGTTCGTGTCATAACGCATGAACAGGACCTCTCCGCTGACGGACTTCGACGAGCGGTCGACATGGACTTGTGGTTTCGCCTGCCCGGTCTCGCTGGCCATTGCGGCCGTCGTCAGCGAGAGGGCGAGGGCGGTGGTGATGGTGCGGATCTTCAAGCGTGAGCCTCCTTGAGTGGGAACCTGTGACGACGGCCCTTTTTGACGCCGCCGCCGACGCGGACCACCCGCACGGAATCGAGCGGAGCGGCCGTGTCATTCCTTGGGACGGGTGGCGCCCCCGATGGTTCCGGGCAGGCGGCGGTTGTCGGTTGGCGGAGGACGCGGAACCGGCTCCCGTCAACCGCCAACCGACAGATGCCCTCGAATCACGTGAAGCTCCTGGGACGGTCGTCGAGTCGGGTCGCCAGATCGAGCATGGCCGCGAGGTAGATCGGCTCCGAGACCGTGAGCTCGATGGCCCGCTTCAGGTCGGATGCGCGCACGGTGACGAACAGCTGATCCGCGTCGACGGTGACGTCGTCGATTTTCGGCACCGGCACGTCGAGCTGCTTTGCGCCCTCGACGATGAAGCGCGTGTTCGTCACGTACGCGTTGGTCTCCGTACCGTCGCGCAGACGGATGGGTGTGTTGTACATGCACCACTCGTTCAGGTTGAGGGGAATGGTTGCGTTGCACTTCGGCGCGTTGCGGTGATCGACGCCCCGGAGCCGCTCGAACTGCGATTCCGACGACGTGTCGATCGGCACCTCGTCGGGCTGGATGCCGAAGCCGGCCTGCACCGCGCGGACGATCTTCAATTGCTCCGCGCCGAGCCGGTCGTCGGCGAGGAAATGCCAGAGGATGGTCGAGTAGAGGGCCTGCTTCACCGCGCGGGCGTCCTCCGCGATCAGCCCTGCCGCATCGCTCGAGCGATCCATCAGCGCGGCGACCTCGGCGGCGCGCTCGGGACCGACCCGGCCGAGTGTCGAGAAGCCGACGTACAGCACCGTCCCGATGGCCGTGTCCGCCCATACGGCGTAGGGCAGGTCGAGTTTTTCATTCTCCGCCAGCACCTGGGCCAGCGTCTCGTCGCTCGGATCGTCGCGCAGTC
The DNA here is from genome assembly GCA_964558905.1 of uncultured Thermoanaerobaculia bacterium. Lineage (GTDB taxonomy): Bacteria > Acidobacteriota > Thermoanaerobaculia > Gp7-AA8 > Gp7-AA8 > QHVT01. The sequence continues at coordinate 18,978 of CAZLGP010000302.1, read as the reverse complement.
GTTCGAGCGCGGCCGTGTAGGCGTCGAGAAGCTCGCGGTTGCGTGCGTCGCGCTCCTCGTGCTCGCGCCGCTTTCGTTCTTCGGCAAGGAGGACCACGCGCCGCTTCAGGGCGGTGGTGACGATCGGGATGCCGATCAGGATCAGGCCGAGGATGATCCAAACCCAGCCGCCCGCGCTCCCTTTCGAAAGGACCATCAGGCCCAGCACCAGAAGTAGCGCGCCGAAGGCCATGAGGCCGAGGTGGACGTAGCTTCGCGGAGTGCCGTCCGCGAGCGACGACAGGAAAGACGTGCCCGAGAGCGTGCGCGGCGGCGGCAGCTCGGGACTCCGGATGGCGCGCAGGTCGGCGGAGTAGAAGATCTCCGGCCGGTGCCGGATGAATTCGCCCGACGGGCCGGTGCTCATCCCGGTGTCGTGATCGATCGACTTGAGCTCGCGACGCCGCGCAACGGCAAAGCGAAAGAGCGAGTTCCCCAGCGATTTCTGTACGGTAAAGCTCATGCCGCACTCAGCGGTGCGGACTTCGTGCCTGAATTGGCGATGGGTGGGATGGGACGGATAGGACGGATAGGTGGAACGGGCTACCTATCCGTCCTATTCGTCCTATTCGTCTTATCAGTCCTATCGTCGCCCCTCCCAAAACTCACTCGAGCGTCAGCAGATAGGCGGCCACGTCCCGCGCATCCGCGTCCGGCAAGCCGATCGGTGGCATGCTGCTCTGCGGATTGAGCGCGGCGGGGTTCCGGACGAAGAGCGCGAGATTCTCGGGCGTGTTCTGGACCTTGCCGAAGCTGATCGCCGGACGCCCTCCGATGCCGGCCAGCGAGGGGCCGAGCGATCCCTGCGGACCGCCGATCCCGGGGACGACGTGGCAGACGTTGCAGCCGTACTGCGCCGTGAGCGCCTTGCCGCGCTCGGCGTTGCCGATCGGTGCCGCCGCGGCCGGCGCGAGGGACTTCGCGGCCTCGTCGCGATGGCAGGCGACGAGCGAGGCGAGGAGAAGCAGAGAGAGAGCGATTCGCATCATGCGGCGCGTACTCTACCAGGGCGTGGGCCTTGAGGTCCTCAGTCGCGGCTCCTCAGAGGGACCGTTCGGAGCGATCAGCAGGCGTTGTCGCTCTTGGGAAACGGCAGCACATGCCCCTGGCGTCCTTGGGCCGACTCTTCCATGGAGCGCGCCGCGGCGGTGATCAGATCGCCGAGGACGTCGATGTCGAAGGGCTTGCGGAGGATGGAGTGCACCATCGATCCGTCGAGGCGGCGGAGAGAGGCCGTGTCGCCGGCGCTGATGACGATGATCGCGGGACGGGCGCCATTCCGCTCCTTGAGATGCTCGATGAGCGCGTAGCCGTCGACGTTGGGCATCATCAGGTCGAGGACGACGACCCCGTAGCTCTCGGCTTCGAGCTTTTCGATCGCCTCGGCGCCGTCACGGGCACTGTCGACAGGATGCCCCGCCCGTTCGACGATTTTCGTAACCAGCGCTCGGATCGCCGGCTCGTCGTCCACCACCAGCACACGGCTGTTTGAGCCCACGCACGCGTCTCAAGCAATTATGGTGCCTTCGTGAGCGTAGAGAGTCTGAGTCATGAGTCCTGAGTCCTGAGTCCTAATTCCTGAGTCGTGAAGTCCTAAATCCGGAGTGCTGAGTGCCGGGTGCTGAGTCCTGAGTGCTGGGTGCTGGGTGCTGGGTGCTGAGTCCCCCCGCCCAGGCCGTAAACGCGGCGCGCGCGGAGCGTCTCTCAGCACTCAGCACTCAGCACTCAGCACTCTCTGGAGCGCCCCCGGCCTGGAGCGCCCCCGGCGCCAAGGCACACCCCTCGCAGAGCACGCCACCGTGAACCGGCCATTGATTTTGCTCGTCGAGCCGCACGAGGAGCATCTCGCGCAAGGACGGGAGTTCCTTCTCGCCGACTGTTCCGAGACGTTCGAGATCGCCACCGCGGCGACGCTCGACGAGGCGCGGGATGCCCTCGAACGGTCGGCCTCGAACGAGCAGCCGATCGTGCTCCTGCTCGTTCGTCATCTGCCGGCCACCGGTGAGGAGTTGCTCGATCTGCTGCGTCGCGGGAAGGAGGTCGCGTCCGGACTGAAGGTCATCCTCTTCGACGGAGACCTCGATCCCGGTTTTGCGTCGGACGCAAAACGCGAAGGGCTGGTCGACTACAGCGTGGACGAGCCGTGGGACGCGCCGGAGGTCTCGCTCGAGCCGATCGTCCGCGACGCCCTGCGGGCCTGGGAGAACGGTGCGGCGAGATCGGACGTGGTCGAGATCCACGGCGATCAGTGGCAGCCGCGCTGTCACGACGTGAAGGACCTCCTGGCCCGGCATCGCGTGCCCTACCAGTGGGTCGACACCGCCGAGGAGGAAGACCCCGACCCGACCACGCGCATCGTCTTCCCGGACGGCTCGCGTCTCGTCGATCCGACGGATGAGGACATCGCCCGGAAGCTCGGCTTCAGCACGTCGCCCGAGGAGTCGTTCTACGACGTCGTGATCGTCGGCGGGGGACCGGCCGGCCTCGCGGCGGCGGTCTACGCGAGCTCGGAGGGACTGCGAACGGTGATCATCGAGCGCGACGTCCCCGGCGGTCAGGCCGGATCGAGCGCGCTGATCGAGAACTACCTCGGATTTCCCGATGGTCTGTCGGGCGCGGAGCTGGCGTCGCGAGCCGTGGCCCAGGCGCAGAAGTTCGGCGTGGAGATCCTGCTCACGAAGACCGCGGCCTCGCTCCGGGACGACCGCGGCTACCGCGTGGTGCAGTTCGAGGACGGTGCGGGCATCGCGGCGCATACGGTGCTCCTGGCGACCGGAGTCGCCTATCGCACGCTGACCGTGGAAGGGGCGGAACGACTCACCGGGGCGGGTGTCTACTACGGCGCGGCGGCCGCGGAAGCGGCCCGGTTCCGCGATCGCGAGGTCTGCCTCCTCGGCAGTGGAAACTCGGCCGCGCAGGCGGCGCTGCTGCTCTCGCGCTATGTCCGCTCTCTGACGATCATCACCGTCGATCCCTCGCTGGAGACGACCATGTCCAGCTACCTGGTCGACCGCATCGGTGCACTGCCGAACGTCAACCTGTTGACGAAGACCAGCGTGGCAGAGGTCAAAGGGGAGGAGCGGGTGGAGTCGGTGGTGCTGGAGGAAGTGGAGACGAAAGAGCGGCGCGAGCTGGCGACGGACGCTCTCTTCATCTGGATCGGCGCGACGCCACGCACGGAGTGGCTCGCCGGAGCGGTCACCCGCGACGAGCAGGGCTTCATCCTCACCGGACGCGATCTCAGCCGCGAGCAGCTCCGCGGCTGGCCGGACGATCGATGGCCCGCGCCCCTCGAGAGCAGTATGCGCGGCGTGTTCGTCGCCGGCGACGCCCGCAGCGGCTCAGTGAAACGGGTCGGCTCCGCCGTCGGCGAAGGAGCGATGGCCGTGCAGCTGATTCACGAGTACATGAAGGAACGGTGAGTGTCCTGAGTGCTGGGTGCTGGGTGTCCTGAGTCCTGAGTCCTGAGTCCTGAGTGCTGAGTGCTGTGTGCTGGGTGCTGTGTGCTGAGTGAGTGCGGCGGGACACGGTCTCAGCACGCGTTCAGCACGAAGGACTCAGGACAGACGACTCAGGACTCAGCACTCAGGACTCAGGACTCAGGACTCAGCACTCCCCACAGTACAATCCGCGCCGCATGAGTGCGGCCTGGGCATTGCTGGCGTTCGTCATGACTCTGGCCGGCGGGTTGTTTGCGTTCCGCTACCAGCGTTCGCTGAAGGTCATCATGGCCTTCTCGGCCGGGCTGCTCATCGGCGTGGTCTTCCTCGATCTCGTCCCCGAGATCGCCGAGCTCTCGCACGAGGCTGGTGTCGACCTGCGCGGTCTGATGATCGTCCTGATCTGCGGCTTCGTGGCGATCTTCCTGCTGGAGAAGCTGACCATCATCCACAGCGAGAAGACCCACGGCGCGCCGGGGCACCACCACCACGTCGGTCTGGCCGGGGCGATCGGACTCTCGTTCCACAGCTTTCTCGACGGGCTGGCCATCGGGGTCGGCTTTCAGGCGGGGAGCGAGGTCGGATTCGTCGTGCTGGCGGCGGTGCTCGCGCACGACTTCGCGGATGGTTTGAACACGGTCACGTTCATGCTCGCGACGCGCAACAGTCGCTGGCGGACGATCTCCCTGCTCATCGTCGACGCCACCGCGCCCGTGGCGGGCGCGCTGCTCGCGGGCTTCCTCCGCATCGATCCGGTGATGCTCGGGTATCAGCTCGCGTTCTTCGCCGGCTTCCTTCTGTACTTCGGCGCGAGCGACCTCTTGCCCCAGGTGCACGAGAGGCCGAGGTTCCCGCTGATCTTCGCCACGCTCGGGGGCCTGGTTTGCGCGTGGTTGATCGTGCAGGCCCTGGGGGCGGTGCATTGATGGGACGAATGGGACGAATGGGACGAATGAGACCCATGGGACTCATGGGACTCATGGGTCCCATGGGACTCATGGGACTCATGGGACTCATGGGTCCCATTCGTCCCATTCGTCCCATAGGTCCCATGCGCTCTTATAGCGACTTCAAATTGTCCTTGGGATTCCGATCGATCAGCTTGTTGAACGGATCGATCCCCGCCTTCACCGGCTTTCCGCTGACCACGACCTCGAACGTCTCCACCGGCTTGGTGATGCGGCGCTTCTCGGCGAAGAGCACGGCGTCCTTCTCGCCGAGGACGCCGATGTCGATGAGGTCGTCCACGGGGACGGGCTTCTCCTCACCCTTCTCGTCGGACTGGAGCTTCGTCGAGGCGACGGTCATCTTCACGACGTATTTGCCGTCGGCGCGTTTGGTCGCGCTGACCTCGCGGGCCTGGTTGTCGAAGAGCACGATCCGCTCGAACAGGTCGGTGATGAAGTTCTGCGCTTCCGGCGGCGCCTCGGCGCGGAAGTAGCGGACGAGCTCCTGGGCGGTGGTGTACGGCGGCTGGTCGAACGCGTAGTCGGCGATGAACTTCCTCAGGGCGCGGTTCACGGCATCCTCGCCGATGGCGTCGCGCAGCGCGTACATGACCACGCTGCCCTTGCCGTAGTGAATGTACGACTGGTTCTCGACGAGCGAGATCGGCTTCTCCGCGATCAGCTCACTGCCGCGGCCGCGCAGATAGCGATCGAGCTCGTAGCGAAGGAACTTCTGCATCTTGGCCTGGCCGTACTCCTTCTCCATCACCATGAGAGCCGAGTACTGGGACATCGACTCGGTGATCATCGATCCGCCCTGCACGTTGCCGCCGATCACCTGGTGGGCCCACCACTGGTGCGCGACCTCGTGCGCGGTGACGTAGAAGACGTAGTCGATGCTCTCCTCGTTGCGCAGGTCGGCGACGAAGCCGATGGACTCGGAGTAGGGGATGGTGTTGGGGAACGACTGCGCGAAGGACGCGTAGCCGGGGAACTCGAGGATGCGCACCTGCTTGTGCTGGTACGGCGAGAAGTTGGCCGTGAAGTAGTCGAGCGACTTTTTCGTCGCCTCGATCATCCGGTCGACGTTGTAGGGGTGCTTGGCGTCGTAGTAGATCTCGATCGGGACATCCCGCCACTGGTCTCTCTTCACGGTATAGCGCGCCGACAGATACGACCAGAAGCCGAGGATCGGGGAAGTCGTCTTGTAGTGAAAGTACCGGCGCCCGTTCTCCGTCCACTCGCGCTGGAGATATCCCGGCGCGAGGGCGATCTGATCGGGGGAGGTCGACACGGTCGTGTCCAGGCTGACCCAGTCGGACTCGTTATTGAGGCCGTTGTCCATGCGCGCGCGCATGTCCGTGGGCGGGGCCTGCCGGCGGGGCTCGCCGAGGCCGTACTTGCGGCGCTTGTTACGGTCCTGCAGCTCGATGCCGCTCTCATAGCCGAGGTGGGGGAAATAGGCGGCGCTGTTGATGAAGGTCCCGTTCTCGACCACGTTGTTGTTCGCCGCGCCGTTGACGAACCCTCGGGCGGCGAAGCCGGTCTCGAACTTCATCGGCACCGTCGCTCCCGCGGCGAGGGGCGGATCGAAGGTGAGCATCATGTAGCCCAGCTCGCGGTCGTCGCTCTTCAGGCGCGTTCCCGGAATGTCGATCTTCCACTTCGTCAGCGACTGCGGATTCACGGTGACGTGGATCTCGCCGAGCGGCTTGCCGGTCTTGTTGATCATCGTGTACTCGCCGCGGATGTCGACGGCGCGACGCTCGGGGAAGATCCGGACGTCGGCCTGCACCGCCGTGATGCGAGGCTTCGGCAGGTGCTCGAACTGCCTGTACTTCTTCTCCGCATCGGCCTGGAGCTTCTCGCCGTCCTTCGTGGTCCTGTAGTCATTGAGGACGTTCGTGTTGTAGTAGATGTAGCAGCCCGTGGCCACGAAGGCGGTCAATGAGGCGAACAGCGCGAGCGCGACCGGCCTGCCGAAGCGCTGGCGGGCGATTCCCAGGCGTTGTCGCAGACCGCCGTCCGTGCCCCGCACCCACAGGAGGTGGCAGAGCACGAGGAACACCGCCACGAACAGCAGCCAGTAGGCATTGAATACGGTGAGCGGCCAGGCAAAGTGGCCGTAGCCGTTCATGTCCGACCAGATCGCCGGAGGCGTCGACGCGTAGCGATAGAGGCCATGCTCGTAGTCGAGTGCGCGCAGGGCCGGATTGAGGATGAACCAGATCATCACGCCGAGGAAGGCGACGAACTTCTGGTTCAGGAGCACCTGCAGGATGAACGAGAGCGCCGCGAGCAGCAGCAGGAACACGCCAGTCTCGAGAAGGACCCCTTTCGCATACACGGAGAGCTCGTAGTTGTAGTAGCCCTTCGCGGTCTGAATGACCATTGCCGTCCCAATGGCCATCACCAGGGTCGCGAAAGCCACGAGGACCAGCGCGCTGAACTTCGCCGCCCATTGTGCCCAGGTCGGGAGCGGCATCGTATCGGTGACCTCGTTCATTCTGAGCGTGCGCTCGCGCCAGACGATGTCCCCGGCATAGAACGCGGTGATGAGAATGGCGAAGATCGCGAAGCCGCCGTTGATCACGTCGACCATCGCGCCCGCGGTGGGGTAGACCGACGTCCCGAAACGGTTACTGAGAGCGGTGCTGTTGCCCCAGATGTTCAGCATGCCCAGGACGAGCATGATGATGAACGGAATCCCTTTGAAGATCTGCGCGGACTCCAGACGGATGGTGGCAAAGTACTGCTTCCACGCGGCGCCGCGACCGAACGTCTGCGAGACCTTCGGCAGCGCGAGGGAGGTCCGCTCGATCGGCTGCAGCTCGTCGACTGTTGCCTTCGCGGCCTTCTTCCGCGTCTTGCGCGTGCCGGTGGTGAACCGGAAGCGCCAGAACGCGAAGGCCAGGATGAGCAGCGAGATCCCGACCCACAGGATGCGGTTCCAGAGATAGATCCCTTCCAGCGGCACGAGCTCGGTGTTCTTCTGGAACACGGTCCAGTAGCGCGTGGCCAGACCGAAGGCGCCGAACCCGAACGGATCGAGCAGGCCCCCGACGAATTCGTTCTCGACGTCCTCGAGCATCGATCCCGCCACGGCATAGGCGACGAGGAACGCCACGACGCTCGCGTATGTGGCCATCAGGCTGCGCGTCAGCGCGGCCACGGCGAAGAAGATCGCGCCGGCCAGCAGCAGGTTCGGCACGACCATCACGAAGAGCGAATAGAGATAGTGCCAGGGCACGAACGGCCCGAGGCGCTGTTTGTCGATCCACGGCATCATGCTGCCGATGACGATCGCTCCCACGACGCCGATGTAGACCAGCACCGCGACGCTGAACGAGCCGAAGAACCGGCCGGCGAGGAACTGGAACTTCTTGATGGGCGAGCTGAAGAAGAGCGCGTCCGTGCCCAGCTCGAAGTCGCGATGGATGGAATTCGCGACGAATGCCGTCGTGGTGAGAATCCCGAAGATGCTCATCACGATCAGGAACTGCATGATCACGAACGGCGCGTTGCGGTTGACGTTCCCGACCGAGCCACCGATCGTGATCCCGTCCGTCGTCACCGCGCCAAACGTCAAGAGGAAGTAAACCAGCAGCAGGATGTAGAAGAGCGGCGCCTTCAGGTGGTACTTGGATTCGAAGGATGCGATTGCTGTGAACATGATTCAGTGCTGAGTGCTGGGTGCTGGGTGCTGAGTGCGAGGACGCCGGGGGGGCGGGACTCAGCACTCAGCACACAGCACTCAGCACTGCGGCCTCAGGCCGCGACGCCCTCCTTCGAGCGCTCGAGCGTCGAGAAATACACGTCCTCGAGACTCGCGGGCACGGGCTCGAACCCGCTGGGCGCGTCCTCGCTGAAGACGTGTACGACGGTCTGGCCGGCGACGAGCTTCGTCGAGATCACCGCGTGCTCCTGTTGCACCGCGGTGAGATCGCCCTTGGCGATTTTTCTGCGCCAGATCTTCCCTTCCACGTCGCGCAGCGCATCCGCCGGATCCCCCTCGGCGAGCACGCGGCCGTGAGAGATGATGGCCATTTGCGAGCAGAGGTCGCTCACGTCCTCGACGATGTGCGTCGAGAGAATGACGATGACGTTCTCGCCGATCTCGGCGAGGAGGTTGTGGAAGCGGACGCGCTCGCCGGGGTCGAGTCCCGCGGTCGGCTCGTCGACGATGATCAGTTTCGGATTGCCGAGCAGCGCCTGGGCGATGCCGAAGCGCTGGCGCATGCCGCCCGAATAGGTGCCGAGGTTCTGCTTGCGTACTTCGTAGAGGTTCGTGCGACGCAGCAGCGCGGCCACGACCTCGCGGCGCTCCCGGCGATCCTGAATGCCCTTGAGGATCGCGAAGTGATCGAGCATCGCCTCGGCGGTGATGCGCGGGTAGACGCCGAACTCCTGCGGCAGGTATCCGAGCATGCGTCGGACCTGGTCCTTCTGGCGAAGAACGTCGATGCCCCCGAGCGTCACGCTGCCGGAGTCCGCCTCCTGCAGCGTCGCGATCGTCCGCATCAGCGTCGACTTGCCCGCGCCGTTCGGTCCAAGCAGGCCGAACATGCCCGTGGGAATGGTGAGGGAGACGTTCTGAAGGGCGCGAACCCCGTTGGGATAGGTCTTCGAAAGGTCTTCGATTCGCAGTTCGAGTGACATGACGGCGTATACGTTCCTCGGCGCGAGAGGGTTTCTGGAGGACGGATAGGACGGATAGGACGAATAGGACGAATAGGGAGACCGGGGCGGCGGACTCCCTATCCGTCCTATCCGTCCTATCCGTCCTATCGTCCTACTTCGGCGTCCGGAAAAGGGTCCACGCGGTTCTCAATCGGCGCCAGCGTCTTGAGGTAGGCGTAGATCGCGCCGAGGTCCTCGTCCGTCATGCCGGAGTAGGCGATCCAGGGCATGAGCGTGTTCCTCCCTTTATCTGCCTGCGGCGCGGTCTCGGCGGTGTAGCCGGTGAACGTACGGAAGCGGCCGATGAACGCCTCGCGCGTGGCGGTGCCCATGTACGTCGCGGGATGCGGCGTGATGTTGGCGGTCACGACGCGGAACTCGGGCGTGTGCATCTCGAAGCCGCCGGCGAATTCCATGCCGGGGATCGGGTTGCCCTTGTCGTCCTTCGGCGTGTGACAGTCGCCGCATGCGGCGATGGTGACGAGGTATTTGCCGTACGCCAGCTCTTCGCTCCCATCCGGCTGCGGCACCGGCTGATCGAGCGGCTGCGGGATGAACTTCTCCACGAAGTTCAGAGGGAGGTCGAGCGACTTCTCCGGCTCCGCATAGCTCTGCGGCGCAAGCGTGCGGAGGTAGGCGACGATCGAGGCCGCGTCCTCGTCGCTCATGTGGCGGTAGTGGCCATAAGGCATGATCGGGAAGAGCGCATGGCCCTCGCGGTCGACGCCTTCCCGCATGGCGCGGAGGATCTCGCCGTCCGTCCACTGGCCGAGGCCGGTCTCGGGATCGGGGGTGAGGTTCGAGGCGGCGAGCGTGCCGGGGAAGCCGATCTTCTTGTCCCAGACGAAGCCGCCGACGCCCTCGCGGCCGGGCTTGAAGGGGAGGGCATACGCGTACGTGCGCTCGGAGTGGCAGTCGAAGCAGATCGAGACGTGGTGGACGAGGTACTTGCCGCGCGCGAGGCGCTCGGGCGTAGCCTCGACGTTCTCCACCGGGGCGGGACGCTGGGCGGGTTTGCGGAGCGCGAGATACGAAACGCCGATGGCGGCGATCGCAACGACGGCGAGCGCGGCGACGCCGAGGACCTTGAAGAAGGTTTTCATGAAGCGGACCTCTCTCGTTGGGATGCGGCTATTCTACGCGAACGCGCGCGCGATTCCGCGTGTTTTCAGGAACGCCGGCGTCTCGCCGGCTGGCCCGGCGGCGTTCTCGCCGCCGTTCTGGTGTGAGAACGATGATGAAGATCGAGACGCCGATCGGCGCACTGCACGCCGCGTTCGATGAGGAAGGGAGGCTCGCGGAGCTCGGGTTCCGGGAGTCATCGAGTCGTCGAGCCGTCGAGCCGACGAGGATCGCCTCGACGACGGGACGCCTCGACGACTTGACGACTCAGCTCGCCGAGTACTTCTCCGGCAAACGCAGAGCATTCGACTTCCCTCTCGCCCCGAAAGGCACCGAATTCCAGCTCGCCGTCTGGAACGCGCTGCTCGAGGTCCCGTACGGCGATACGATCACGTACGCCGAGCTCGCGCGGCGCATCGACAGGCCGAGCGCGGTCCGCGCCGTCGGTGCGGCGAACGGCTCCAACCCGATTCCTGTCATCATCCCCTGTCACCGCGTCATCGGCTCGAACGGCGCGCTCACCGGCTACGGCGGCGGCATCGAGCGCAAACAGTGGCTGCTCGCGCTGGAGGGGAGGAGATTGTTTTGAGAGTGCTGAGTGCTGGGCTGAGTGCTGAGTGCGCCGGGCGGGCGGGACTCAGCACTCAGCACCCAGCACTCAGCACCCAGCACTCTGCGAATACCCGAGGAGGAAACCCATGATTCTCGCGACACTCCTGCTGGCCGCCACGGTCGATCCCGTCCTCGCGCACTACGAGCAGCACGAGGCGAAGCACCTCGTGCCGATGTTGTCCGAGGTGATCCGGTTCTCCACGCATCAATACGACCCCGAGGCTCATGTCGCGCAGAAGGCGTGGCTGATGCAGGCGGCGAAGGACCTCGGCTTCGTCGCGCGCGATGCGGGCAAGGTGACGGAGATCGAGCTTCCCGGTCCGCCCGACGCGCCGGTCCTCGGCCTCGTCATTCATGGAGACGTGCAGCCGGCCGAGGCGGATGCGTGGTCGTTCCCGCCTTTCGCCGGGAGCGTCGAGGACGGCTACGTCCTCGGCCGCGGCGCCGCCGACGACAAGGGTCCGCTCATCCAGGCCCTGTTGGCGATGAAGGCGCTCGCGGAGAGCGGCGTGGAGCGCACCCACACCATCCGTCTCCTCGTCGGCAGCGAAGAGGAGTCATCCGCAACGGAGATGGGGGAGTACTTGAAGACGCACGCGCCGCCCGACTATTCGCTCGTCCTCGACTCCGAGTTCCCGGTCGTCGTCGGCGAGAAGGCCTGGGACGGTCTCGCGCTGGTGACGTCGCTGGCGTCGCGCGATGACGCGATGCCGTACCGCGTGGAGTCGATCGACGCCGGCCTCTCGCCGAGCATCGTCCCCGACTACGCAAAGGTGACCCTGCTCTGGACGCGCGAGGGTGCCGCCGGCTGGCAGGAGCTCGTCTCGGAGCTCGAGAGCGTGCGGATGCCCGAGGGGACGCGGCTCGTGTTCCAGCAGGAGGGGGAATGGATGCGCATCGTCGCGTACGGCAAGTCCGCGCATTCGGGGGTGAACCTCACCGGCGGCCGTAATGCGCTCGTCGCGCTCGCGAACGCGCTCGAGGGCAAGCTGCCGGGTGGCGGCGGCGACGACCTCCTGGCCTTCGCGCGTCTCGCCGGACAGGACCTTCACGGCACAGGCCTCGGCATCACCGACAGCGATCCGATCTGGGGCCGCTACGGCGTGAACGTCGCCACCGTCAAGCCGCTGGAGAGCGATCCGTCGAGATTCGTCCTCTACATCAACCTCCGCCGCATCCCGCCCCGCACCGGCGCGGAGCTCAAGACGCACCTCGCGTCCGTCGTCGACCGCTTCAACAAACGCAACGACGCCGCATTGGCGATCGATGACTCTCTCTCCTACTTCCTCGACAAGCCCCTCGGCTTCGATCCCAACGCGAAGATCGTCCAGCGCCTCATGGCCGCCTACGCGCGCGCGACCGGGGTAAAGAACCCGAAGCCCGCGATCTCCGGCGGCGGGACCTACGCGAAGAGACTCCCCAACGCCATCGCCTTCGGCATGTGGTTCCCCGGGAAACCGTACCCCGGGCACGACGTCGACGAGAAGATCGCGATCGAGGATCTGCAGAAGGGGACGCGGGTGTTGATTCACGCGCTGGTGGACATTGCGACGGGGGAGAGGATGGACGCGCCGTTCGCGCCGTGAGGGTTGGCGGTGGCGGTTGGCGGTTGGCTCGAGCCGCAACAGTCTCGGCAACTGGCAACTGGCAACTGCAATCCCGGCAATGTGCTCCGGGCGACGACTCGACGACTCGGCTGCGATCGCCGCACTCTCCTTTGTAGCAGCGGGCGTGCTTCCCGAGCCCGGTCGTTGCCGCCCGTCACTCCTCTTCAGGGTCGCGGGTGATCAGAACGAAGGTGATCAGGACAACGGCGAGAATTCCGATGGCTTCCATGGGTCGATGTGCTCTCCTCATCTCTACGTCGATCGAGGAGAATCGGTTTCGACATGAGAAACGGTTGGCGGTTGATGGTTGGCGGTTGGCGGGAATAGGAGCGAGTCGTCGCCTGGCCGTCCGTCCCGGACCACGGGTCACGGGCAACGAGTCACGGGCAACGGGCAACGTGCACGAAGCGCGTGCACCTCTCGTAACGCGTGCCTCGAGAGGGCTCCCTTGACCCTTCGTCGCTTCGCTCCTCAGGGTTTGCGCGCGAGCGTGCGACAATCGCGCCGTCCGGATGTCGGTACTCACTGCAGGAACGCGAATCGGTCCCTACGAGATCGTCTCCCGCATCGGCGCCGGGGGGATGAGCGAGGTGTACCGCGCCTTCGATCCCCGCATCCGCCGCGACGTGGCCATCAAGGTCCTTCCTCCCACGCTCGCCAAGTTCGCCGACCGCCTGCACCGCTTCGAGCAGGAAGCGCGGGCCGTTGGCGCCCTGAGTCATCCCAACCTGCTCACCATCTTCGACACCGGCAAGTCCGAGGGCCGCCCGTACATCGTCACCGAACTGCTCGAAGGGCACACGCTGCGGAGCATCCTCCGCGACAACGGCACCGCGGTGCGCATTCCCATCCGCAAGGCCATCGACTACGGCATCCAGATCGCGAACGGCCTCGCCGCCGCGCACGAGAGGGGCATCGTCCACCGCGACCTCAAGCCGGAGAACCTCTTCGTCACCAGGGACGGCCGGGTGAAGATCCTCGACTTCGGCGTGGCCAAGCTGCGCAGCTCGGAAGACGAGGCGGCGATGTCGGACGCCGAGACGATGGAGCAGGACACCTCGCCCGGCACGGTCATCGGCACGGTCGGCTACATGTCGCCCGAGCAGGTCCGAGGGCAGTCGGTCGACGGCCGCAGCGACATCTTCTCCTTGGGCACGCTGATGTACGAGATGGTCGCGGGCGAGCATCCCTTCCGCGGCGACTCGCCGGCCGACACGATGTCCTCGATCCTCCGCGAGGACCCGCGCGAGCTGACCAGCGTGAATCCGAACGTGACGCCTGGATTCGATCGTGTGATCCGTCACTGCATGGAGAAGAGTCCGGAGCAGCGCTTCCAGTCGGCGCGCGACCTGGCCTTCCATCTGGACATGCTCTCCAGCGCGTCCGGCTCCGCACCGACTCTCGAGTCGAAGATCTCCGACTCCTGGAACCGCCCCCTGATCAGTCTCCTGGGGGCCGCCGCCCTCCTGATCGCCGGCCTCGGCGGCGGATGGCTGTTGCGTTCATCGCGCATGGCCGCGCCGCGACCTCCTCTGGTGCGGTTCACGCAGATCACGCACGAAGAGGGGCTGGAAGTACAGCCCGCGCTCTCGCCCGACGGCGGCACGTTCGTCTTCACGCGCGGGGGCGGCCCGGCCGCGGACATCTATCTGCAGCGGGTGAGCGGGCGCAACGCGATCAACCTCACCAAGCGCTGCGCGAAGGCGGACATCCAGCCGGCGTTCTCGCCCGACGGGACGATGATTGCGTACCGCTCCGAATGCGATGGCGGCGGCATCTTCATCATGGGCGCCACCGGGGAAGCCGCGCGCCGCATCACCACGTCTTGTTTCAATCCCGCCTGGTCGCCGGACTCGAAGAGGCTCGCTTGCGGGAGCGAGAGCGTGAACTTCACGCCGACCTCGCGCGGCCAGCTCAGCGAGCTGTGGATCGTCGACGCGCAATCCGGATAGCGCAAGCTGCTCCTGGCCGCGGACGGCGTGCAGCCGTCGTGGTCGCCGCACGGAAACCGCATCGCCTACTGGGGCATGGACGGCGAGTCGGCCCAGCGCGACATCTGGACGATCGACCCGGATGCTCCCGATCCGTCGAAGACGATCGTGCGGGTGACGAACGACCTGGCCGTGGACTGGAACCCGGTCTGGTCGGCCGACGGTCAACATCTTTACTTCGGCAGCGACCGAGGCGGGGCGATGAACCTCTGGCGCGTGCGGATCGACGAAGAGAGCGGGGAGGCCCGCGGCGAGCCCGAGCCGGCGACGGTTCCGGCGCGCTTCGGCGCGCATTACTCCCTCGGCAAGGAGGGCCCGCGCATGCTGTACGCCTCCATCGATCAGAAGGAGTCGCTGCGCATCGTCGGCTTCGATCCCGTGAGCGGCGCGACCGCCGGCAATGCCCGGCCCGTCCTCGGCGGGACGTTCCTCGTTTTCAGCGCCGCGATCTCGCCCGACGGCCGCCTCGCCGCGGTGACGAATCGCGGAGGTCAGGAGGACCTGTTCGTCGTGGAGATCGCGACGGGGGAGATCCGCCAGCTCACCGACGACGTGGCCCGGGACCGGGGCGTGTTCTGGTCGCCCGACGGCGTGAAGATCTATTTCTACTCGATGCGCGCCGACAACCGTTACGAGATCTGGAGCATCAACGCCGACGGCAGCAACCTGACCCGCGTCACGCGGACCGAGGGGCGCGGCCTGTGGTATCCGACCGTATCGCCCGACGGAAGGAAGCTCGCCTGCTACAACGACGAGCACACGTTCCTCCTCGACCTCACCGTTCCCGGTGCGCCGCTCGAGCAGATGCCGGCGACGCACCAGGGCAGTCGCCCCGCGTTCAACGCCTGGTCCCCTGACGGCACCATGCTCGCCGGAGAGCTCCGCGGCCGCCCCGGCGTGGTGATCTACAACGTTGCCGATCGCACCTACCGCCCGGTGACGACCACCGGCGTGCGGCCGTTGTGGCTCCCGGGCGGAAAAGAGATCCTGTATGGCGAGAACGGCAAGCTGCGCATCGTGAACATCGACACCGGTGTCATCCGAGACGTGGCGACGTCGCTGTCGATCACCGGCCAGTCCCTCACCGCCGACGCGCGGACACTCATCTACTCCGATCGCCAGATCGAAGCGGACGTGTGGATGTCGGAAGTGGGGGGCGGGAGATAGGTTGGGTTCGGAAGGAACGCTCTCCCCATCGCGGATGCTGTCCCACGACGCTAGCCCGGGCTAGCCCCGGGGGCTCTGCCCGAGGCTGGAGTTTGACATTGGGACGCGGCAAGGGGCGGCGAGCAGGCGCTCGCCGCCGCGCAAGGCCTTTACCAGAAGCAGGGGGAGCTGTACGTGCACGCGGACCAGCCGTACACGTTGCAGGTCCAGCAGCAGGCCGTCTGTCCGTTGAAGCAACCGCCGCCCGTTTCTTGGTAGCAGTACGAGCTCGAGTACTGGACGGAGATCACGGCTTCGGTGTCGTAGCAGCCGTTGCAGCTGGGGCTGTTCGGACAGGTCGTCGTACGGCGGATGCGCTCGCGCCGGTAGGTGGTGATCCGTTCGTCATGCCAGCGGTAGCCGATCCAGGTCGCCAGACAACGGCCGGTCCCATATCCCTGGCTGTAGTAGGTCCACGGTCCCCACCACTCGCCGGATGTGAAGGACGGCGGGCACCAAGGCTCGCACGGCGCTCCGTATTCACCGCAGGTCGTCGGCCCCCCTTTGCCGGGGTCGTAGCCGCATTCCGTATCGCAGGGATGGCTCGAGGTGCAGTCGGAGCAGCTCTCGAGGTATTCGTTCGTCGCCACGCGCAGCGTGCGCGGGCTCATGACGACTCCCGGACCTGTGACCGTGGACGGGGCGAACACCGGCGCCAGCGGTTGTTGGCGAAGCGCCGCGGCACGGCGGATCATCTCGGCGAGGGAAACCGACTCGAGGAGGAGGCCGCCATGCAGAACGTCGATCTCGACCGTCATGCCTTCCCGCGCGAGCCGATGAAGCTCGCGCGTGTTGTCGGCGTCGAGCGTCAACAGCTCGATCACCCGCCGTTCGGCGACACCTTCGTGCCGTTGCGCCAGCGCGACGACCGCGTCTTTCTGTTTCCGTGCGAAGTCGCCGAGCCGGGGCGGCCCGTCGAGCGCGGAAGCGGCACGCTCGGGAAGCTGCATCTCCCCGAGGTCGATGATCTCGGTGAGATGGAGGTTGCCGTTCACGCGATAGCGGACCTCCAGCGTGCCGCCGGTCAGCTCCCCGAGATCGTAGAGGAGACGCTCACTCGGCTGCAGGGGAGTGAGCGTGCTCACTCCGATGCTGCCGCTCTGCTCCGGCGGCGGGCAGACCCGCTCCGTTGCCTCCATCCTCTGGGCGAGAAGCGAGGGACTGAAGAGAGCGAGAACGAGCAGCGCGACGAGGACCGGGATACTGCGACTCTCGAGCTTGGCCATGGGAAACTCCTTTTTGCACGCGTAAGGTGGCCCGAATGGGTCCCGGGGATTGCCTGGGCACTTCCGACCTCGACTTCCTGTTTCCGCATTGAAATACTTACATAAAGCAAGACGCGCTGCAAGGCATGCGATCAAGTGCGGCAAAAGGGAAGAAATCAGCGATGGGCAACGGCGTGGATTCTCATCTCCCGGCATCGCGAATCAGCGGATAATCGCCAGCGCATGAATGCCAGCGCCTTCACCCCGCTTCGATTGTTCACGGTGGCCGAGTATCACCGGATGGCGGAGGCGGGGATTTTCACCGAGGACGACCGGGTCGAGCTGATCGAAGGAGAGGTGGTGGCCATGAGTCCGATCGGTCCGCGACACGCGGCGTGTGTGAAGAAGCTCGCCGCTCTCATTCGCGAGCGGATTGCGAGCCACGCTCTGATCGCAGGCGTTCAGGATCCGATCCGCCTCTCGGAGCACTCGGAGCCTCTTCCTGACATTTCGATCCTGAGGCCACGCGAAGACTTCTACGCAGAGGTTCACCCGGGCCCGGAGGACATCCTCGTTCTTCTCGAGGTGGCCGATGCGTCGGTCATGTACGACCGCAATACCAAGCTCCCGCTGTACGCGCGTGAGGGAATCGGCGAGGTATGGCTCGTGGATCTGGTGAAGAACGTCGTGGATGTGTATTCCTCTCCAGGCCCGAACGGGTACGCGAATCAGCAGCGCTTCGAGCGTGGAGCGAAGGCCGCTTCCGTGGTCCTGCCCGTACTGGCCATACCGGTGGATGAGATCCTCATCGGGTGATCGGATGCGCGCCAGTCGCGCGAGAACGGCGGCGATCGCAAGTCTCAAAGTCCCGAGTCTCGAAGACTAGTCTGAAAGTCTCGTGAACTGCCGGCAGGCCGGAAGTATTGACTCTCCGCCGCCGAAGACCTACAAAGCGGACTCATGATGCGGAGCGAAGTCCTCGCGGGTGGTCACGTCAAAGGCTCGATGGTGCGCGCGCACCTGCAGTTCGTCGGCGATCGCTTCGGCGCGGCGGCCGTGGAGCAGACCCTGGCCGCGCTGCCCTCGGCCATGACCGCGGAGCTGCACAACGTCCTCTCCGCGAGTTGGTGCGCGTTCGAGACCCTGATTGCGCTGGACAGGGCCATCGTCAAGGTCTCAGGCCAGGACGAGCGGAAGCTTCTGCGCGAGCTCGGCGCGTATTCGGCAAGCGTCAATCTGTCGACGGTCTACCGCGCTTTCCGGCGCGAGGACATCCACGACTTCTTCCGCAACAGCGCCACGCTGCACCGGCAGTTCCAGGATTTCGGAACCTGTACGTACGATCAGCTTGGACCGACGCAGGCGCGCATCCGCATCCGCGAGGCGGCCTGTTTCAGCCCCACGTACTGCGCCAGCGAGACCGGCTACCTCGAACAGGTCATCACCCTGCACGGAGGAAGCGCGCCGCAAATCTCGGAATCGACCTGCCGCTGCGCGAACGAGGAGCTGTGTACATTCGAGGCGCAGTGGCGATGAGCGGATTCGAGGCCATGAAGCCGCCAGCGGCCATCCGCGGGGCCTTACGCCGCCTGTATCAGGCCCGCCTCGAGCATTCGGCATCGCCCGCCTCTACGACTCGGGCGTGACCTCCTTCGGCCAGCATTGGCTGGCTATCGAGGTAGCGCGGGCGGGACGCCCGCGCCGGCCGGCGCAGCCGGCTTGGCCCGCTACGCGGCCGGCTTCAGGGTCTGTTGCCCAAACGCCCGCGTAGCGGGCATGAGGAAATAGCCCCCGGCTTTCAGCCGGGGGTGGGGGCGCTGTCCTTGGTCAGCCCGCGTAGCGGGCGAAAGAGTCGTCCTGTCGCCCGCTACGCGGGCTGCACTCTAACGGTCGCAACTCCCCCGGCTGAAGCCCCCGGCTGAAGCCGCAATGGCGTCAACTTTCGGCTCGGGCACCTGCGCCGGAGGCGCGTAAAGAGGGTAGCCGGTGGCGAGCGCGAATGCGCCGCAACCGGAAACGTGCGCGTCCGCGAATGCTCCGCCCCGGAGGGGCGGCATATAACCTATTCCGCCGTTACGGGGCGGACTTCCTGCACGCCGTCTTCTTCCGGTGGCGGCGCTCCGCGCTCG
>CAZLGP010000301.1:0-8638 GCA_964558905.1 uncultured Thermoanaerobaculia bacterium | reverse complement strand
GGGTCGGATGCGAGCCGCCGCGACGCAGGCGATGCTGGGACATCGTCGAGGAGCGGCGGCGCGGCAGACGGCCCGCCGGCGCCGCAAGGAACCCACGGTTTTAGCCGTGACACGACACTATCCCTTCCTCTCGAACTGCGTCGCGCGCCGCGCGTCCCGAAGTCGCTCGAGCGCGAACGATTTCGGCGGCTCGGCCCGGCCCAGGACCGCCTGGGCGGCCATCTCCCCTACCGCGGGCGAGAGCTTGAAGCCGTGTCCGGAGCCGCCCCCGGCGAGCCACACGTTCTTCAGCGATGGATGTTTGTCGAGGATGAGATGCCCATCCGGGCTGTTCTCGTACTGGCACACTTCGGCCGCGAGCAGCGGGGCCTTCGCCAGTTCGGGGAAGCGCTCGGTGAGCAGGTGACGGGCGCGTGCGATGCCCCCGCTCGTCGGCGTGCGATCGCCGGTCGTCGGATCGAAGTCTTCGCCGCGGGTGTCGTCGGCGAGCTTGAAGCCGCGGCCGTGGATGTCGGGGACGCCGTAGAAGATCCGTGCACCGAAGTCGATCCAGACCGGAAGATGCCCCGGCTGATAGCGATCCGAGCCGCGCGGTGTGCCGAAGTAGAAGACCTCCTGCCGCGTGGGGCGGATCGCGTCGCCGATGACGTCCGGAAACAGCGTTCCGAGCCACGGACCGCAGGCGAAGATCGCGGCGTCGGCATTCATCGGCTTCATCGGATCGACCTGTGCGGTCGTATGGGTGCCGCCATTCCTCACGAAGAGATCGCGCACGACGCCGCACGCGCGCCGCGCGGACAGGGCGCCCGCGCGCCGCTCGAGCCATACGGATTTCACGCCGCCGAATTCGATCTGCGGCCAGCGGCGGCGCGCGTCATCGAGAGCGATCGAGTCGACCGGAAATCCGAGCTCGCTCAGGATCGGGATCGACGAGCGGACGTACGCGTCCTCCCCGCGATGCAGCCATAGTGCGCCCGTCTCGACATAGAGCGAAGGATCGAGCTCCAGCCACATCTCATAGGAACGCCTGACCATTTCGACGTAGATCCGATCCGGCCCGTAGATCGCGCGGATGACGCGGGTCTCCCCTCCCGAGCTCGAGCGCGTGTGGCCCGCGCCCCAGGCGTCGACGAGCGTGACGCGGGCGCCGAGCCGCTGCAGGTGCAGCGCGGTCCAGACGCCGAAGGCGCCGGCTCCGACGACGGTGACGCGCGGCGCGGCATCTGATGGCTTCACGAGCGGAAGGATAGCCGCGGCGGCAAGGAAACTTCTGCGAGAAACGTGCATCAACGGGGGACCGCCGGCGGCCCGCCGGCTCTGGAATTTAGACAGTTCGCACTGTCCCCGAGTGGGTCCCGGGGCCTGTCCGCGTAGCGGGCAAGAGGGAATAGCCCCCGGCTTGAGCCGGGGGACTCGCGCATGGTATCCAGTCGAGCCCGCGTAGCGGGCGACAGGACCATTCTGCCGCCCGCTACGCAGGCTGACCTGTCCCGATCGCCGAACCCCCGGCTGAAGCCGGGGGCTATTTCCTTTTGCCCGCTACGCGGGCATCTTCACGCTCGTCAGCCGCCGAGACCGCGGCGGTCCGTTACCTCTCGCGATCGATCCATGCCCCTCCTACGAAACCGTTCCTCGGACGACAAGCATGGCGAAGGCTCGGGCCAACCAGCGCCTCCGGCCGTGCCGGCTAGAAGATGAACCTCGTACTGACTCCGAACGTGCGCGGCTGGTTCGTGAGGTAGCCGACGCGCGCGCGCGTCCCGCGCTCCTGATCGAGAGCGAGGTACGCGATTTCGTCGGTCACATTGTTGATGAACAGGGCCGTGTCCCACTGATTCTTCAGCAGTCCGATGCGCAGGTTCAGGATGTCGTAGGCCGGCAGCTCGGGATCGAAACGGAAGATGTTCTGCGTGTACGGACCGCCGATGTCGCCGCCGAAGGCGCTGATGTCGACCGTGCCGAAGCCCACGGCCTGATCGGCGACCTGCGTGTAGCGAGAGCCGACGTGCTGGAACACGCCCGTCAGATACCCCATCCCGGCAAAGACCGGGCGCCGGTACGTCGCCGCCGCGGCCATCTGAAACTCGGGAACGGTCGGCAGGCGATTGCCTTCCCGGATCCCGGCGACGATGTTCCCCGACGAGTCGCGGAAGCTCGAGCGCAGCTCGGAGTTGTTGAAGCTGCCGGAGATCGCGAAGTCGAAGCTCTCGGTCGGCGCGACCTCGAATTCCGCCTCCAGGCCCATCGTTCGCGCCTTCGGCACGTTGAGGATGATGCGCGACGAGCACGTGCCGGCGGTGACCGTGGCCTGCAGGTTCTCGATGTCCATGTAGTAAGCCGATGCGCTGAGCTGGCCGTTGCCGTTCATGAAGGTGCTCTTCGCCCCGACCTCGTAGTTCCAGAGGGTCTCGTCGTCCCACGTCGGGTGCCCGCCGTAAATGGCGAGATCCTGGGGCTGGCAGAGCGGAAGGTTCAGCGGATCGTTGATGCCGCCGAGGCGGAAGCCTTTCGAGACCTGCGCGTTCAGGCGCGTGGTCTCGCTCAGCTTGTAGCTCGCGATGACGCGCGGGGCGAATCCGTCCGCCGACGTGGAGCCGACGCTGTCGATGGGATCCGCGAAGATGCCGTCGAAGACCTGCTGGCGATCCTCTTCGAAGTCGTAGTAGCGCAGTCCGCCGGTCAGATCGAGACGGTCGCCGATACCGAACGTCATCTCTCCGAACAGGGCCAGCTGACTGGATTCGTAGTGCAGGTCCGACTTGTACAGCTCGTCCTTGAGCGCCAGCTTCGTCCCGGCTGTGGGGATGTTGACACCGATGGCCGCGGCTGCATCCTCGAAGCCGAGCACGGGCAGGTTCTGGGCGTAGTCGCGATCCGAGTCGCTGTAGAAGATGCCGGCCACCCACTCGAACCGCTCCCGACCGCCGTCGAGACGCAGTTCCTGGGTGTACCCCTTCGCCTGGGTTGCGTCATGTAGCGGCGCGTCGATGCGGTACACGCTCTCCGGCAGTCCGATGCTGCCGCCGGTGATGCTCGCCGTGAGGGCCGTGGCGTCGCGGATGACGAGCACGTCGCGATCGGTGTAGGACGTGATCGACGTCAGGGTCAGGCCGCCGAAGTCGTATTCGAGGTTGAGATCGCCGAGGAGGAACTCGTCGGTGAACGGCTCTCTGATCTGGATGAACTGCTGGCGATCGCCGAGGTCGACGGCCGGACGGGTGGTGGTGAAGGGATTCGCGAGGATGTTGAAGTCGTCGATGCGATTCCAGCCGTTCATCTCGACTTCCTGATACAGGAGGCGAGGGGTGATGGTGAGCCGGTCGTTGGGCTCGAAGCGGAAGGCCACGCGTCCGCCGAGACGGTTGCCGTCGTTGACGTCGTCGCGCACGCTCAATCCCGGCTGCACCGCGTCGATGAAGCCGCCGTATTGCGTGTAATACGCGGCCGCACGCATCGCCGCGCGGTCGCCGATCGGCACGTTCACCGCGGCTTTCGCGTTGCCCCCGATGCCGCCGTCACTGATCGAGCTGATGCCCAGCTCACCGATGGACTCGGTCGTCCCCAGCTTCGGCTGGTTGGTGATGTAGCGGACGGTTCCCGAGAGCGAGCCGGAGCCGAACAGCGTTCCCTGAGGCCCGCGCAGAACCTCGATGCGCGAGACGTCGAAGAGGTCGACGTCGGGCGTGAACAGCGAGAGCGAGATCACGGACTCGTCGAGATAGACGCCGACCTGTTCCTTCACGCCCGGCTGATCGCGCACGATCTGCCCGGCCGAGACCCCGCGCATCGCCACCTGACTCTGTCCGGGCCCGAGGTTCTGGACGGTGAATCCGGCGACGTTCACGGAGACGTCCTCGATCGTCTCCGCGCCGAGGTCGCGAAGCTTCTCCTCGGAAGGCGCGGCGACGGACATCGGAACGTCGTGCACGTGCTCCTCGCGCTTGCGCGCCGTGACGACCATCTCCTCGGAAATCTTCTGCGGCGTCTGCGCGGCGGGCTTGTCCGCGGGGGGAGGTTGTTCCTGCGCTCGCGCGAACAGCGGCAGGCAGGCCAGGGCGAATGCGGGCACCAGGATCTTCGTCACCAGGGTCTTCATGAATGCTTCCTCCGGTTCCGATCAGGGCGATTGGATTATTTCCGGCGATTTTCCACGAACTGCCACAAACCCGTCAAGCGCCGTTACACTCCGCGCATGCAGAAGAGAATTCTCGCGATCACCGCGCTTGTGCTCTGTCTCACAGGCTGCAAGAGCCTCGACCGCAGACGCGACGATCAGCTCGCGCGCGTGGCACGCGACTGGTGTTTGACCATTCGCGCGAGTCAGGTACTTCCCGTCTACCCGCTCACAGAGGATCTGCAGGTGGGGGACATGTTCCTCGTGTCGTCGCCGCTGTCGCAGGAAGTCCACGACCTCGAGGCGGACGGCTTCCTTCCGCTCGACAACGTCATCGCGCGGATTCAGCCGACGGGATGGCAGCAGTTCTACAACGGCGCGTACGGCGTCGGCGACGCGAGCGTCGTCCCACGACAGTGGCAGTTCCCGGCGACGACGCCGCCGGCGACGGCGTGGAGCGTCGCGCCCGGCGCGGCGTTTCCGTCGTATACGTTCCAGGTGAAGCAGGGCTTCGGCGCCTCGTTGGCGATTCCGATTCAGGCCGTCCCGGTGGGCCTCAGCCTTCTGCAGACGGGCGACGCGTACGGCACGGTCAACATCGCCGCCGCATCGACGTACGGGCTCCCGATCACGGTGCTCTCCCCGCAGGTCGACGCGTGGGCGGCGGAGAATCAGAACTATCTCAGGCAGTACGCCCCTCGCATCGCGACGGGGCGCCGCGGCAAGCAGGAGGTCGATCAGCACTACGTGCGGGTCGTGTACCGCGTGTACGTGGCCGGCGGCGTCAACCTGTCGCTGATGGCCAACGAGGCACGCGGCGGACGCGTCGACGCCGGCGCATCGAAGCCGATCGCGCTGTTCGACGCGGGCGATTCGACGCATGCCGCCGAGGCGGCGAAGAATTACCAGGCCGTCCTGACCTCGCTCTCGGAGAGCGTGGCATCGGCCACGCCGTCGGCCAGCATCACGATCGCCTCGGCGTCGAGCCGGGGCGTGGCGATGAACGAGACGTTTCCCCGTCCGCTCGTGATCGGCTATCTCGGCTTCGACCGCGCCATCGAGGCCGACGGGCGCCTCGGCCCTCCCCTCGCGACCGAGGCCCGCGTATCGGGTGAGCCGATTCAGTCGGCGACGGCGGTCTTCGCCGCGGACACGAACGCGGACAGGCTGCGAGCGTGGCTCGGAGCGAGTCCCGAAAACCGCGAGACGCTCACGCAGTGGCTCGCCCGCAATGCCGCGAACACGAGCATCGCGATGTTCCTCAACGGCAGCCAGTTCGAAGTCCTGCGCGCCAAGGCCGTCCAGGACCTGGAGGTGAAATAACCATGCAGACGATCACCGGAATCCCCGCCGAGGCGGTGGGACAGGTCGTGCAGGATTTCATCAACGACGGAGCGGCGCACGTGGTGGTGGAAAAGGATGAGAGTGGGTTGTTCACGGTGAGCGCGACGTGAAGGGGGTAGGGGACGAATGGGACCCATGGGACCCATGGGACGAATGGGTAAAGCGTTCTCCCGTTCTTCCCATTCGTCGCATGGGTCCCATAGGTCCCATTCGTCCCCTCGCCCCCCCTAGAACATCCACATACACACCGCCACCGTCGCGATCGCCGCGACCAGATCGCCGATCAGCGCGGCCGGAACGGCGTGCCTTGTCTTTTTCACGCTGACCGCGCCGAAGTACACCGCCAGCACGTAGAACGTCGTCTCCGAGGAGCCGTACATCGTCGCGGCCATGCGGCCGATCAGTGAGTCCGGGCCGTGATTGGTGATCAGGTCCGTCGTGAAGGCGAGCGAGCCGCTGCCGGTGAGCGTGCGCAGGATGGCCAGAGGCATGAGCTCGGCCGGAAACCCGGTGGCGTTCATGACCGGCTGCAGCGCTGTGTTCAGGAGCTCCATCGCTCCGGATGCGCGGAACATCCCGATGGCGACGAGGATCCCGACCAGGAACGGAATGATCTTGATCGCCACCCCGAAGCCTTCCTTCGCGCCGTCGACGAAGACGTCGTAGACCTTCACCTTCCGGATGATCCCGATCAGTGGGATCCCCACGAGCATCACCGGGATCGCCCAAAGCGAGATCTGAGCGAGAACGTAGCGGATCACTGGCTCACCTCCGCCGCCGCTGTTTCATCACTTCTGTAGAACCTCTGCAGGAACTTCGCGGCGAGGACCGAGGCCACGGTGCCGATGAACGTCGCCACGATCGATGTGCTGATGATCGCCGTCGGATTGAGCGACCCCGCGGCCGCGAGGACGCCGATCATCGTGGAGGGGATGAGCTGCACGCCGGAGGTGTTGAGGGCCATGAACGTCACCATCGGATTCGTGGCCGTGTCCTTGCTCTCGTTCAGCTCCTGGAGCTCCTCCATCGCCTTGATGCCGAGGGGCGTGGCGGCGTTGTTGAGGCCGAGCATGTTTGCCGCGATCGACATCACGATTGCGCCGTTCGCCGGATGCTCTGCGGGGACTTCGGGGAAGAGCCAGCGCAGGACGGGACGCAGGAGCCGTCCGAGGAGCGTGACCAGTCCCGAGGCCTCGGCGATGCGCATGACGCCGAGCCAGAGCGTCATCACGCCGATCAGGCCGATGGCGATCTCGACACCCGTCTTCGCGGATTCGATCGCCGCCTTCGAGACCGCATCCGCGGTGCCGTTGAAGGCCGCTACCAGCAGGGCGATGGCCATGAGACCGAACCAGATGTAGTTGAGCATGCGTTCGCTATTGTGACGCACCATGCTCGTCGTTGTCTTCGCGCCGAGGCCTCGTTGTCTTCGCGCCGAGGCGTCGTGCCGCGACACGACCTGTCGATCGTGATGGCGGAGGTCAGTGCCCCTTAGGTAGCCTCCACGTACGCCCGGGGAATGGTCAGAGTGAGTGGCGACGGCAATCGCGCCGCCACCGCTTCGAGCACCTTGTCCTCCCCCGCCACCTCGCGCCACGCGGGCAGGAATCCGAAGCGGATGAAGTCGTGCGAGAAGAGGGCCGCGCCGTTGGCGTAGCGCATGACGAAGGAGTCCTCGATAACGGTGCGGACGAAGAAGCCCGCGCCATCGAGCAGCGCGCCCAGGCCGTCGATCGTCGCGCGATGCGCGATGTGCGCCCGCAGCGCGGCGTGTCTCGCGGTCGGTAGCACGGACTCGAAGACCTCGTAGAGCTCGCGCATGTGTCCGACGAGGTTCGTCGTCAGCGCGAGCACGCCGCCGCGGCGCAGCACGCGCCGGCATTCGGCGACGGCGGCGCGGGAATCGGCGAAGTTGTTGAGGCCGAGGTTGGAGACGACGAGGGTGAAGGCGGCGGAGCGGAAGGGCATCGCGGCGGCATCGCCGATGTGCAGCGCGGCGTTCGTTACGCCTGTCTGTCGGCGTTTTCGCTCCGCGCGTGTGACCGCGGTAGCCCACGGATCGAGTCCGTGTACGAACGATCCCGGCCCGAGGCGCTGCGCCAGCTCGAGGAGCGGAAAGCCGGTTCCACAACCCACGTCCAGGGCGATGGTGTTCGGCTCGAGCGGCAGGCGCTCGAGCAGCAGCGACCCGAACATCGCCGACCAGAGCGGGAGCTCGTCGTAGGCGTCGACGAAGGAGGAAGAGTCGAAGTCGTGGGCCATCGAGTCGACGAGTTTATCCCGCGCGCAGACGCGGGATCTCACGGAGGGCACCACGTCGCCCAGAGCTCCACGAGCACCGGTTTGCCGCGGAGATCGTCGCGCGAGAACCGTTTGCCACGGCGTTTTTCATGTCCGCCCACTGTGTGCGCCGGCGCGCGGGCGTCCGGTACCATGTCGGTGTGAATCCGCGCACCGAACTGATTCGCGTCCTCCGTAGCGCGTGTTCGGGCGAGCTCGCGGCGATCCACGCGTATCGCGGGCATGCGGCGAGCGTGTCGTCTCGCGAAGAGCGCGAGCGCATCCTCGCGATCCAGCAGGAGGAGCGCCATCATCGCGAGCTCGTCCTCGGCCTCCTCGGCAGTCTCGACGCGTCACCGAGCAGAAGTCGCGAGCTGGTGTTCTGGTGCATCGGTCACGCGATCAGCCTTCTCTGCCGCGTCGGAGGCTGGTTCATCCCGATGTACGGCGCCGGCCGGCTCGAACGCTCGAACATCGTCGAATACGAAGACGCCGCGCGCCACGCTCAGGCCATCGGACGCACGGACATGATCGACTGTCTGCTGACCATGGCGGAGGTGGAGTGGGAGCACGAGAAGTACTTCCGCGAGCGCATCCTTGGGCATTGGATGCTGCGCGTGTTGCCCCTCTGGTCCGCGCCGCCGCCGAAGGCGGCGATCCGCGCGGAGTACGAGGCGGAACGCCAGCGTCTCGCCGGCTGAGCCGGGAGGGCCTTGCTCCGCATCGGCATGCACCTGCGGCACAGGCCTCGCCAAACCCTGGTCGCGCGCGAAGGCGCGCGGTTCAGTCTGCCCCGCGGAGAGAGTGGCCTGATCAGCGCCGGAGGCGCTAAAGAGGGTAGCCGGTGGCGAGCGCGGAGCGCCGCCACCGGAAGAAGACGGAGTGCAGGAAGTCCGCCCC
>CAZLGP010000300.1:0-23742 GCA_964558905.1 uncultured Thermoanaerobaculia bacterium | reverse complement strand
CAGCTCCGGGCCCGGGGGCGCGGGCCGGGGGCCGCCGGGGGCGCGCTCCACCCCCCCCCCGTGTGCCCCGGGGGCTCGTTGCGGGGTCGTGCGGCCCCCCCGGGCCCCCCACTACTCATCCTTCAGGGTCGCGCCGCTCTGCGGCGGGTCGAGAGTGGTGGAAGGACGATCACTCGTTCATCGTTCGCTCGACTGAAGTCGCTGTCCGTCGTCGCCGCGCGAATGTTGAGGATGCGGGAGGCCGGAATCCGTCCGGCCGCGATCTCGAGAATCGCGTCGAAGCGCTCGCCGGCGCGCAGCGACGGAAGCTGAACGGCCGAGAGCTCCTGCGACCCATCGAAGGCGGCGAGCCTTGTCGTCGCGGTCGGAACGACGCCTCGGTTCATGACTCGGGCACGAATCCTCACGGAAGAGCTCGCAAGCTCGACGAACTCGAGCATCTCAACGGAGAGGTCGGGCTGGCCGAGGAGGAAGGTTACGGAGTCATTGGACCGGTCGCGATCGTCGAGGCGGCGTGCGGGGTCAACGATCACGCGATAGCGGATCGGCGATTGCGTCGCCGGACGCACCCAGCGTAGTGTTGCCGTCGTCCGCACCCCCGGCGCGATCGGCTGGGTTTCCGTGACGGCGATGGCGGCCGCACCTTCGCCCGTGTCGGGATAAACGGCGACTGTGACGGCGCCCGTCGGGATGTCGCCGCCGTTCACGACGTCGACCGACAAAGCCACCGCGCTGCCGGGCCGTGGATTCGGCGGATCGGCATCGAGCGTGTCGGCGTCGACGCGAACGTCCGAACGGATGCCGCGCAAGACCATGTAGAGGTCGGCGTGGTCGGCGGCGTCGGTGGAATCTGTCCGCGTATAGACCGCGACCAGTTTTGCGCCGGCTGCCGGCGCGATGCTGAACTGCTTCTCCACCGCATTGTCGGCCGTAATGGGCACTGGCTTGCCGATCGTGCGTACCACCGGGTCATAATAGAGGACGTGCAGGTCCGACGCGCTTTGCTTCGTCGCCTCGGGCCAAACGACGATGATGCGACCGTCCGGAATACTCGTGGCGTCGAACACGAGCGGAGCGTGCAGCCCCGGAAGAAGATCCGTCGCGCCATTCCGGATGTCAACCACGGAAGCCAGGAGCAAACGATCGCCGCTCAGCCAAACCAGATGGAGTGCGCCGCCGGCGCTGCGGAGCAGCTTCGGCGACGAATCGGCCACATTGTTGAAGGTCTGCCGCTCTGGCGGCGCCCACTGTGCACCAGCATAGCGAATTGTGTGAATCTCGCGCATGGTCTCGTTACCGCCCGCCGCGTCGACGGCGACTGCGGCTACGGCGGACTGACCGTCATAAACGAAAGAGAAACTCGCGATGCGATAGAGCGAAGCGGTCACTAGAACTGGAGCGCTCCAGGACGATCCATTCCAAACGCTCGACCAGACCTCGTCATGCGTCGAGTCGGACGTGCTCAACGTGTTGGCGCGGTTGGCGACCCACATCAACATCGTGTTCGTCTCGCTCGGTCCGTTCAATTGCGGGGTCTGATCGGTCCATTCGTTGGCCGTGACATTGACGGGTTGTGACCACCGACCCGTCGCCGGATCGAACATCGCCGAGGAGATCTCGACGCCGCTCAGAACCTGGGACGCGGAGTTGACGTCATCCTCCAGCACCTTCGACTGGTTCTCCCATGCCGCCAGTGCGAACCCGTTCGCAAACGCGATTACGACCGGCGTCGCGTCGGCGGTATGGTCGTTGGCAATCGCGGCAGGTGCCGTCCACGCATCTCCGTCCCACCGCGACGCCACTACGGTCGCACGATTTGCGATCGAACGCGACGGATCGTCGACGATCCAAACCATGTGCATGTTGGAGTCCGCCGAGGACACGTGCGGCTGCGCCAGCGGCAGAATGTTCGTCTGAATCGCCCTCGGCGCATCGTCCGCGTTTTGGCCTGCGATCTGTGCGCTGGTGGTCGCGACGCCACCCTCGAATCGGCCAAAGAGTGGGGAATCGAGATAGGTGCGCGGCATCCACCGAAGTCCCGGTGAGTCGTCGACGGGCACAGAGATCGATTCCGGCGGGCACTCGAGCCCCTTCCCTTTCACGCCGTAGGTGCAATGGATGATTTTGTGGTCCACCTCAAAGAGTCCTGAACGGACGACGAACCGCCACTCCAGATACGCGCGGAGGAACCCGTCGAGCTCTGGATACACGCTGAGAGTCGCGCCGGCGTGACCGTTGATCTCGAACGCCACCCAGCGATCCGAACCGATCCCGCCTCCGGGCTCGATCGCACCCGTCACCTCTGCCGACCGCAACTTGAGTCTCGGCGGGATGAAGCTCGTGACGTCGCCGGCAATGTCGGCTTCCGCGGTGACCTTCAATTGTGTGTAGACCAGATATAGCGTGGCCGGGATCCTATATCGGACGGTGCCGGTGATTCCTCCCGTGATCCCCAATGTTCCGTTCCATCCCAGCCAGGTGCACGAGGTGTCGGAGAAGCGAGCCCGTACTTCGTACCGGGGTGTGACCTCGCCGCTCACGTTCGCGAGCGTGAGCTTGAGCTTCCGATCCGACGATTGCGTCGAGCGTTCTCGGTCCGCCGCGAGGTTGACGTTGAACGTGCCGTACTCCGCCTCGCCGTCGCTGGTTACGGAGATGTCGACCTCGGGGTTGATTCCGAACGAGAAGGTCTTCTCATTGAAATACGGGAGGCGATCCGGAACGTCATCCTTTCCGAGCTCCACGTGTTTCAAGACGGTGACACCGAAGTCGTACCACCGGTACTCGATGGCGTCGCCCGAGTCGACGATGTGCCAGTTCAGGATGCCGAGCAAAGGCGGTGGCGACATGATCACGATGTCCACCATCTTTTCCGCCGATTTTGTCCCGTCCGCAGCGGTGGCCTGGACGAAGAGCTTCTGGCAGGCTCCGATCTCCTTGCCGACATCGAAGGTCGCGCTCGCGGTCTGGTTGTTTGCATCCGCGGTGATGGCTTTGCGCGGCGACCAGAACCGGACCGTCCCGGGCGCCCGCCCGCCCCAGTAGATGTTCGCGGTGAACGTCACTCGGAGACTAACGCCGTCGAGGAAGTACACCCGATTCGGAAAGCGAGTCGCAACGCTCGTGACCGAGACAGGCGAGAGAGGCTTGGGCTCTCGCGTAAGCTGGAAGTTGCGCCGCAGGAGGCTCGAAGGCGGAACGGAGACGTCTTCTCGCAATTGGAGATAGCCGGACTTCGAGACCGTCACTTTGAGCGTTCCGGACGGCAGTTTGTCGACGGTGTATTCGCCGGTGTGCGTCGTCGTCGCGCGCGCGCTGCCGATGATCACCGAGGCGTCCTTGATCGGCTGACCCGTTGCGGCATCAGAGACGATGCCGACGAAGGTCGACGAGGTCGGTTGCTCGATGGTAATCGTTCCCGACGTCTCACACGACTCGCCGTTTGCCTCGATGGTCGCCTTCCACTGGAACTGGCCCGCTGCCTTGTACGTGTGCGATGCGCTCGCGGTGAATCCGTTGACTCCATCGCCGAACGCCCACCGGTAGGTTGCACGAGGACAGGCGGTAGGCTGTAGCGCAAACGCAACAGGCACCGAAACAAAGCCGCCCGCGGGGACCGTGGAACTGCAGGACAACGAGCACTCCGACGCAGCGACGATCGTGATTGCGTCCGATCGTTTGCGGTCGTTCGTCGTGTTCGTCTGTCCCGCGATACGCGTGTCGTCGGCGGTCACGTGCACATACCGCGTGCCGGTTTGAGATGGGATGATAAAGGTCGCGTGGAGTGGTGCCGTGGTGTTCGCCGGCAACGCCTGGACCGGGATTTCGGCGACGATCGGATCGCCCGCAGCCGCCTCGCTACCGCCGAGTCGGAGACGCGCGATCGAGGCGGCGGCGGGAGCCTCGCCGCGATTGGCGATGGCGAACACTACGGACGCCGTCTGGCCGACGACATAGGTCGAGGCGTTCAGGCTGAGGCTCTCGACGACGAGATCAGCACCTTCCGCCGCGCTGAACGTAGTACCGCATGCTTCATTCGAATATCCCGAGTCGCCGGATCCGTTCGTGGCGCGGATGCGATAGCAGTACACCGTCGCGCTCGAAAGCGAGGCGTCGGTGAAGGTGTTCACGTTTGCGCCCGTCGTGCGAATGAACGACCACGTGGCGCTGCCGCCTTTGCGACGCTCGATCCGGAAGCCGGTCTCGTTGCTGGACTGGTCGTTCCACATGAGACGGATGCTCGATGATGACGTCGCGGTCGCAACGAGGCTGCCGGGATCTGCCGGAGGCGTGGCCGTCTCGCAGATCGTGGCCGGCACTTTCACGATGTACTGGTTCGAGTCGGTCGAGCCATTCGCGTTTGCCGCCCGAACCAGATATGTGTAGCTTAGGCCGACGGCGACGTTATGCGTATCGTCGAATCCGCGCTCACCCGAGCCGAGGTTCGTTCCGTGCGGGAGGGGGGCTCCGTTCCGGAAGACTGAATAAGACGTCGCGCCTCCGGATACCTTCCAACTCAGCCGCACCGCAGGCATCTCCGGCAGAGTGGTCGTGCAGTAAGCGCTTCCGGAGATCGTGAAACTCCCGGGCCCTTCCGGCGCGGCGGTCGTCGTGGCGCAGGCCTCGTTCGACGGACCGGAGTCACCGGACGCATTGGAGGCGCGCACGCGGTAACAGTACTCTGTTGATGCCGAGAGGTTTGTGTCGTTGTAGAAGTTGAGGTTCGTGCTCTGGGATCCGATTGGCGACCAGCCGGCGTTGCCGATGCGTCGCTCGACCTTGAAGCTCGTCTCGTTCGTGGAATTGTCCTTCCAGGTCAGGGTGATCGCCGTCGATGACGTCGTCGAGACGAGGAGGTTCGTCGGGGCGAGCGGCGTGGCCGTCCCCGTGCAGGTGGGCGCTGTAGCTTGTCGGGAGCTCGAGTCCGTCGTGCCTGCGGCATTCTTCGCCCGGATGAAATACGTGTAGGTCGTTCCAGAGACCACGTTCGATCCGGCATTGAGGAAAGTCAGAGTGCCTGCCGGCACTCCGGGTGAGTAAAGGGACCCGTTTCGATACACGTCGTAGGTCGTGACGCCGCTCGAGGCGGTCCATGCCAACGTGATCTGCGGGCTCGTGCCGCTGCACGCGGGCGTTGCACCCGTGAGCGTGAACGCACCGGGTCCGGTGCCGCCGGAACACGTGGGAGCCTTGGCCTGGAGCGTGTTCGAATCGGTCGTGCCGGTCGCATTCTTGGCGCGGATGAAGTACGAGTAGGTGGTTCCGGCGACGACGTTCGATCCAGTGTTGAGGAACGTCAGCGTGCCGGCCGGCACGCTCGGCGAGTAAAGCGTGCCGTTTCGATAGACGTCGTAGGTCGTGACGCCGCTCGAGGCGGTCCAGTTCAACGTGATCTGCGGGCTCGTGCCGCTGCAGGCGGGCGTTGCACTCGTGAGCGTGAAGGCCCCGGGTCCCGTACCGCCGGAACACGTGGGAGCCTTGGCCTGGAGCGTGTTCGAGTCGGTCGTGCCGGTCGCATTCTTGGCGCGGATGAAGTACGAGTAGGTGGTTCCGGCGACGACGTTCGATCCAGTGTTGAGGAACGTCAGCGTGCCCGCGGGGACGCCAGGCGAGTAAAGCGTGCCGTTTCGATAGACGTCGTAGGTCGTGACGCCGCTCGAGGCGGTCCAGTGCAACGTGATCTGCGGGCTCGTGCCGCTGCAAGCGGGCGCTGCACTCGTGAGCGTGAACGCACCAGGTCCGGCGCCGCCGGAACACGTGGGAGCCTTGGCCTGGAGCGTGTTCGAGTCGGTGGTGCCGGTCGCGTTCTTGGCGCGGATGAAGTACGAGTAGGTGGTTCCGGCGACGACGTTCGATCCAGTGTTGAGAAACGTGAGCGTGCCCGCGGGAACGCCAGGCGAGTACAGACTGCCGTTCCTATAGACGTCATAGGTCGTCGCCCCGGACGACGAGGTCCAGTTCAGCGTGATCCGGGGATCGCTGCCGCTGCAACTCGGATTGGCGCTGGTCAGAGAGAATGAGCCCGGCACGGAGCCGCCGCAGGTGGACGGCGCGGTTGCCTGCAACGTGTTCGAGTCCTTCGTGCCGGTCGCGTTTCTGGCGCGAATGAAATATGTGTAGGTTGCGCCGGGCGAGACATTGGATCCAGTGTTGAGAAACGTGAGCGTGCCCGCGGGAACGCCAGGCGAGTACAGACTGCCGTTCCTATAGACGTCATAGGTCGTCGCCCCGGACGACGAGGTCCAGTTCAGCGTGATCCGGGGATTACTGCCGCTGCAACTCGGATTGGCGCTGGTCAAAGAGAATGAGCCCGGCACGGAGCCGCCGCAGGTGGACGGCGCGGTTGCCTGCAGCGAGCTCGAGTCCTTCGTGCCGGACGAGTTTCTGGCCCGGATGAAGTACGTGTATGTCACACCGGGCGAGACCTTCGACCCGGTGTTCAGGAACGAGAGCGTACCCGCGGGCACGCCCGGCGAATACAGGCTGCCATTTCTGTAGACGTCATACGTGGTTGCGCCACTCGAAGACGTCCAGTACAGGACGATTTGCGGACTGCTGCCGTTGCAGCCCGGGACCGCGCTCGTTAGAGTGAACGAGCCCGGCAACGCAGCGGAGGCGGGGACCGCGCTCCACAACGCCGCGAGGGCAGCGACGATGAGAGCAGTGCGAACGATCCCTTGAGAGACGCGGTGTGCTTCCCGAGACGAAGACATGCCTACTCCTGTCAGCCCGCCGCAAGACGACCATGGCGATGCGGTCGTCGTGAATCGACACGCCTTGCCGATTTCCGGCCTCTGCGATCTCAAGCTACCTACTAGACGGAACCCGACTAAATTGTTCCCTAGTTGCGCAAAAAAAGCCAGCGAGCACGATCACTGCTCGACGTGACCCTTCCGAGGTGCGCGACTATTATTCCGGCGTTGCACCGCTCCCTCGCCCTCACCCTCGTCGCCCTCGCGCAGCTCCTGGCCATGGGGCTCTGGTTCGGCGTCTCCGCGGTCGCGCCGCAGATCGCCGCCGAGTGGCGGCTCAGCGAGTCGACGACGTCGTGGCTCACACTCGCGGTGCAACTCGGGTTCGTCGTGGGGACGTTGCTGAGTGCGACCCTGAACCTTCCCGACGTCATCCGCGCCCGACACCTCTTCGCCCTCTGCGCGCTCCTCGGCGCGATCGCCAATGCGTTGCTCGCGGCCTTCGTCGAGAGCGTCGGCGTCGCCATTGCGTTGCGGTTCGTGACCGGCGCCATGCTCGCGGGAGTCTATCCGCCGGGGATGAAGATCATCGCCACGTGGTTCAAGTCCGGCCGTGGCTTTGCCCTCGGCGTGCTGATCGGGGCCTTGACCCTCGGAAAGGCTTCGCCCTATCTCGTCAACGCGTTCGGATCCGACGACTGGCGGGTCAACGTCGGCATCGCGTCGATCGGAGCAATCGTTTCGTCTCTGCTTGTCCTGCGCTTCGTCAAGGATGGTCCGTACGCGCTGCCGAACCAGCCCTTCGATCCGGCGCAGATCGTGCGCGTGTTCACGAACCGCGGCGTGCGCCTGGCGAACTTCGGCTACTTCGGCCACATGTGGGAGCTGTACGCGATGTGGGCGTGGGCGCCGGTGATGATCCGCGCGAGCGTCGCCGCGAGCGGCGACTCGCCACGGTTTGCGGAGGCGGCTTCGTTTGCCGTCATCGGAGCGGGGGCGATCGGCTGCGTCGTCGCGGGACTCGTCGCCGATCGCATCGGCCGCGCCGTCGTCGCCGCGGCGGCGATGGCCGCGAGCGGCGCGTGCTGCATCGCCATCGGCTTCCTCTACGGCAAAGCACCGATCGCCCTCCTCGTCGTCGCCGCCATCTGGGGCGCGACCGTCGTCGCCGACTCCGCGCAGTTCTCCGCCTGCGTCACCGAATACGCCGACCCCCGCTACATCGGAACGGCTTTGACGATTCAGACGTGCATCGGCTTCCTCATCACGACCGTGTCGATCCGCATGATGCCCCTGCTCGTCGCGCGGGTGGGGTGGGAATGGGCCTTCGCGTTCCTCGCGCCGGGGCCGCTCCTGGGGATCGTGGCGATGATGCGGCTGCGGAGGATGTGAAATGTCAGGCGCGCTGCGCCGGCCAAAGCCGCTGCAACGACTCCATCCTGAATGTGCGGTGAAGCTGCCGGCCGTGCCGGTTAGCCCTCGGTTAGCCAACGGTTAGCTAGTTCATGTCCTTGCCTTCCTCGAGTTTCCGGATGCCCGCCGCGATGTTTTGCTTGTTGCCCTCATCCGGCGCCTGTGCCAATGCCAGCTTGGCGTGTTTGAGTGCGTCGTTGTAGCGGCCCACGGCCGAGTAGCCTCGCGCCAGTCCGACGTGTACGGGCCAGGCGTTCGGGTGGCGTTTCGCATTGAGCTCGAAGATGCGCAGGGCGTCTTCCTTTTTTCCTTGCGTGAGGAGCTGCCGCCCGTACATATGGATCTCGAACGGTCCGGCGGTGCGGTGATCGAGGGCCTTTTCGCGCGTGGTTTTGGCCTCCGCCCCCTTACCAGATGCTTCCTGCGCGGTGGCCAGCATGCTCAGGGTCTGGAAGTTCTCCTGACCGATGAAGGTGAAGCTCACGGCGCGCTCGGCGAATTCGAGCGCGTCGTTGGGACGTCCGGCCTGCAGCGCGTATTGTGCCGCGGCGACCCAGCTCTGCCAGGTGAAGCCGTTGTTGTTGCGCAGCTCTTCGCGGATGCGCGCAACGTAGAGATCCGTTGCGTCGTCGACCGCGATCGTCCATGGCAGCTCGAGCTCCTCCCACTTCAGTGCGACCGTCGCCTGGGCCGGCTTGCGGTCGGTGAACTCGTAGGTGAGGTATTCGTGGTACTCGCGTTTCGCCGGTTTCGCCTTCACGCGCAGTGCGTCCTCGCGAGGGTCGTACGTGAAGCTGCCCCATGAGGTGTGGTTCTTCGAGAAAATCAGCGTCCAGTCCTCATCCTTCATCGGGATGATGTGCAGGCCGTAGCTGCCCGCCTTCAGCGGCTGGCCGTTGATCTTCACGTCGTGCGAGACGGTGAAGACCGTGTTCTCGTTCGCGCCGGCGCGCCACGGGCATTCGGTGCACGTGCCGAAGCCGAGGTTCGTGAGGCCGTATGGAACCAGGGTGCCCCAGATCTTGCCGCGGCGGTCGTCGCCGTTCGGCGCGTGGACGTCCGGGCTGCTGTAGTCGATCGTGACTTTGACCAGGCCG
Organism: uncultured Thermoanaerobaculia bacterium; assembly: GCA_964558905.1. GTDB lineage: Bacteria > Acidobacteriota > Thermoanaerobaculia > Gp7-AA8 > Gp7-AA8 > QHVT01. The sequence continues at coordinate 14,540 of CAZLGP010000300.1, read as the reverse complement.
ATGTGCTGCGAGACGGACGACTTCTGATTGTCGCCGTTCGGGGGCGTGGAGATGCCCTGTCCGAGGACAGGGAGGGAGAGGATACCGATCGCAAGGAGCGCGATGAGGGAACGACGCATGGATTCCTCCTATCTTGTTCGCGCGAGCATAGGCTTGCGGGAGGCGCCGCGAGTCAAGAGAAGGTGACGATGCCGTGACGGAACAGGGCGCAGGGGGCAGAGCGCAGGGGGCAGAGCGCAGGGGGCAGGGGAGTGAGGACGCGGTGCGATTTCTCCTGCGCCCTGCGCCCTGCCTCCTGCGCCCTAAGCGAGAACGAAGCGCCGCACTTCGGTGATCTCCCTCCGCAGTTCCGCGCGGAAGTCGGGGTGGGCGATCGAGATCAGCGCCTCGGCGCGCTCGCGCAGCGACTTGCCCCACAGGTCGACGGCGCCGTACTCCGTGACGATCCAGTGGACGTGGCCCCGGGTGGTCACGACGCCCGCGCCGGGTTTCGGCGATGCCACGATGCGCGACACCTTCCCGCCGGCCGCGGTCGATGGCAGAGCGATCACCGGCACTCCGCCCGGCGACAACGCCGCCCCGCGCATGAAGTCCATCTGCCCGCCGATCCCCGAGTACATTCGGAAGCCGATCGAGTCGGCGACGACCTGTCCGGACAGATCGACCTCCAGCGCCGAGTTCACCGCGACCACGTTCTCGTTCTTACGGATGACGGCCGTGTCGTTCGTGTGATCGGCGGGGTAGAACTCGACGAAGGGGTTGTCGTCGACGAAGTCGTACAGTCGTCGCGAGCCGTTGACGAACGACGTCGTGATGCGGCCCGGGTGGACCTTCTTGCGGCGGTTCGTGATCACCCCGGCCTCGACGAGGTCGATCACGCGGTCGGAGAACATCTCCGTGTGCACGCCGAGGTCGCGTTTGTCGAAGAGGCCCGAAAGGACGGCCTCGGGGATCGCACCGATGCCCATCTGCAGCGTCGCGCCGTCGGGCACGAGCGACACGATGTGCGATCCGATCGCGGACTCCGCCTCGGTCGGCTCCGATGGCGGATGCTGGGGCAGGGGCCGGTTCGTGTGAATGAACGCGTGCACGCGATCGATATGCACGAGCGTGTTGCCGTGCGTGCGCGGCATCTGCTCGTTGATCTCGGCGATGACGAGACGCGCGTTGCGCGATGCGGCGACGGCGCAGTCCGCCGACGTGCCCACCGTGCAGTAGCCATGCTTGTCAGGCGGCGAGAGCTGGAGCAGTGCCACGTCGAGCGGGATGCGCCGGCTGGAGAACAGCAGCGGCACGTCGGAGAGGAACACCGGCGTGAAGTCCGCGCGCCCCTCATTCACCGCCGCGCGCATGTTCGCGCCGATGAAGTGCGACGTGGGGCGGAACCTCGACTCGAGTCCCGGATCGCAGATCGCGACGTGGCCGTCGAGGTGGAGGTGATAGGTCGTGACGTTCTCGATGTCGCGTTTGGCCAGCGCGTCGATGAGCGGCGTCGGCGTCGCGGCCGCGCCGTGGATGAAGACGCGCATGCCGCTGAGTACGTGGGAGACGGCTTCCTCCGCGCTCACGACGCGGTCAGTCCATGTCTGTGTCATCGCTCGCGACTCTATCGCACGACGCGCGCCCGGGCGTGGCAGGACGCACGGCGGAAGGTGACACGAATCATCGGGTCTTGGTGACCGATCCAGGAGTTCAGTAGGGTCTGACCCGGAAACTCTACTTAACGCTCCGCCAGCCCACCCGTCAAGTAGAGTTTCCGGGTCAGACCCTACTGAACTCCCTAGCGTCTACTACAATGCATGGCGGCCCATGCGTCATCCCATCCTCGCGGTTTCTCTGCTCGCTCTCTGTCCGGTCGTTTTCGCGGCCGTGCCGCCGTCCACTCCGATGATCATGGAGCCAGATGCGGAGGATCTCGCCTACAGCGCCGCCGACGTTCACATGGCCACCGCGCCGTTTCATGATGACGACGGCGACGACCATCGCTGCAGCGACTGGGAGATCGTCCGTGACGGTGAGCCCGCGTGGACCGCGCACTGCGCCGGCGGCACGACGCGCATCCACATCCACCTCGGCGACGGGATCTTTGCCGGCGGCCAGCCGCTGAGCGACGACACGGCGTACGTGCTGCGCGTCCGACACCGCGACGACAGCGGCGATGCGGCGACGGAGTGGAGCGCGTGGAGCGAACGGAGATTCCGGACGACGCCAGCGTCGCCGATACCTCCGATGCTGGTGCACGACTTCGTGACGAACCCGCCGCCTCGCTGGACGCGTAGCGACGGATCGGCGATCGAACTGCCGCCCGGTGCTGCACTCCGTCTCGAGGCCGCCGATGGCGAGCCGCTCATCGAGTTGCGCGAAGGCTTCTCGGGTCTCGCCGCCGACGACAGGCCTCCGTTCGCGGCGCCGGTCGCGTTGCGCGCGGTTCTCGCCGCGGGCGCTGGTGTCTGGTCGGTGCCGCAGAGCCAGGTCACGCTGTTCGATGACCACGGCAATGAGCACACGATCTTCCTTCCCGCGGCCCTGCTCCCCTCTTGGGTGACGATGCCACTGTGGGTCTCTGCAAACGGCTCCGTGCATTCCGCGAGATCCGAGGATCGCGCGCCCGACTTTTCGGAGATCGTTCGCGGCGCGCCGGTGCCGTGGGAATCGACGCAGAGGGGCTATCGCGTCGAGCCGGTCGTGGGCGGATTGCAGTTGCCGGTCAACATCGCGTTCGTGCCGAACCCGGGCGACGATGCGGGCAGCCCCTTCTTCTACGTCACGGAGCTCTACGGCGACATCAAGGTCGTGACGCGCGCCGGAGAGGTGCGCGACTACGCGAAGGAGCTGCTCGACTTCCATCCCAGCGGCTCGTTTCCAGGCGGAGGGGAGACCGGACTCGCGGGGATCGTCGTGGAGCCGGAGAGCGGCGACGTGATCGTCGCCACTCTCTATCTGCGCGACGGATGGACCTACCCGCAAATCCTGCGGCTCTCGAGTGACGACGGCGGACGGACCGCGGCGCGGGTCACGACGGTGCTCGACATGCCGAACGAGCAGCAGGCGCCTTCGCATCAGATCTCGAACGTGTCGATCGGACCGGACGGGAAGGTGTACTTCCACATGGGCGACGCACACTACGCACCCTACGCGCAGGACATGGGCACGATGCGCGGAAAAATCATGCGGATGAACATCGACGGCTCCGCGCCGGAGGACAACCCGTTCTACGACGCATCGGACGGGATCGGCGCCGCGGACTACATCTTCGCCCTCGGCTTCCGCAATCCATTCGGCGGGACGTGGCGTGCCGCGGACGGGATGCTGTACGAGGTCGAGAACGGACCCACCGTCGATCGCTTCGCGCGCGTGCATGCCGGCTACAACTACGGATGGGACGGGACGAACGACAGCATGTACCAGGGCGCGATCTGCGGATTCCCGCTGGGGTCGGCACCGGTGAACGTGGCCTTCGTGCAGAAGGAGACCTTCGGCGGGAGCGGATTCCCGGAAGGGAAACACGATCGCGCGTTCATCACCGAATCGGGACCGACGTGGGCCTCCGGCACGCCGCCGGTGGGCAAGCGCATCAGCGAGGTGGCCGTCAACGTCGATGGAACGCACGAGCGTGGTCCGGACACGCTGATCCGCTACAACGGCACGGGGAAGGCGTCGGTCGCAGGTCTCGCGGCAGGACCGGACGGTCTCTATTTCACGACTCTGTACAAAGACTACGGCTACACGACTCCCGTCGATCGCGGTGCGAGCGTGTTTCGCGTGCGCTGGGTCGGTTACGCCGACTTCGAGCTGGCACGCGAGGCGGGACTTCACGTGGAGCTCGAGGATCGCTCCGACATGCCCCACGCGGAGTCGTGGCTCTGGGATTTCGGCGACGGATCGACGAGCAGCGATCGCAACGCCGTGCATCGCTATGCGCGCCCGAGCGCGTATCTCGTCACGCTGACGGTCGCCGGTGGAGGCGAGACGCTGGTCGTGCGAAAGAAGATCGACGTGCACGCCACGAAGCGGCGATCCGCGCGGAACTGACCGCGAACCCCGACACTAGGAGCCGCTTTCGAGGAACGTGTCATCCTGAGCCGCGGAGACGTCGAAGGACCTTCTCCGTTGCGTGCTGGAAGGTCCTTCGCTGTCTACGCGGCTCAGGATGACACCGCTTTCTGCCGCGCACGCTGATGAGTGATCGGACGGGGGTTGCGTGTTCATCGTTCATCCTTCATCGTTCATCCTTCATCGTTCATCCTTCATCGTTCATCGTTCGTGATGTCTTCCGTCCTCTACTTCCACGGCTTCGCATCTTCACCGCAAAGCGCGAAGATCACCGCGTTGCGGCCGTTGCTCGCGCCGCATGGGGTCGAGCTGAATACGCCCGACCTGAACGTTCCGTCGTTCGAGCGACTCGATTTCGAGGCGATGGTCGACACCGCGCTCCGCGCCGCCCGCCGGACTCCCCCTCGGGCGATGGTCGGCAGCTCCCTCGGCGCTCAGGTCGCGCTGGCGGCCGCGAAGCGCGGCGTGGTCGTACCGCTCGTCCTCATCGCGCCGGCGATCGGTCTCACGGTACGCTGGCGGGAGAAGATGCCCGCGGACGACCCGGTGACCGTGTTCAATTTCGCACTCGACGCGAACGCTCCGATCCATCGCGCGTTTTTCGAGCAGATGGCGAACCTCCACGATGACGTCGAACCGCCGCCGGCACGGGTCACCGTGATCATGGGACGGGAGGACGAGACCGTCCCGTTCGATTTCGTGGAGCGCCTCTGGCGGACGTGGGAATCGTCGGGGCGGCTCGTGCCCGGGTCGCGCTTCATCGAGATCGCTGGAGGCGATCACGGGCTCGTGTCCCATACGAGCCTGATCGAGCGGGTCATCGTGGAGGCCGCGCGATGATCGCGATCACCCGCGACGTTCCCCGATCGATCGCGCTCTGCCAGTTGACGCATCGCGATCGGGAGCCGATCGACTTCGTCAGGGCCACGCTGCAGCACCAGGACTATCGGAGGCTGCTCGCCTCGCTCGGATGCGAGGTTGTCTCGCTGCCAGCCGATGACGCGTATCCGGACTGTGTCTTCGTGGAAGACACGGCGATCGTCCTCGACGACATGGCGGTGCTTACCCGGCCCGGCGCGGAGTCGCGTCGCGGCGAGACCCGCGCCATCGCGGACGCGCTCGCCGCGTACCGTCCACTCGTGCATATCGAGGCGCCGGCGACGCTCGACGGCGGCGACGTCCTCGTCCTCGACGACCGGATTTACGTCGGCCTCTCGACGCGCACGAACGAGGCCGCGATCGGGCAGCTGCGCTGGCTCACGCGGCGCGAGGTATTTCCCGTGGACGTGCGTGGCGCACTGCATCTGAAGAGCGCGGTCACGCGCGTATCGCGCAACGCGTTGCTCGTGAACCGCGCGTGGATCGACGTCGCGCCGTTCGCGGGATGGACTCTGATCGACGCGGAAGAGCCGAACGCACTGCTCGTCGGAAATGTCGTCGTCTATCCGTCCTCATTCCCCTCGACGGCGGAGGCGTTGCGCTCGCGCGGCATCGACGTGCGCACCATCGCCGCGGACGAGCTGGCGAAAGCCGAGGGTGGCGTCACGTGCTGCTCGCTCCTGGTGCGGCGAAACGATCCGGCCGCAGGGTACTGATGTCGATCGAGGTCCGTCCGTCGATGATGAGCTCCGCGAGCAACTGACCGAGGGCGGGCGCGTGCATCACGCCGTGTCCGGAGGATCCGTTCGCGACGTACCGATTCTCCGCGACACGACCCAGGAGGGCGTGGCTGTCGGGAGACATCTCGTAGAGGCCGGACCAGCGCTCGCCGAGCGGCACGTCGCGCAGGCATGGCATGCGCGTGCGGGTTTTCTCGACGATCGCGGCGAGCCAGGCATCGTCGTCGATGACCGGATCGTCGGGCCAGAGCAGAAGCACCCGGCCGTCGCGCACGCGCAGGTGGTACCAGTCGCCCGCCCAGATGGTCATCGGCATCGCCTCATCGAGAACGCTCGTGGGGACCGTCGCGACGACATTTCGCCGCATCGGGACGACGGGCGGTCCGGACCAGGCGCCTTTCGCGTTGACGAAGATGTGCGCGGAAACGTCCTCTTCCGAGGCATCGAAGAGGAATCGGACGCCGAGGCGGCGAGCGGCTTCGGCGTAGCCGCGGAGGATGTTCATCGGCTGGATGAAGCCGTCGGTCGGACAGAACGAGCCGCCGACGATTGTCTCGTCGCCGATCTTCGGGTTCAGCTCGCGTGCTTCGCGCTCGTCGACCATCCGCGCCTCGAAGAGTCCGCAGGCGTGCTGGATGCGTTGCGCTTCGGCGAGCGCCTGCAGCTCGTCATCGTTGCAGGCGAGGAACAGGTAGCCGCGCGGCGCGTAGCCGGAATCGAGGCCGGTCTCTTCCTCGAATGCGCGCAGCTTCTCTCGGGACAGGAGTGAAAGCCGCACGTTCGTCTCGGTCTCGAACTGCGCGCGGTAGCCGCCGGTCGCCTTCGCGGTGCTTCCGGCGCCGAAGTGGGGGGCGCGGTCGACGACGACGACGTCGCATCCGCGGCTGGCGAGGTGATAGGCGATGCTCGCGCCGACCACGCCCGCGCCGATGACCGCGATATCGGCTTTCATCGGGCTTCAGTCTATCCCCTACTGAACTCGGCTCGCATTTTGCCCTTGTGTACGGCAGGAGGAGCCATCATGAACAATCTGGCCATCGATCCCCTGTGGATCTGGATTGCCCTCGGTGCCGTAGCCGTGCTGATCGTCGTCGGGCTGATCGTCCGTGGCGCACGTCGCGCACGCAGCGAGTCGCTGCGAAGCAAGTTCGGCAGTGAGTACGACCACGCGATGAGCGAGCACGGAAGCCGAACGAAAGCGGAGCGCGAACTACAGGAGCGGACTGAACAGGCAAAGAAGTACAACATCGTCCCGCTCAACGCCGGCGACCGCGACCGTTTCCGCAGCGACTGGCAGAGGGTGGAGCAGCGCTTCATCGAGCGTCCGGCGACTGCGGTTGTCGAAGCGGACGAGCTCGTCGCGGAGATCATGCGGACACGTGGGTATCCGATGGGCGACTTCGATCGTCACGCCGCCGATCTTTCGGTGACGCATCCGACCGTCGTCGAACACTACCGCGCCGGCCATCGTGTCATCGGCGACGCGCCGGGAACCGCTTCGACGGAAGACCTCCGGCAGGCGATGCTGCACTACCGCGCTCTGTTCGACGAGTTGATCGACGATCGCATCGGAAACGACGTGGTGAGCGATACGCCACGCGCGAACGAGGTAGTCACGCCGCCGCGCCGCGATGTGCGCGAGCGCGACGACGAGCTCAGGAAGCGGCCGTAGCCGGCACGGCCGGCAGCGCTGGTTGCTCCGCCTTGCGGGCACGTTAGCGCGGCGGCGCAGCGCGCCCAGGGCTCCGTCCCACTCTGTGCCCTCTGTGGCTCAGTGGTGAAGGTTCTCGTGCATTCGCCGAGGATTCCCTCATGCGGAGATCGGGGGATCACCACCGAGCCACAGAGAGCACAGAGTGGGACGGAGTTAGGACACGGCGGCGGATGCCGGCCTGCGCATGTCTACCGGATCGCGAGGGCTGCTTCTTCGTCCGCGTTTTTTTCGGCCGGCTCGAGGTAGTTTCCGGTGAAACACGCCGTGCAGTAGAGCGCGCGCGGGTCGTCGCCGTTGCGGACGGCCTCGAGGAGGCCGTCTTCGCTGAGGTATCCGAGCGAGTCGGCCTCGATGAAGGCGCGGATCTCCTCGGTGCTGTGCGAGGCGCCGATGAGCTGCGTCCGCTCGGGGGTGTCGATTCCGTAGTAGCAGGGCCAGGACGTCGGCGGCGAAGAGATGCGCATGTGCACCTCGGACGCCCCGGCGTCCTTGAGCATGCGCACGATCTTCTTCGAGGTCGTGCCGCGGACGATGGAGTCGTCGATCAGGACGATGCGCTTCCCGCCGACGAGCTCGCGCACGGGGTTCAGCTTGATCTTGACGCCGAAGCTGCGGATGGACTGCTTCGGCTCGATGAACGTGCGGCCGACGTAGTGGTTGCGCACGAGTCCGTACTGGAAGGGGATCTTCGCCTCCAGGGCGTAGCCGAGAGCCGCGAAGACGCCGGAATCGGGAACGGGGACGACGATGTCTGCCTCGACCGGATGCTCGCGGGCGAGCTGTGCGCCGAAGCGCTGGCGGACGTCAGCGACGCTGTTGCCGAAGACGACGGAATCGGGACGGGCAAAATACACGTGCTCGAAAATGCAGCGGGCCTCGCGCTCCGCGCGCGCTTGGCGCACGACCCGAACGCCGCCATGCTCGATGGCGACGACCTCGCCGGCGCCGATCTCGCGGACGGTGTCCGCACCGATGAGGTCGAATGCGCACGTCTCGGAGGAAACGGCATGCACATCCTCGAGCTTGCCGAGGACGAGCGGACGGAAGCCGTAGGGATCGCGCGCTGCCAGAATCTTTCCGGGGGCGAGCAGAGCGACCGCGTACGCGCCCTGGAGGCGCGAGAGCGCGTCGATGAACGCCCCCTCGAGATCGCCGGACTTCGACCGGGCGATGAGGTGAACGATCACCTCCGAATCGGCGGTGGAGTTGAAGATCGCACCCTCGGCTTCGAGTTGCCTGCGAAGCTCGTCGCCGTTGGTGAGGTTCCCGTTGTGCGCGACCGCGATGGAGCCCTTGCTGGTGAACGCCACGATCGGCTGCGCGTTGCAGAGCATCGAGCCGCCGGCGGTGGAGTAGCGCACGTGCCCGATGGCCGTGTCCCCCGGCAGCCGCGCCAGGCGCTCGTGGGTGAAGACGTCCGCGACGTAGCCCATCTCCTTTTCGGAGACGATGCGTCCTCCCTCGCTGACCGCGGCAATCCCCGCGCTCTCCTGCCCGCGGTGCTGGAGCGCGTAGAGACCCAGATAGACGAGATTCGCCGCGTCGGCACGGCCGAGGACGCCGAAGACACCACACTCTTCGTGAAACTTGTCGAACGAGTTGTCGAGCATGCGCGTGGGGTTCAACGGGGATTAGAGCACGGAAAGTTCAGGGGAGGACGGGGAAGCCTTCGGCACGGGCGGCGACTGCGAGCTCTTCGTCGAGAGTGACGAATTCCAGTCGCCTGCTGGCGCTGGACGCGAGAATCGCGCTCGCGAGCTGGATGGCATCGGCTGAACGGAGCGCGTGGATCGAGGTGACGCGCCGAGCTTCAGTGATGACCTCGGCGTAATCGTCGACCACGGTCCAGCCGCTCTGCAGGGCGGACAGAAACTGCGAGGCTGAGTGCCGTGTCTCGAGCTCGTGAGATTGAAGGCGGCGCACGATGGCGCTCTGCAACTCGACTTCGGTGATGAACGATACGACTGCGTTGACATCGGACATCATGAGCTGACGCATCGTTCGGCTCGTTTCTTCGGCCAGAACGAGCGGCACGAGCGCGGATGTGTCCCAGAACTTCACCAGTCGTTCTTTCGACGGTCAGCCAGCAGTTGTTCCAGAACGCTTGCTTCGGCCTTGGGAAGCGTTGCCGTGAAGAACCAGTCCGGAAGTTTCCCGGTTCCCTTTCGGGCCTTGCCCTGCTGCACAAGCTCCGCGACCCGTTCTTCGACGGTTTGCTCGTGCAGCGGAATCAACGTGGCAACCACTCGCTCCCCATCGCGAACCTCGACCGTCTCGCCCTTTCGGACGTCCTCGGCCAGCGGCCCCAGTTCGGACAACTGCACACTCTTCATGCATCAAGTGTAAACCCGGCACGCCCCGTGCGGCATTGCCTCCCGGCGCCGCTCGTGTGATAAACAGCGCCGAACCACCAAGAGGAGCACGTCACCATGACCGTCACCACCCCCGCCCAGCCCACCCTTCGCGAAGTCGCCGAGTCCGGCGGCAACCCGCTCCGGCTCAAACGTATCCACCATGTCGAGCTCTGGGTGGGGAATGCCAAACAGGCCGCGTTCTACTACCGCAAGGCCTTCGGGTTCTCGCAGGTCGCCTACTCCGGTCTGGAGACCGGGAACCGTACGTTTGCGTCCTATGTCCTCGGTCAGAACAAGGTGCGGTTCGTCCTCTCGACGCCGTTCGATCCCGCACATCCGGCGAGCGAGCACATCCGGCGTCACGGCGACGGTGTGCGCGACATCGCCCTTCTCGTCGAGGACGCGGACCATGCGTTTCACGAGGCCGTCAAACGCGGTGCGGAGCCGGTCCACGATCCGCGCGACGAGCAGGACGAGCACGGCACGATCCGCCGCGCGGCGGTCAAGACCTATGGCGACACGATTCACTCCTTCGTCAGCGAGGCGAACTACGACGGCCCCTTCCTTCCCGGCTATACCCCCGCGGAGATCGCCGGCGAACCGGTCGGCATCGCCGCGGTCGATCACATGGTCGGCAACGTCGAGCTGGGGGCGATGAACAAATGGTGCGAGTGGTATTCGAAGGTGATGGGCTTCTCGCGCTACATCACGTTCGACGACAAGGACATCAACACCGAGTACTCCGCGCTCATGTCGATCGTCATGAGCGACGACAACAAGGTCGTGAAGTTTCCGATCAACGAGCCGGCCGAGGGGAAGAAGAAGAGCCAGATCCAGGAGTACCTGGAGTGGTACCACGGTCCGGGCGTTCAGCACGTGGCCCTTCTCTGCGGCGACGTGATCGAGACGGTCTCGAAACTCCGCGACAACGGCGTGGAGTTCCTCCGCGTCCCCGACAGCTACTACGATGAGCTGCCGGCGCGCGTGGGCGCGATCGACGAGTCACTCGCGACGCTGAAGGACCTCGGTGTCCTCGTCGATCGCGACGAAGAGGGCTATCTGCTGCAGATCTTCACCAAGCCCGTCCAGGACCGCCCGACGGTATTCTTCGAGATCATCCAGCGCAAAGGCGCGCGCGGCTTCGGCAAGGGCAACTTCCGCGCGCTGTTCGAAAGCATCGAGAGGGAGCAGGCAAGGAGAGGCAACCTGTAGTGGCCGGTGGCAAGTAGCCGGTAGCCAGTAGCCAGGGCCTTTCGTCCGGGCAATGTGGCACTGGCAACCGCCAACCGCCAACTGGCTACTGGCTACTGACAACTGCTATGTACCAATCCGGCTTCGCCAACGAATTCGCCACCGAGGCCGTGCCGGGCGTCCTGCCCGAGCGCGGCAACTCACCGCAGCGCGTCGCGCGGGGACTGTACGCCGAGCAGTTCTCGGGAACCGCATTCACGGTGCCGCGGGCGGTGCAGCGGCGTTCGTGGCTGTATCGCATCCGGCCGAGCGTGCTGCACGAGCCGTTCGCGCCGATCGACGCGCGGCTGCTGCGCGGCGCGCCGTTCGATGAGGAGCCGACCTCGCCGAATCAACTGCGGTGGGATCCGCTGCCACCACCCGATGAGCCGGCGGACTTCGTCGACGGACTGACGACGATCGCCGGAAACGAAGGCATCGGGATCCACATCTATCGCGCCAACCGCTCGATGGAGGGCCGCTACTTCTACGATGCCGACGGGGAGCTGCTGCTCGTTCCCGAGCGCGGCGCGATCGTCGTCCAGACCGAGCTCGGTGTCATCGACGCGGAGCCGGGCGAGATCGCGGTGATCCCGCGCGGCACGAAGTTCCGCGTGGCGCTGACGGGGGCGGAGGCACGCGGCTATGTCTGCGAGAACTTCGGCGTGCTCTTCCGCCTCCCCGACCTCGGCCCCATCGGCGCGAACGGCCTTGCCAATCCGCGCGACTTCCTGACGCCCGTGGCCGCGTATGAGGACCTCGTGGGCGACTTCGAGCTGGTCGCGAAATTCGGCGGGCGGCTCTGGTCCGCGCGCATCGACCACTCGCCGCTCGACGTCGTCGCGTGGCACGGCAATTACGCGCCGTACAAATACGATCTGACGAAGTTCAATACCATCAACACGGTCTCGTTCGACCATCCCGACCCGTCGATCTTCACGGTGCTCACCTCTCCGTCCGACACTCCCGGCGTGGCGAATTGCGACTTCGTGATCTTCCCGCCGCGCTGGATGGTCGCGGAGAACACGTTCCGGCCTCCTTATTTTCATCGCAATATCATGAATGAATATATGGGGTTGATTTATGGTGTGTACGACGCGAAGTCCGAGGGCTTCGCGCCGGGGGGCGGAAGCCTGCACAACTGCATGTCCGGACATGGACCCGACGCACAGACGTTCGAGGCCGCGTCGTCCGCCGACCTCGATCCGAAGTTCCAGGGCGACACGCTCGCGTTCATGTTCGAGTCGCGCTATCTGATCCGGCCCACGCGCTTCGCCCTGGAGACGCCGGCGCTGCAGCGCGACTACCAGCGCTGCTGGAGCGGCCTCACGAAGCACTTCGAAGGATGATCACGCGTTCGTTACAAGCGCTGCTCGAGCACCTCATCGACTACGCGGGACTCTTTCCACCCGCGGCGCTGACGATGCAGGACGCGGTACGCAATTACGCCCGCTACCGCGAGGGCGAGCAGGCGTGGGCTCTGGGCACGTTCGTCGTGCCGCGGGCGCGGGTGCCCGAGGTGCCGAAAGAGTTTCCGCTGAGCATCCTCGGAGTCGACGAGGTGAAGGCGACGACGGAAGAGGAGCTCGCCGCGTTCACGCCGGGCGCGTACGTCGAGATCGCGGACGTCGCGCTCCTCGATGGGATCAAACGCCACGGGTTGCGCGCGAAGATCCGCACGGGCGGCGTGACCCCTGACGCGTTCCCGGCGATCGCGAACGTCGCGGACTTCCTCCGCGCGTGCAAGGCGAAGGGCGTCGCATTCAAGGCGACGGCCGGTCTGCACCATCCCCTGCGCTGCGTGAAGCCGCTCACGTACGAGCCGAACGCGACGCTCGGGACCATGCACGGCTTCGTCAATGTCTTCATCGCCGCGGCGCTGCTCGAGCAGGCGGACGCGATCCTCGCAGAGAACGATCCGGACGCGTTCTCATTCGACGACGACGCCGCGTCGTGGCGCGGACATCGCGTGTCGACCGGGGAGATCATCGTCATGCGTCGCGATTTCGCGACGTCGTTCGGGTCGTGCTCGTTCGAGGAGCCGATCGGGGACTTGCGCGCATTGGGCTGGCTGTGAATGTATGTCATCCTGAGCCGCGGAGACGGCGAAGGACCCCCCTGCCTCGTGCGCGGACGTCGCAAACCGCAGGGGGTCCTTCGCCCAGACAATGACCGACTTTCCGATCCAGAACCTCCCTTTCGGCGTCTTCCGCCGCGACGGCGAAGCGCACATTTGTACCGCGCTCGAGGATCGCATCCTCGACCTTCACGCCTGCGTCCGCGACGGCCTCATCGATGAGCAGACGCTGCTCGCGCCGGTGCTCAACACATTCATGGCCACGCGTCGCACGCTCGAAGTCAAGAACCAGATCCGAGCGCTGAAGGACGATCGCCACTTCGTCCCGATGCGCGGCGCGGAGATGCTCCTGCCCGTCGCCATCGGCGACTACACCGACTTCTACGCCAGCGTGCATCACGCGACGAACGTCGGCTCCATGTTCCGTCCAGACAACCCGCTGCTGCCGAACTACAAGTGGCTGCCCATCGGCTATCACGGCCGCGCGTCGTCGATCGTCGTCAGCGGCACGCCCGTGCGCCGGCCGAGCGGGCAGACGAAAGATGAGGGCAGTTCCGCACCGGTCTTCGGTCCGTCGAAGCGTCTCGACTACGAGATGGAGCTGGGGATGTTCATCGGTCCCGGCAACGACCTCGGCGAGCCGATCGCGGTCGGCAGCGCGCTCGATCACGTCTTTGGCGTGTGTCTCGTCAACGACTGGTCCGCCCGCGACGTGCAGACCTGGGAGTACCAGCCTCTCGGTCCGTTCCTCGCGAAGAGTTTTGCCACGTCGATCTCCCCCTGGATCGTGACGCTCGACGCGCTCGAGCCGTTTCGCACGCGCGCATTCGAGCGTGCACCCGGCGATCCCGAGCCGCTCACGTATCTCCGCGACGATGTCGGCTACGACATCTATGTCGAGGTGTGGCTGCGCACGAAGAAGATGTCCGACGCCGTGCGTCTCAGTCGCGGCAATTTCCGCGACATGTACTGGACGGTGGCGCAGTTCGTGGCGCATCACACGTCGAACGGGTGCAACCTACGGCCGGGCGATCTTCTCGCCAGCGGTACGATCTCCGGGCCGGAGAAGGACGCGCGCGGCTGTCTGCTCGAGCTGACCTGGCGCGGCACGGAGCCGATCCAGCTCCCCACCGGCGAGACGCGCCGCTTTCTCGAGGACGGCGACGAGGTGATCCTCCGCGCGTACTGCGAGCGCGAGGGCGTGCCGCGAATCGGTTTCGGCGAGTGCCGCGGCGTCGTGGTCGGGTGAGCCAGTCGCCGGTAGCCAGTTGCGCCGCCCGAAGCCGCGCCCCGTCGAATCGATCGGAGACGTGCCGCAAGGCGGAGCAACAAGCGCAGCCGGCCGTGCCGGCCTAGCCCGCATTTCTCACAGCCCTTCTGCTGCGACAGCCGATAGCGGCCTGTCTGCTTCGCCGCACGACGATTTCGCTCCTCAACATAGTGTCAACTATGCTTTCGTCGCGAAATCGCCGTGCGACTCGCATCCAGGCCAC
>CAZLGP010000299.1:0-33619 GCA_964558905.1 uncultured Thermoanaerobaculia bacterium | reverse complement strand
TCGGCCTGGCCGAGATAGTCGAGATCGCGAATCTTCGCCGCCGGTGTCGCGGCGATGGCGCGGCACAGGGCCACGAAATGCTCGGCCATCCGCGCGATCGTTTCCGGCTTGTAAAGCGCCGTGCTGTACTCGAGCGATCCGGTCAGGCCCACGGGAGCCTCGGTGAACGAGGCCGTGAGGTCGTACTTGCTGACGCCGCTGTCGATCGGATAGCGCGGGAGCCGCTGATCCCGCGTCCCCATGTCCGCGTTCTGCAGGATGACCATCACCTGGAAGATCGGCGTAATCGCGAGATTGCGCTGCGGATGGAGCGCGTCGACGACCTTCTCGAACGGCGTGTCCTGGCGTTCATAGGCCTCGAGGCAGGTGTCCCGCACCTGAGTCAGCAGTGACGCAAACGAATCGTCGCCGCCGACCCGGCTGCGCAGAGCCAGCGTGTTGACGAACATGCCGATCAGGCCTTCCGTCTCGGGATACAGGCGGTTCGCGATCGGCGTTCCCACGCAGATGTCGTCCTGGCCCGTGTAGCGGTGGAGCAGGACATTGAAGGCGGCGAGCAGCGTCATGAAGAGCGTGCCGCCCTGCTGCTGGGCCATGCTCCTGAGTTGCGCGCTCAGTTGCGCGTCGAGGCTGAACGTATGCGTCGCGCCGGCGAAGCTTTGTACGCTCGGTCTCGGGTAGTCCGTGACCAGATCGAGCGTCTCCGGAACGCCGGCGAGTTTCTCTCTCCAATACGCGAGTTGCCGCTGCAGGACGCCGCCCTCTTCGAGCCACGTCCGCTGCCACGCGCTGTAGTCGGCATACTGAATCGGCAGCGGCGCGAGCTCGGGCGGGCGGCCCTCGCGGAACGCCTCCATGATCGTGCCCAGCTCCTTGATCAGCACGCCGAGCGACCAGCCGTCGCTGATGATGTGGTGCATCGCGAGCATCAGGATGTGCTCCTGCTCCGCGACCCTGACCAGCTTCCCGCGGAACAGCGGCCCGCGCGCGACATCGAACGGCGTGGCCACTTCCCTCCGACAGATTTCGCGTGCCTCGTCGTCGCTGTCTGCGCGGTGACTGACGTCGACGCGCTCGAGCCTGAAGTCGATGCGATCGAGGATGACCTGCTGGGCCTCCCCCTCCTGGCTGGGGAAGACGGTGCGCAGCGTCTCATGCCGCGCAATGAGGAGGTCGAACGCCTGTTGGAGCTGCTCGACATCCAGCTCGCCACGGATCGTGACCGCCACCGGAATGTTGTAGATCGCGCTGTCCGGCTCGAGCTCGGTGACGAACCAGAGCCGCTCCTGCACGAAGCTCAGCGGCAGCCGCTCGCATTGCGTGCGGTCGACGGGACGAATCGTCGCGACGGCACCTTTCGTTTCCTTTGGCGCCTCGATTTGTTCCGCGTCGGCGAGGAGCTCGGCCAGATCGGCAATCGTCGCCTTTTCGAAAAGCGCCTGCAGCGGCGAGTCGGTGTCGAGCCGGCTGCGCATCTTCGCCATGAGCTGGCTGGCCAGCAGCTCATGACGGTTTTCCTGTTCCTGTACTGCATCTTTGGCTTTGGACATGGCGATGAATTCGGCGAGATGGGCGAGACTGGCGTGCTCGAAAATTGCTTTGAGAGGCAGATCGATGTCGAAACGGCTGCAGATTTTCGCGATGAGCTGCGTGGCGAGCAGCGAGTGCCCGCCGAGCTCGAAGAAGTTGTCGTTGACGCCGATCGTCTCCGGCGCCAGCTTCAGGACCTCGGACCAGATCTCGACGAGCTGTTTCTCGGTTTCCGTGCGCGGGGCGACGTAGTCGTTGGCGGATGCGATCGTCACGTTCATCCGCGCCAGGGCGCGGCGGTCGACCTTGCCGTTCGGATGCAGCGGAATCGCGGCGAGACTGACGAATGCGGCCGGCACCATGTACTCGGGCAACGTCTTCGACAGATGCGCGCGCAGCTCGTCATGAGGGATTTCGGCGATCGCGTCGCCAGTGGTCTCATTCGCACGATAAAAGGCGATCAATTGCTTGTTGGCAGCCTCGCCCTGCGCGATGACGGCACAGTCCTGGACCGCGGCGTGCTGATTGAGCCGGCCTTCGATCTCACCAAGCTCGATGCGGAAGCCGCGGACCTTGACCTGCGTGTCGATTCGGCCGAGGTACTGGATGCGGCCGTCGTCGAGCCATCGGGCGAGATCGCCGGTGCGATACATACGCGTGCCCGGCTCGAACGGATTGCCGACGAACTTCTCCAAGGTCAGCTCCGGACGATGCAGATAGCCGCGCGCGAGACCGTCGCCGGCGATGTGCAGCTCGCCGGGAATGCCGATCGGCTGCGGGCGCTGGTCCGCATCGAGGATGTAGACCCGGGTATTGGCGATCGGCCGGCCGATCGTCGCGGGAGCATTCGGCTCGCGCAATACGAACGTCGAATACGTCGTGTCCTCGGACGGGCCGTAGAGGTCGTACACCTTTTTCACGCAGGTCGTGCTGTAGATTCTGTCGACGAGCGTCGTCGACAGCGGCTCGCCCGCGAGATTGATGGTCTGCACCGACGGAGGAATCGCGCCCATCCGTACGAGTTCGTCCATCGCCGAGGGAACGGTGTTGATTAGCGTCACCGACTCCCGATTCGCGAGGTCGATGAGGCCCAGCGCGTTCGGCACGAGGATGACCGTTCCGCCATTGGCGAGCGTCACGAAGATCTCGTAGACGGAAAGGTCGAAGCAGATCGACGTCGCCGCCAGAACGCCGCGCAGCTCTTCACGGCTGTAGACGTCGCTCGCCCACTGAACCAGCGTCACGGGACTGTGGTGCTCGATCGCCACGCCTTTCGGCTGGCCGGTGGAGCCGGAGGTGTAGATCACATACGCCAGATGGTGCGGCTCGACCTCCTGGCGCAACGCGACGTGGCTCGTCTTCAGCTCCGCGACACGAGCGACGATTTCCGGCCACTGCCGATCGAGAGCGATGGACCGCGTGCCGACCGGCATCAACGGGCTGATCTTCTCCTGCAGCGTTTCCTGCGTCAGGACGATCGCGGCACGGCTGTCCTCGAGCATGTACGCGAGGCGGTCGACCGGATAGTCGGCATCGAGCGGCACATACGCCCCGCCGGCCTGCAGGATGCCGAGCATCGCCACGACCATGTCGAGCGAGCGGTCCATGCAGACGCCGACCAGACCGTCCGGCCTCACGCCCTCCGACTGCAGGTACAGCGCGAGATCGCGGCTTCTGTCGTGAAGCTGCTGATACGTCAATCGCTCCTCGCCGCAGACGACGGCGGTGTCCGCCGCACGCCCCGCAACCTGTTCGACGAAGAGTTGGTGCAGGCACTCGCCCTTCGGATAGTCGGCCTGTGTCGCGTTGTAGTCGGCCAGCAGGCGATGCTTTTCCGCCTCGCCGAGATAATCGAGGTCGCCGATTCGAGCATTCGGCGCGGCGGTGATGGCGCGGCACAGGGCCGTGAAATGCTCCGCCATCCGCACGATCGTCTCCCGCTTGTACAGCGTCGTGCTGTATTCGATCAGTCCCGCCAGACCGTCCGGCGTTTCGGTGAACGCGGCCGTGAGATCGAACTTGCTGACCACGCTGTCGAGCAGCAGGCGCGGAAAGCGCGGGTCCAGCCGGCCGATGTCCGCGTTCTGCAGGATGACCATCACCTGGAACAGGGGGCTGATCGCCAGGCTGCGCTGCAGGCGGAGCGTGTCGACGACCTTCTCGAACGGCGCATCCTGATTCTCGTACGCCTCGAGACACGTCGCCGTCACACGCGACAGCAGCGCGGAGAACGGCTCCTTCGCCTCGACCTGGCTGCGCAGGACGACGGTGTTGGCGAACATCCCGATCAGGCCTTCCGTCTCCGCGTACTGACGGTTCGCGATCGGGCTGCCGATGCAGATGTCGTTCTGTCCCGTGTAGCGGTGGAGGAGCGCCTTGAACGCGGCCAGGAGGAGCATGTACAGCGTGCCGCCCTGCTGCTGAGCGAGGTTCCTGAGCTGCGCGCTGAGGTGCGCGTCCATCGTGAACGTGTACGTCGCACCGGCGAAGCTCTGCACGCTCGGCCTCGGGAAATCCGTCACGAGATCGAGGCTCTCCGGAGCGCCGGCCAGCTTGTCCTGCCAGTAGGCGAGCTGCCGGGTGAGGATCCCGCCTTCCTCGAGCCATTCCCTCTGCCAGATGCTGTAGTCGGCGTACTGAATCGGGAGCGCCGGCAGCTCGGGAGTGCGGCCCTCGCGGAATGCCTCCATGATCAGGCCGAGCTCATTGATCAGGACGCCCAGGGACCAGCCGTCGCTGACGATGTGATGCATGTTGAGGATGAGAACGTGCTCAAGCTCGGCGACCTCGATGACCTTGCCGCGGAACAGCGGTCCGCGCGACAGATCGAACGGCGTCGCGGCTTCGGTCTGACAGATTTCCTGGACGCTGACGTTGCGCGCATCGAGGCGATCGAGCCTGAAATCGACGCGATCGAGGATGACCTGCCGCGCCCGCCCTTCCTGGCTCGGGAACACAGTGCGCAGAATCTCGTGCCGCGCGACGATCAGATCGAGCGCCGCATCCAGTCGATCGAGATCGACCTGGCCGCGGATGGTGACCGCGCGCGGCATGTTGTAGACGCTGCTGCTCGGCTCGAGCTGGTCGAAGAACCAGAGTCGCTCCTGCGCGAAGCTCAATGGCAGCCGCTCCAATCGGGTCCGATCGACGGGTTGAATCGGGGGAATCTCGCTCGTTGCGGTCTGCTCGATCAGCTCGGCGAATCGCGCCACGCTGCTGCGCTCGAACAAGGCCTTGAGGGGGACGTCGACGTCGAGCCGCGTGCGGATCTTCGAGATCAGCCGCGTCGCCAGCAGCGAATGGCCGCCGAGCTCGAAGAAGTTGTCATTGCGGCCCACGCGCTCGATGCGCAGCAGCTCCTGCCAGATCGCGGCGAGGGTCTGTTCGATCTCTCCCTGCGGCGGCTCGTACTGCCCGCACGCGTAGGCCTGCGTCTCCGGGCGCGGCAGCGCCCGGCGATCGACTTTCCCGTTCGGCGTGAGTGGCAGCGCCTCCAGCATCACGAGTGCGGCCGGCACCATGTATTGCGGCACGCTCGCGAGCATGTGCGAGCGGAGCTCCTCCACCGCGAGCCCCTCGCCGGTCACGTACGCCACCAGACGCTTGTCTCCCGGCTCGTCCTCGCGGGCGAGGACGATCGCTTCTCTGACTCCGGGACACTTCGCCAGCTGCGCCTCGATCTCGCCGAGCTCGATGCGGAAGCCGCGGATCTTGACCTGGAAATCATTGCGGCCGAGGAATTCGACGGTACCGTCGGCGCGCCACTTAGCGACGTCGCCGGTCCTGTACATCCGCGCGTCCGGTTCGGCGAACGGATCGCGCACGAAGCGCTCCGCCGTCAGCTCGGGCTGATTCCAGTAGCCGCGCGCGACCTGCACGCCACCGATGTACAGCTCGCCCGGAATGCCGATCGCGACCGGCTGGCGCTCCGCGTCGAGGATGTAGATCCGAGTGCCGGCGAGAGGCTTCCCGAGCGCCACGGCCTGGCGTCCTGTGGTCACCACTTCACCACAGAGGACTCCGACGGTGCACTCGGTGGGACCATAGTGATTGTAGATGCGGCATTCGAGATTGAGCCGGCGGATCAGGTCGACGAGGCTGGGCGGCAGAACCTCGCCACCCAGGACCACGGTGTGGGCCGGAATGCGGGAGGGCTCCGTTCCATCGCCGACCAGCGCCAGCAGATGCGACGGCGTGAGCTTCATGCAGTCGATGCGGTGCTGCCGGCAATAGGCGCCGTAGGCATCGGCGTCGGTCATCGCCTCGCGGCTGAGAACGTGCAGCGTGCCGCCGCCGGCGAGCGACGGGAACAGCATCGTATTGCCGAGGTCCGCGGCGAACGTCGAGACCAGCGCGAACGATGCGCCGTCGGGGAATTGCAGTTTCTGGCCGATCGCGGTCACATAGGCCACGACTTCGGCGTGCTCGACCATCACGCCTTTCGGCCTGCCGGTCGATCCGGACGTGTACATCACATAGGCGAGGTTGCCGGGCCGGACCTGCTGCTCCAATGTCGACCCCGCGACCGGCCGGCACTGATCCGGCGTGACGAGCCGCGTCCCTTCGGGCATCAACGCGCTCAGCCGGTCCCGCAGTGCATCCTGTGTGAGGACGATCGTCGCGCGGCTGTCCTGCACCATGTACGCGATGCGGTCGTCGGGAAAGTCGAAATCGAGCGGGACGTATGCACCGCCCGCCTGCATGATTCCGAGAAGCCCGACGACGGAGTCGATCGAGCGCTCCATGCAGAGGCCGACCAGAGCATCCGGCCCGACTCCCACGGACTGCAGGTACCGCGCGAGCGCGAGGCTGCGGTCGTAGAGCTGCTGATACGTCAACTGCTCGTCGCCGCAAATCACGGCGATTCTCTCCGGATGGAGGGCGACCCGTTCGACGAAGAGGTCGTGCAGGCATTTTCCGCTCGGCACCTCGACGCGCGCTTCTTCGTTGAAGCCAACGAGCAGCCGCTGCTTCTCCGCATCGCCGAGATAATTCAGAGCACGAAGCTCCGCGGCGGGCGTCTCGGTGATGGCGCGGCACAGTGCGACGAAATGCTCCGCCATCCGCTCGATCGTTTCGGGCGCGTACAGGGCCGTGCTGTATTCGAGCGACCCCGCCAGTCCCTCCGGCGTTTCCGTGAACGCGGCGGTGAGATCGAACTTGCTGACGCCGCTCTCGAGCGGATGGAGCAGGAAGCGCGGATCCAGCGACGCGGTGTCCGCGGCGTTCTGCACGATGAACATCACCTGGAACAGCGGAGTGATCGCCAGATTGCGCTCGGGGCGCAGCATGTCGACGATCCTCTCGAACGGTGTGTCCTGATGCTCGTACGCCTCGAGGCACGTGGTCTTCACCCGCGACAGAAGGGCGGTGAACGGATCGCTGGCATCGATCCGGCTGCGCAGCGCCAGCGTGTTCACGAACATCCCGATCAGGTTTTCGGTCTCGCCGTATTGACGATTCGCGATCGGGGTGCCGACGCAGATGTCGTTCTGCCCCGTATAGCGATGGAGCAGCGTCTTGAACGCGGCCAGCAGGACCATGTAGAGGGTCCCGCCTTGCTCCTGAGCCAGCTTCTTGAGCCGCGCGGTCAGTTGCGCGTCGAGGGTGAACGTTTTTGCGGCCCCGGCGAAGCTCTGGACGTTCGGCCGGGGATCATCCGTCGCGAGATCGAGGCTCTCCGGGACGCCGGTGAGCTTCTCGCGCCAGTACGCCAGTTGCCGTTCGAGAACGCCGCCCTCTTCGAGCCACGTTCTCTGCCAGACGCTGAAGTCTGCGTATTGAACCGGCAGCGGCGCCAGCTCGGGAGTCCGGCCCTCGCGGAACGCCTCCATGATTGCGCCGAGCTCCCGGACCAGGACCCCCATCGACCAGCCGTCGCTGACGATGTGGTGCATGTCGAGCACGAGCATGTGCTCGTCGTCGGCAAGGCGGATCACCTTGCCGCGCAGGAGCGGCCCGTTGGCGAGATCGAACGGCGCCACGGCATCGGCCTGGCAGATTTCCCGCGCCTTGCGGTCGCGCGTTTCGTCATTGCGGAGGTCGATCCGCTCGAGCCTGAAGTCGACGCGATCGAGAATCCGCTGGCGCGCCTGGCCGTCCTCGCTCGGGAAGAGCGTGCGCAGCACCTCGTGCCGCGCAATGATGAGGTTGAAGGCCTCGTCGAGCCGGTCGAGATCCAGCGCGCCGCGGATCGTGACCGCCTTCGGCAGGTTATAGACCGCGCTGCCCGGCTGGAGCTGATCGAAGAACCAGATTCGCGCCTGCGCATAGCTCAGCGGCAGACGCTCGCATTGCGCGCGGTCGACGGGGCAGATCGGCGGAACATCGCTCGTCGCGGCGGTCGCAATCAGCTCGGCGAATGCGGCGATCGTGCTGCGCTCGAAGAGAGCCTTCACGGGGAGGTCGACGTTCAGGCGGCTGCGCACTTTCGAGATCAGCCGCGTCGCCAAGAGGGAGTGGCCACCGAGCTCGAAGAAGTCGTCACGGCGGCCGACGCGCTCGATGCGCAGCAGCTCCTGCCAGATCGAGGCGAGTGTTTCTTCGGTCCCGCCCTGCGGCGCCTCGTAATCCGTGCTGGCGTAGGCCTCCATTTCGGGCCGCGGCAGGGCCTTGCGCTCGACCTTCCCGTTGGGCGTCAGCGGCAGCGCCTCCAGCACCACGAATGCGGCCGGCACCATGTATTGCGGCACGCTCGCGAGCATGTGCGCGCGGAGCTGCTCCACGACGAGCCCCTCGCCCGTGACATAGGCCACAAGGCGCTTGTCTCCCGGCTCGTCTTCGCGCGCGAGAACGATCGCTTCCCTGACTCCGGGACACTTCGTGAGCTGGGCCTCGATCTCGCCGAGCTCGATGCGAAAGCCGCGGATCTTGACCTGGAAATCGTTGCGGCCGAGGAACTCCACGGTGCCGTCGGCGCGCCATTTCGCGACGTCGCCGGTCCCGTACATCCGCGCGTCCGGCTCGCCGGCGAACGGCTCGCGCACAAAACGCTCCGCCGTCAGTTCCGGCTGATTCCAGTAGCCGCGCGCCACCTGCACACCGCCGATGTACAACTCGCCCGGGATACCGATCGGCACCGGCTGGCGCTGTGCATCGAGGACATAGATCCGCGTGCCATGGAGCGGCCGGCCGAGAGGGATGGAATGGCGCGACGGCTGGATCTCAGCGCCGATCTCGCCGGAGAGAACGCCGACGCTGCACTCGGTCGGACCATAGTGATTGTAGATGCGGCATTCCGGATTGAGCCGGCGGACCAGTTCCACGACCGCCGGGGACAGAACCTCGCCGCCGAGGACCAGCGTCCGTGCCGGGACGAGGCAACGCTCCACGCCGTCGCCGATGAGCGCCTGTAGATGCGACGGCGTGAGCTTCATGCAGTCGATGCGGTGCTTGCCGCAATACGCGGCGTAGGCGCCGGCGTCGGTCATCGCCTCGCGCGTCATCACGTGAAGCGTGCCTCCGCCGACCAGCGCCGGGAACAGGACGGTATTCCCGAGGTCCGCGGCGAACGTGGAGACGAGCGCGTATGAGGAGCCCTCGGCCATCTGCAGCTTCTTCCGGATCGCGCTCACATAGGCCACGATCTGGCGGTGCTCGACCATGACGCCCTTCGGCCTGCCGGTCGAGCCGGAGGTGTACATCACATAGGCGAGGTTGTCGGGCCGGACCTCATGCTGCAATGTCCGTCCGGCGACCGGCCATGGTTGATCCAGCGTGATAAGCCGCGTTCCGGCGGGCATCAACGGGCCCAGGCGGCCCTGCAGGTGCGCCTGCGTCAGAACGATCGCCGCGCGGCTATCCTGCACCATGTACGCAATGCGGTCATCCGGGAAGTCGGGATCGAGCGGTAGATACGCGCCGCCAGCCTGCATGACGCCGAGAATGCCGACCAGCGTGTCGATCGATCGCTCCGTGCAGAGGCCGACCGGAGCGTCCGGACCGGCTCCGTTCGCCTGCAGATACAGTGCGAGCGCGCGGCTTCTGTCGTAGAGCTGCTGGTAGGTCAGTTGTTCGTCGCCGCAGACGACCGCGGTTTTCTCGGCATGCAGCACGGCCTGTTCGACGAACAGCTCGTGAAGGCACTTGTCGTTCGTAACAGCAGCGCCGGTGTCGTTGAGCTCGACCAACAGACGATGCTTTTCGGCTTCGCCGAGATAGTCCAGGTCGCAGATGCGCGCCGCGGGTGTGGCGGTGATGGCCCGACAGAGCTCGAGGAAATGCTCCGCCATCCGCTCGATGCTCTCGGCCTTGTACAGCGCCGTGCTGTACGTGAACGTCCCGGTCAGTCCGTTGGTCGTGGCGGTGAAGTCCGCCGAGAGATCGAATCTGCTGATGCCGCTGTCGAACGGATAGCGCGGAAAACGCTCGGCGAGCGTGCCGGCATCGGCGTTCTGCAGCGAAAGCATGACCTGATAGACCGGCGTGATCGCGAGATTCCGTTGCGGGCGGAGCATCTCGACGACTTTCTCGAAGGGAGCGTCCTGGTGCTCGTACCCCTCGAGGCAGGTCGCCTTCACCCGCGACAGCAGCGCCGAGAACGTCTCGCTCCCGTCAACCCGGCTGCGCAGAGCGAGCGTGTTCGAAAACATGCCGATCAGGCCTTCGACGTCGCCGTAGTGGCGATTGGCGGCCGGTGCCCCGACGCAGATATCGCTCTGGCCCGTATAGCGATGGAGCAGTGCCTTGAACGCGGCCAAGAGGACCATGTAGAGCGTGGCGCCCTGCTCCTGCGCAAGCGTCCTGAGCTGGCCCGTGAGCTCCGCGTCGACCGTGAACCGCGTCATCGCACCGGCGAAGGTCTGCACCGCCGGCCTCGGCTCATCCGTCACGAGATCGAGGCTCTCCGGCACGCCGGCGAGCTTCTCCCGCCAATACGCGAGTTGCTGCTTCAGGATGCCACTCTGTTCCAGCCACGTCCGCTGCCATGCGCCGTAGTCGGCGTACTGCACCGGCAGCGGCACGAGCTCGGGACGGCGGCCGTGGCGGAGCGCATCCATGGTCAGGCCGAGCTCCTTGATCAGAACGTCCATCGACCATGCATCGCTGATGAGCTGGTGCATCACCATCACGAGGATGTGCTCCTCCTCGAGGATCCGAATCACGGTGCCGCGAAGGAGCGGTCCCTGCGCGATATCGAACGGCCTGGTCGCGGCGGCTCGACAGATCTCCTGCGCGTTGCACTCATCGACGCGCTCCAGCCTGAAGTCGATGCGATCGAGAATCCGTTGCCGGGGCTGGCCGTCCTCGCTCGGAAATACGCTGCGCAGCGTCTCGTGCCGCGCAATCACCGCATGGAACGCCTGCTCGAGCTCGTCGAGGTCGAGCGCGCCACGGATCGTGACGGCGGTGGACATGTTGTCGCGGACGCTGCCCGGCTCGAGCTGCTCGAAAAACCAGACTCGCTCCTGCGCAATGCTCAGCGGTTGGCCCTCGTCTTGCTTACGATCAGCGGATGGTATCGGAGGAAGGTCGCGCTTCGGCGTGACCGAGTCGGGGGACAGCGCTACGACGTCGCATGACTCCAGGAAGGCCAGGATTCCCGACTTGAATCGGACGATGCCGTCGCGCAACTCGGCCGTGAGCGCACCATGGGGCGCGTAGCAGTTCAACCGGCCGTCGACGGCGGACAGCTTCACGCCATTGCTGACGAGCTTGTTGAGAAACTCATTGACCGTTTCCATGGGTGGAGGACCTTCCTCGAGTGTCATTGCGTGTTTGTGCAGAGGGCTGAACGCTCACACGGCTTCGCCCCTTCGGTTGCGGGAAACCGACGGCGAAAAATGCGCACACATCGACCGATTGCGGACCTTGGTTCCGCCCGCAAGACAGTCGATGATCAAAGCGGTGCGCGCCGTTGGATGAACGGCGCCGCCGTTTGGGCGACTACCTCTCTATTCGGGAAAATCGGACCTGCGTTTGTGTTTCCAGAATAACCGGCTGGATCAGTAAAGATTTCTAAGCTTGCGGCCGCTATCCATGGATGGACGTCATGCGGCTCATGGATGAGACCGCGTCTAACCAGCGTGCTTTGTAGGCATTAGCCGGAGCTTGCGACGATCATCGCGGTTGTGCCTGGTTCGGAGTTTTTTTTGCCCAGATACTGAAGTCGGCCGTCGTCCAGCCAGCGGGCCCGATCACCCGTCCGGAGCATGCTCGTGCCCGGCACGAACGGGTTCGCCACGAACGATTCCTGGGTCAGCTTCGGGCGATGCAGATAGCCGCGGGCGAGCGCGTCGCCCGCGACATACAGCTCACCGGCGACGCCGATCGGCTGCGGCTGGCCGTGAGGATCGAGGATGTAGATCCGGGTGTTGTCGGCCGGCTCGAATGAGCCACGCGATTGCGCATAGTCGGATGCCGCGACGTCGTTAGCGTTCTCTAGCGGCCGGTAGAGCTGTCCCCTGTGGAAGACCCGTTTCACGCCCTTTGGACCATGGACGACACTTTCAACATCGCCGTCCGGAGCGGTCAGAACCACGGAGGCCCCGGCCATCAATGGCCAGAAGAGCTCCGATACGGACTGCACGACGTCGCTCCGGTCGAGCGGATGCCGGCGTTGCATCCAGCACACGCGGTTCACGACCGCCTTGTGCTCCACCACCACACCTCTCGGTTTTCCGGCGCCCGCCGTATAGATCACCTGGCAGGCATTGGAGGACGAGACGTCCTCGCGCAATGCACCGCGCTTCAGGGGCCACGCCTGGTCGATAAGGATCAGCCTGGCGTCCGGTGCCAGAAGAGAAGCGAGTCTGTAGCGGAGCGTGTCCTGCGCAAGCACGACCGCGGCTCCGCTGTCCTGCAGCATGTACGCGAGCCGGTCGTCCGCATCGGCGGGATCGAGCGACAGAAGGGCTCCGCCCGCCTGAAGCGTTCCCATGATTGCGATGATTCTCTCCAGCGATCGCTCCGCACAAAGAGCAACGACACTTTCAGGTGTGACGCCCATGGATTGCAGATAGAGCGCGAGAGCCGTGCTCCTGTCGTGGAGCTCGCCATACGTCAGCTTCTGCTCGCCGCAAACGACAGCCGTCGCGTCGGGATGCAAAGCGACCTGTTCGGCGAAGAGCTGATGAACGCATGTTTCGCTCGGGTATTCGACTCGGGTGTCGTTGAGCTCGACCAGCACCCGCTGCCTTTCCGCGTCGCTGATGTAGCTCAGGCTGCGGATCTTCGCGATCGGTTTGGCGGCGACCGCATGGCACAAGGCAGCGAAATGTCCGGCCATGCGCTCGATCGTCCGTGGCTCGTAGAGCGACGCGTCGTACTCGAGCGACCCTGCCAGACCATCGGCCGTCTCCGTGAAGACGGCCGTCAAATCGCAGTTCCTGTCCGGTCGGTTCTGCCGGGTCACCACCACTCGGAAACGCACGTCCAATGAGACGTCCTGATGCTCCTGCGCCTCCAGCCACGTCGTGTTGATCTGCGTCAACAGCGCGGCGAACGTATCGTCCGGGTCCACGTGACTGCGCAGCGGCGTCGTATCCGTCCCGATGCAGAGATCCCGCTGGCCGGTGTAGCGATGGAGCAGCACCTTGAAGGCCGCGAGCAAGGTCACGAACAGGGTGCCGCCGCGACGCTCGGCCAGCCGTCTCAACTGCGCCGTCAGTTTCGCATCCAGCGCGAACGCGTGCGCCGCCGGGACGAACCTCTCCGACGTCGAATGATCCGGCACGAGATCCGGAGCCGGAGCCCCGGCCAGCTTTCCCTGCCAGTACTCGAGCTGCTGCTTCAGGACGATGTCCGCCAGTGCCGCGCGATCGGGAATGGCCGTGAGACTGACGAACGCGGCCGGGAGCATCGCCTCCGGCAACGTCCGCGACAGATGCGCGCGCAGCTCGTCGGCCGTGACCGGAGCGTCCGCGCGATGACACGCGATGAGCCGCTGCCCCAGCGCAAGGACCGCACACTCTTCGATCGCTGGATACTGCCCAAGCTGCGCCTCGATCTCGCGCAGCTCGATGCGCACACCGCGGAGGTGGACCTGCGTGTCGCTTCGGCCGAGGAGCTCGATCTTGCCATCGCGCCACCGCGCGAGATCGCCGGTGTTGTGCATGCGAACGCCGCGGGCGACACCCTCGCCTGCAATGTGCAGCTCACCCGGCACGCCCGGGATCTGGGGAAGTCCGTGCCGATCGAGGATGGAGAGCTGCGTGTTGTCGATCGGTGCACCCAGAACCACCGGGCCCTCGCCCGCCTCCACCCGAGCGATGGCCGAGCACGTCGCGGTCTCGGCGTCGCCATACAGGTGCCACAATGCGCCGCCGGTGGCGAGGAGCCGATTCGCGAGATCGCGGGACAATGGCTCCCCGGCGCACAACATCGTCAGTTTCGGATCGCCGTTCCAACCGGCATCGAGAAGCACGCGCCACGTCGACGGGGTCGCCTGCAGCATCGTCGCTCCGGAAGCTCGCAGCGTCATCAGCAGCGGGGGGCCATCTTCGCTGGCCACGACGAGCCGCGCTCCCGCGCAGAGAGGGAGGAGCACGTCGGTGGAAACGACCGTGTCGTGCTCCGTGATCCCCGTCGCGCGTTGTAAGGAGCACACCAGATTGACGATCGACCGATGGGTGATCTCCACGCGCTTCGGCCCCGAGGCCGAAGAGACGTAGCCCACATACGCCAGATGATCCGGCCCCCCCTGTCGCCGCAACGTGCCGACGCGCTCCGCAATGCGAGCCGGCGTGAGGACGCGCACGTCGCGCGGCAGTCTTTCCTGCAGCGTTTCGTCTGCCAGTACGATCGCGGCGCCGCTGTCCCGCACGATGGATGCAAGGCGCTCTGCCGGATCGGCAGGATCGAGCAGCAGGTACGCCCCGCCGGCCCGCAGGATGCCGAGCATGGCGACGATCCTGTCCAACGACGGCTCCATACAGAGACCGACGACCTGGTCCGGGATCACATCCATCGACTGCAGATGGACCGCAACGTCCTCGCTCCTCTCATGAAGCTGCCGATACGTCAGGCGCGCGTCGCCGCAGACGACGGCGATCTTCTCCGGGTGGAGCGCAACCTGGTCGGCGAACAGGTCATGAGCGCATTTCTGCTGGATGTCCACTCGCATGCCGTCGAGCGCGACGAGCAGTTCCCGCGTTTCCCGTTCGGTGAGAACCGGGAGCTCGTGCACGAATGCGCTCTGGTTCTCGCTCGCAGCGCGCAACAGCACACGGTAGCGTTCGAAGAATCCTCGGATCGTGTCCGATGCATACAGATCGGGGCTGTACTTGATGTGGATACTGAACGCCGATCCCTCGCCCTCGTAGATCTCGAGACCGAGGTCGAAATCGCCCTCCTGCCAGACGCCGGGAACGTTCTCGAGCTGAAACATCTGCTGCTGCACGAGGGAAATGAAGTCGGCCGGCTTGACGAAGTTCTGATAGGCGTACGAGATCTTGAAAATCGGGCTCTTGTCGCGCCGTCCCGACGTTACCGACTCGACCATCAGCGGAAACGGATAGCTGGAGTGATAGAGCGCATCGAGCATCGTCGCCTGCACCTTGCGCAGGAAGTCCGTGAGCTTGACCTGCGCACCGCAACGCGCGCGGAGCGGTACCATGTTGATGAAGTAGCCGACTTCCATTGCGAAGGGTTGCGCGGCGCGCCCCATGACCGGCATCCCGACGACGACGTCTTCCCGATTCGTATGGCGATGCAGCAGGAGCTGGAACAGCGCGAGGAAGATCACCGAGGGCGGCATCGAATGCGCTTTGCTGAATTTACGCACCCACCGGCAGAGGTCTTCCGGAAGATCCTCCACCAGCGTCTTTCCCTCGAAGCTCGCGAATTCCGGCCGGGAGAAATCCGCCGGCAATTCGACGGGAGGCAGGTCGCCGTCGAGCTGCTTCT
Source organism: uncultured Thermoanaerobaculia bacterium (assembly GCA_964558905.1). Taxonomy (GTDB): domain Bacteria; phylum Acidobacteriota; class Thermoanaerobaculia; order Gp7-AA8; family Gp7-AA8; genus QHVT01. The sequence goes on along the minus strand of CAZLGP010000299.1, from coordinate 18,244 downwards.
GCCAATACCGTGCGTGCGCGGCCCCTTCCGGCGACGCCAGCATGTTCTCCTCCCAGGTCACGAATGCCGCATAGCCCGACTTCTGCGGCGATGGGCGGACCGGCTCGCCCGCGCACAGCTGCTGATAGAAGTCGAGGAGCGACTTCAGAACGATTACGGCCGAGGCGCCGTCGAAGACGATGTGATGGACGGTGAAGAGGAGAATCGGCTTCTGCCCGGGCTGGCGGAACAGTGAAATGCGCGTCAGAGGACCGCGATTGAGGTCGAACGACTGCTTGACCTGGTGCTGCAGGAACGACAACAACTGCTCATCGTCCGCGAAATCGACCGTCCGCTGCTGCATCGTGGTCCTGCAACGCTCGTCGGGCCGCTGAACCAAAGCCCCGTCGCGCTCGATGATCCGCGCCGTCAGAATCGGGAATCGCTCCAGGACGAGATCCCACGCCTTCGCCAGGACTCGCGCATCGATGTCCGCGTTGATCCGGAAGCAGAGCGGCACGTTGTAGGCACTCATTCCCGGGTGTAGCTTCTGGAGGATGTAGAGCCCTTTCTGTCCCGCCGACAGCGGAAACTCCGTCGGCCGGCTTCTCTCGACGTGCTCCAGGAACGCAATGAGCTCCGGCTTGAACCGGACGATCCCTTCCCTGAGCTCGCTCGTGAGCGCGCCTTTCTGCGCATAGCAGCTCAACTGCCCTGCCTGCGCAGACAGCTTGACGCCGCTGCGCGCCAGTTCGTCGAGGAATTCATTGACGGTTTCCATGGGAAGAGGTCAGCGTCGTGTCAGAACGTCACTTTCAGGTAGCTGTCCTGGAACAGGGCGTCGTCCTCGTCCGTCCAGAGCACCTGCTCCAGCATCTGCTCGCGACCGGCCCCGGGGATCGGACGTAGGGGGATCAGGGCGGTCTCCACGTACTGCTGTTCGGCGGACTGCGCCGAACGGCCAGCCTTCACGACCTTCAGTGCATCGATCCGGGCCGGGTACGTCCGTGCGAGATGCGACGCGAGACTCTGGATGTCGGTGTGCTCGAACAGCGCACTCGGCGAGAGATCCTCCTCGAGGAGCTGATTGAGGTTCTGCATGACATGGGCGATCCCAAGCGACGTCAGGCCGAGGTCGAAATGGCTCCTGTCCGTCGGAACGCTGTCGATCGGCGCCTGCAACTGCAGTGCGGCTTCCTGCTTGAGGAACAGCTCCATCTTTTCCTCTGCGCTCATCGAGCTGTTGTGCGGGGTATGTCCGTTTTTCGAGAAGAGCCAGGTAGGCTCGACGCGCTGTGCGGGCTCGGCGGCGGTGACCTTCGCCGCCACGGTTTTCGGCGCCGCGACGCGCACCTCGTCGACCCAGTACCGCTCGCGGGCAAACGGGTACGTCGGCAGGGGCATCCTGCGGGAGGCGGGGGAAAGGAGCGACGCGAAGTCGAGCGAATATCCCTGCACATAGAGGTCGGCGATCGCGGCGAGATTCTCCAGGTAGCGCCCCGCGTCCGTCGCGGCCTTGCACTCGCTGATGCAGTAGCTGCCGAAGTACTTCCGGGGAGCCTGTTCGCGCACGCGGCCGTCCGGAATCTCGCCGGCGTACACCTGATTCGCCGCGCCGCTTTCGATCCACTGCTCGAGCAGCTCGACCAGTTCCGCCTGATTGCGGGCGACGCACGCGAGGCGATGGGACAGATGCATCCGGCCGACGAACAGGCTGAAGCTCAGGTCGTTCATCGACAGACCGGGGGTTCCCTCGACCTTCGCGTGAAGGTTCTGTGCCTGCTGCCGCAATTGTCCGGACGTCCGCGCCGAGAGAACGACCAGATACGCGGGTGCCTGATCCGGCGTGCGAGCGATCGACGGCGCCTCTTCGATGACCAGGTGCGCGTTGGTCCCGCTGAATCCGAACGAGCTGACGGCGCCGCGGCGTTTCTGATCGCCTTCCACGCGCCATTCCTTCAACGAGGTATTGACATAGAACGGGCTCAATGCGAAGTCGATCGCGGGATTGCTGTTCTCGAAATGGAGCGAAGGCACGATCTGCCTGTGTCCGAGCGACAGAAGGAGCTTCAGAACGCTGGCGATGCCGGCCGCATTACCGGCGTGGCCGATGTTGGTCTTCACCGAGCCGATCGCGCAGAACTGCTTCCGGTCCGTCTTCTCGCGGAACGCGCGGGTGATGGCGCCGTGCTCGATCGAGTCTCCCAGGAGCGTGCCCGTTCCATGGGCCTCGACGACCTGAATCGTCTGCGGATCGATCGCGAAGCGGTCGTATACGGCTCGCTCGAGCCGCTCCTGTGCACGTCCGTTCGGCGCCGTCAGACCGTTCGATTTGCCGTCCTGATTGATGCCGCTGCCTGCAATGACGCCGTGGATGTGATCGCCGTCCCGCAGGGCGTCGCGCAGGCGCTTGAGCACCACCACGCCGACCGCCTCGCCGGGCGCGAAGCCGTTGGCACGCGCGTCGAAGCTATAGCACTTCCCGTCGGGCGACAGCATGCCGGCTCGATTTGCGACCTGATGAAATCCGGAGGTCGCCTGCACGTAAACGCCGCCGGCGAGGGCCATCTCCGTCTCGCCCGACCATAGCCCCTGACACGCGAAGTGAATCGCCACCAGAGCGCTCGAGCAGGCGGAGTCGACGGCCACCGCGGGCCCCTGCAGATTGAGGTGATACGCAATGCGCGCGGCAACGATGGACGGGGAGTTGCCCCACCACGCCTGCGCCGGCGCATCGGCGCCGAACAGGTCGCTGTAGTTGGACGTCCCGACGCCTGTATAGACGCCGCATGCCTTCTCGTGCACGCCTTTGCCGGCGTAGCCCGCGTCTTCGAGCGCCTTCCACGACTCTTCGAGGAAGAGGCGTTGCTGCGGATCCATGTATGTCGCTTCCTGGAAAGGGATCCCGAAGAACGCCGGATCGAATCGATCGAGCGACTCGATCGAGCTGGCGTGGCTGCAATACGGGTGGCCGTTCGTATCGGGCGGCGCACAATCGGTCGCGCTCCAGCGCGAGACCGGATCGACCAGATCGCGCCCATCCGCGAGGTGCTGCCAGAACGCGTCGAGCGACTCCGATTCCGCGAAACGTCCGCTCATTCCGATGATCGCGATCGGCTCCGCGACCAGATTGCGCGCGCCGCTCTCCCGATCGACGGTCACCGCCTCGGCGAGCAGGTCATCGCCAACGAACCGGCGCTGCAGGATCGGCTCGACCTCCGCCGGCACCACCACAGTGGCTGGAACGCTCGGTACCGCCACAGGCTGCGCCGGCTCCGGCGAAAGCGTCGCAATGTATTGCGTGAGCTCTTCGGCCGTGCTGTATTCGAACAGCTTCGTCGGATGCAATTCGATGTTCAGCGCTTCGTTCAGCGAGCGCACGAAATTGACGCCGATGATCGAGTCCACTCCGTAGTCCGCCAGCGGCGCATCGGCGCGAATGACCGAGGCATGCAGCTGGAGCACCTCGGACAGCTTCTCGATGATGACCTGCTGAATCGCGTCGGTTTTCAATTGCATCGTCGGCTCCGCCGAGCGCACTGGCTCGGGCTCCTTTCGAATGAGTTGCGTGACCGCCCGCGGCATCTGTTTCGCCAGATGCCGCGTCATCGCCTCGGTCAGATTCACGCCTACCGGCGCATCGCCGTCGAGGGTCTTGATCAGAGCCATCTGATCGATGTCCGAGCCGATCAGAGCCTGCAGCGAGGCCATCCCCTCGTCCGGCTCGATCGAGCCCATGCCGAGGCGGGCCATGATCAAGTTGTGCGTCTCGTCTGCGACGACGCCGACGCTGCCCCAGTAGCCCCAGTTCATGATCTTGACCGGGTAGGCGCGCTCCCTTTGCAGCTTCTGCGCGAAGCTGTCCTTGAACGTGCAGCCGGCCGCATAGTTGGACTGTCCGGGCGACTTGAAGAACGAAATGATCGAGGAGAAGAAGAGCATGAAATCGAGCTCGTCTCCCCCGAACACACGGTCCATGTTCACGCTGATGTCGACCTTCGCCGACAGGCTGGCGCGGAACGCCCCCTCGTCCATGCGCAGGATGCTCTGATCCTGCAGGACGATTGCCGAATGCACGACGCCGTGAATCGCGGGATGGGTCTCCAGGATCTTCTGCCGTGCCTGCTCGAGTGCAGCAGCATCCGTTGCATCCGCGGAGATGTACACCGGCGCGGGACCGAGCCGGGACAGCGCCAGGATCTTCTCTTCAATGGAGGAGTCGTATGCGCGCCGGCCGATCCAGACCACGTTGGCCTGGTGGTGCTCGATCATGAAGCGGCTCCACACCTCTCCCACGCCGCCCGCGCCGCCGATGACGACGTAGACACCGTTCCGCCGAGAGAACGGCTCCGCCTGCTGCGGCGTTGCGATGAGCTCCAGTCCCTGCTGGAACCAGTCGCTCCCGCGGCGCGCCACCGCGTTACCCTGCTTGTCCCACGGCAGCGACAGGCATTCGGCGGCGGACATCGATGACAGCGACTCGGCGTCCACGAGCCGCAGATCCCAATGGGGAGCCTCTTTCGCCAGACTGCCGACGAGACCGACCACTCCCGCGTGCGCCGCGTGGGTCGAATCGCCCTTTGTCACGCGCTGTGTGCCGCTGGTGACGAAGGTCCATTGCACCTTTCTGTTGGCGAGACCCGACTGCAGCAGGGCTTTGGCAATGCGGAAAACGGTCAGAACGCCGTCTTCCTGCTGATCGATGATCGGCCGGTCACCGGCATCCGGTGCAATCCAGAGCAACTGATCGAACGAGCCGTCGCGGAGCGCCTCCTCAATGCTCTCGACGCTCGCCAGCGCCGTCAGGTGCAGACTCCGCGCGTCGGGATACGACTCGCGCAGCCAATCGAGCTGCGCCGGCTCGCCGCCCAGCAGCAGGATGCGCGTCGACTCCGGAACGACGGCCATCTCCGGATGCGCCGGACTCCAGACCGGGACCAGCGACTGCAACGCGGCGGTCGACAGCGTTCCCGGCACGACGAACGGCTTCGCGACGAAGTCCTGCATCCGGACCAGCACGCGGCCATCGCGATCCAGCAGTTGAATCTGGATTCTGATCAGGCTCTTCTCGTCCCTGACGGTGTCGAGATCCCACGTCGCATGGGCATAGTGAACATCCTTCAGCGAGCCGAAGATCTGGATCTCGCCCACGGAGTGCGGGACGCTCCACGGAATCCCGGGCTTGCGCTTCCGGACCATGCCAATCGCGCTGTGCAGCGCGCCGTCGAGCAGCGACGGATGCAGCCTGAACCGATCCGCCTCGCTTTCGAGATGATTCGGCAACTGCAGGACGGCGAGACACTCGGAGCGGCCGGCGTGGAGCGTTTGCACGACCTCGAAACCCTTGCCGAGGATCAGTTCGGAGGTGCAGAGGAACGGATAGAGATCGGAGCCGGCGATCGTCTCTTCCGAGCAGCGCGCCAGAATTTCGGTGACATTCACCGTCGGGGGCTCGGACACGGTGCCCAGGTAGGCCAGCTTCCCGCGGCAGTGCGTCGCCGTGTCGCCGGCGGTCGTCGTTCGGACCGCGAAATCGACCTCGTTCTTGCCCGGCGACAGCGACACCTCGACGTCCCGGGCATCGCTGCCGACCGTGATCGGCGCCAGCCACGCCATCTGGCGGATGAAGAGCACTTTCCGTTCGCCGGACAGCTCGCCCGCCGCCGCGGCCATTTCGATGTAGGCCACCGCGGGCAGCACTGCGTCGGTTCGCATCTTGTGGTCCGCCAGGAAAAACTCGTTCCCGGTGAAGCGCGACGCGAACTTCTGCTCCTTGAGCGTCGAGACGTTGCTGTGAACCAGAGGATGGAGCTGCGCCGCGCCGGTCGCGACCTGCGACGGGCGCTCCCTGACGGTTCCCGGCGTCTCCGGAATCCAGTAGCGCTCGCGCGCGAACGGATACGTCGGAGCGGAGATCCGCCGCGGCAGACCCGAGGTGTACAGCAGGCGCCAATCGATCTTCGCGCCCGAGACCCACAACTCCGCGAGCCGCGGAAGCTCCTTCCGCTCGATCGCTCCCTGCACGTCGGCGGCGTCCGGCGACGACGCCTTCCTGACGTTGTTGCGATGGCTGTCCTGCGATTTGCCGCCGCCCTCGAGAATCGCCGCGAGCTTCCGCTCGAGGTCTTCGGTGCTCGACGCCACCAATGCCAGTCGCTCCGGCATCTCATCGCGTCCGACCTGCAGGGTATGGGCAAGGTCGATCAGCGCGACGTCGTGTTTTCCGAGATACGCGTGCAGCGACTCGATGTACGCGTCGAGCCGGTCGGCATGTTTCGCGGAGAGCACGATCAGTTGCGGCTCGTTCGCTCCGGCCGGCGTCGGCTGCGCGCGCGGGATGTACTCCTCCAGGACGACGTGCGCATTCGCGCCGCCGAACCCGAACGAGCTCACGCCGGCCCGGCGCGGCAAAGGCGATCCGTCCTCGCCGACCGGCGCGTCCCACTGGGTGAGCTTGTCGGCGATGTAGAACGGCGTCCCGGCGAGATTGATGTAGGGATTGATCTCCTGGAGGTGCAGGTTCGCCGGAATCTTCCGGTGCCTGATGGCCAGCAGCGCCTTGAGCACGCCGGCAATGCCGGCGCCGGTCTCGAGGTGGCCGATGTTCGTCTTGACCGAGCTCAGACCGCAGTGCGGCGACTGCGGGGCCGGCTTACCGTGCTTTTTGTACAGCTCGGAGAAGGCCTTCGTCAGCGCCTGGATCTCGATCGGATCCCCCAGACCGGTGCCCGTGCCGTGGCACTCGATGTAGCCGACGGTGGTCGGATCGATGTGCGCCTTGTCGTATGCCTCGATCAGCAGTTCCGTCTGCGCGACCGAGTTTGGCGCGGTCATGGTGGTGACCCGGCCGCCGTGATTCTCCGCGGTCGACCGGATGATCGCGTAAATGGGATTGCCGTCGCGCTCCGCCTGGGACAGACGCTTGAGGAACACCGCGCCGCACCCCTCGCCGCGCACATAGCCGTCCGCGCGCTTGTCGAAGGTCTTGCACTTCCCGTCGGGGCTCAGCATGCCGGCGGAGCTGAACGAAATGAACGCGGCCGGGCTCAGCATGACCTGCACGCCGCCGACGATCGCCATGTCGCAGCTTCCGGAGTGGATCGATTCGAGAGCGCGATGGAATGCAATGAGCGAGCTCGAACAGGCCGTATCGATCGGCGCACTCGGTCCGCGGAGATTGAGCAGGAACGAAACGCGATTCGCCGAAATGGAGTGCGAGTTCCCGGAGGCCGTGTAGCCGTCGAGCGCGACGCCGCGGCTGCTCAGCAGGCCGGCGTAGTCCGTCGTTCCGGCGCCGATGAACAGGCCGGTGCGCGAGCCGGAGAGATCGGAGACCTTCTGGCCGGAATCCTCGATCGCCTTCCACACCTGCTCGAGGAAGATCCGCTGCTGCGGATCCATCATCTGCGCTTCGCGCGGGGAGATGCCGAAGAACAGCGGGTCGAACTTGTCGACCTCGCGCATGAATCCGCCCCACTTCGAGCTCGACTTGTTCGCTTCCGTGAGCGGGTCCCCGTAGTACTCCTCCCAGTCCCAGCGATCGCGCGGAATGACGGTGACGAGGTCCTTGGCCTTTTCGAGGTTGTCCCAGAACTCGTCGAGATCATCGGATTGGGGCATGACGCCGCTCATGCCGACGATGGCGATCGGGTCGTCGATGAAACGGCGCTCCGGAGCCACGGTGGCGGCGGCAGCCGCCGGTTCTGCCTTGCGATCGAGCGCGGACGAAGCCCACGCCTTCTTGATCTCGAACGTGACGGCTTCATTCGTCCGTGCCGCCGTGACCACAGCCGGCGCAGGTGCGGCAGCGGGACCGCGGTAGACGCGGAGAAGGTCCGCCTCCCGCTCCGCCGCGAGATGCTTCGAGATCTCACCGAGCGACGGATAGTCGAAGAAGAGGATCGGCGTGATGTCGAGCTGGAACTTGTCGTTGACGGCATTCGCAAACGTCGCGAGGCCAATGGAGTCGAAGCCGAGGTCGAGCAGGATCTTGTCCGCCGCCACGTCGGCCGCCTCGACCTTCAGGAGCTGCACCACGATCTGCGTCAGCTCGTTCTGCAGCCACGCGACGAGAGAGTCGTCGTTCTGACCGGCGACCGGAACCGCCGGATCGGTGGCGACAGGTGCAGCGGACGGCGGCGCTTTCTTTTTCGCACCCCACACCTGCTCCAGTTTCGCGGGAACGCCTTCGAGCACCGCGAACTGCGACCGGCCCGACGCCAGTCCTCGGGCGAATGCCTCGAGGCCCGTGGCCGTGCTCAGCGGCCGCATGCCGAGGATGTTCTTCATGCCCAGGATCGTCTGCTCGTCGGGCTTCATCCCCCCGTCGGCCCAGAGCGACCAGTTGACGCTCAGGGTCGTGCCGGAGCGTTCCCCGTTTGCGCGCAGCGACTCGCGCGCGGCGGCAAACGCATCCATGAACGCGTTGGCGAAACTGTAGTCACACTGTCCCGGGTTGCCGGTCACGGCCGCGAGCGAGGAGAACGTGACGAAGAAGTCGAGCGCCTCATTCTTCGTCAGCTCGTCGAGGTGCAGCGTGCCATGGACCTTCGGCGCGAAGACCGCCTGCATCTCCTGCGGCGTTTTGTTGCGGACGTACGAGTCGTGTAGCACGCCGGCGGAATGGATGACGCCCTGGATTTCTCCGAAACGGGTGTTCGCCTTGCGGAGCAGCTTCTCGACGTCTGCCCGGCTGGAGACGTCGGCCCGCACATACAGCACTTCCGCCCCCGCGTTCTTCAGCTCCTCGAGCCTCGGATCGTCCTGCGACAACTTCGAACGGCCGGTGAGGACGAGCCTCGCCTTGTACTCTTTCGCCAGATGCTGCGCGAAGAGAAGTCCGAGGCCACCGGCACCGCCGGTGATGACGTAGACGCCTTTCTCTTTGAGGGTGATCGATGAGGTCTCGCCGAGCTCGACGACCTTCATCTTCCTGACGGCGCGCTCCTGCGACTGGTAACGGACGACGTTCGCGTCCTGCGTGCGCGCGCACTGCTCCGCCCACACCGCATCGAACAGCTCGTCTTGACGGACCTCGAGCACTTTGCAGAGGAGCTTCGGGTGCTCGCCGCGCAGCGTGTTGACGAAGCCGCTCACCGCCTCGTTGTGCGGCTGGGCCGCGCCCGGGGTTGCGGAGTAGAGATACAGGAGCTGGACCTTGCCCTCCAGCTTCGCCTGCATCACGGACTGGCAGAGGAGCAGGAACGAGCCGACGCCGCGGTCCAGTGACTCCGCCAGGACACCTTCATCGCGGAAGTCGACCTGACGCGCCGTCCATGCGAAGCAGATGTCGGTGACCGAGGGGTTCCGCTCGATCAGCCGCGCGAAGTCGTCCCTGCTCAGCGGATCGATCTCGTACGTGTGTGCGTCGATCTCCTTGAAGCCGTCGCCCGGCCGCACCAGGATGACCTGCGCCGGCGTGCGCGACGCATAAAGATCGCGCAGCGTTTCGTCGGTGTCGAACAGGAGAATCGATTGTGGAGCGTGGATCAGCTCCTCCGCGGCCAGCGGCGCCTTCTCCCACTCGTACGCGTAGTAAAGCTTCGAGAAGCCGTCCGCATCGGCGTCCTTCTTGTGGACGTCGCCGAGCGGTACGCCCGTGGACTCGCGGATGCGCACGAGGACCTTCCCGGTCTCGTCCACGATCAGCACGTTGGACCGCAATACGCGCGAGTCCTTCTTCCCGTCCTTCGCCTCGGTCGTAAGGCTGAAGCAGTTCGCCTGCAGCGGATGGAGGATCTCGACTTCGCCGATCGAATACGGCACCAGCATCTCGCCAACGCTGTCGCCCATGCGCGCGGCCATGCCCGACTGGAGAGAGCCGTCGACGAGGGAAGGATGGAGCACGAGGCTCTCCAGATCGCCCTGGCGAAACTCGGGCAGCTTCAGGACGCCGAGGACTTCACTGTCGCTGCGGAAGACCTCCTGAAGGACCTGGAAGCTGGGGCCGAGGTGCAGGCCGACGGACTTGAAGAGCGGATAGGCGCTCTTCCCGTCGATGCCTTTCGCGCAGCGCGCGCGGACGGCGTCGAGATCGATGTGATCCGGCTCCGAGTCGGTGCGGTTCGTGTACAGGATCTTGCCCTGGGAGTGGAGGGTCTTCCCTTCCGCCGTCTCGCTGAAGACCTCGAACTGCACGGCCTCGCCGCTCGGCTTGAGCTCGATGAACACCTCTTTCGACGTTGTGTTCTCGAGGGCGATCGGGCTGAGCCAGAGGATGTTCTGAATGCGCCGCACCGGCCGTCCCGCGGCGAGCTCGCCCGCCTTGCGCGCGAGCTCGAGATACGCGACTCCGGGCAGCGTCGGGATCTCCGACACGAGGTGGTCGTACATGAAGAAGTCGCGCGCGTGGAACGTCTTCTTGAAGAGCTGGCGCTCGAACGTCGACTCGTTCATGTCGACCATCGGGTGCACGCCCGCCGCGGGCTGCAATGCGCGGCGCGCCGGCGCGGCATCCGCGGCGATCCAGTGGCGCTTGCCGGCGAAGGGATAGGTCGGCAGGGAGATGCGCCGGCCGCTCGCGATCAATTGGAATCCCTGCCAGTCCGGGAGCAGTCCCTCGGCCCACAATCCGGCAACCTTCTGCGGATCCTTCCCCTGCGACAGCATCCGGATGAATTCCTGTTTCTCGCGCCGGGTGAGCAGGCGCGTGACGTCCTCGGCCTGCTTCACGTGACCGGCGGCGACGTTCTGCGCTTTCTTCCCGTCGATGAAGGAGGTCAGCTTCTCGAGAAGGTCGTCCTGCGTCTTCGCGACGATCGCCAGGCGATGCTCGAACGACTTCCGTCCGTGCTGCAGCGTGAACGCGGCGTCGTGGAGATCGACGCGGTTCTGGCGGAGGAAATTCGCCAGACGGGTCGCCATCTCGCGCAGTTGATCCTCGTTCCGCGCGGAGAGCGGGAAGATCCGCTCCGACGCGGGCTCTGCTTTCGCGCGCTCGACGGACTCGTAGCTCTCGAGGATCACGTGCGCGTTCGCGCCGCCGGCGCCGAACGAGCTGATGCCCGCGCGTAGCGGCTGCCGCGCGCCGCCGACTTCTTTCGCCCTCCACTCCTCCGCCTTCTGGACGACGTAGAACGGCGAGTGCTCGAAGTCGATGTGCTCGTTGGTTTCGGAAGAATGGAGCGACGGCACGAGCTGGCGATGCTGCATCTGCAGCAGGACCTTCGTGACGCTGACGACGCCCGCCGCGGCTTCGAGGTGGCCGATGTTCGTCTTGATCGAGCCGATCGCGCAGGTCTGATTGGGGACGCTCGCGCCGCTGAACGCGTTGCCGAGACCCGCGATCTCGAGCGGATCGCCGAGCTCCGTGCCGGTTCCATGCGCCTCGATGTAGCCGATCGTTTCCGGCGCGACGTCCGCGCGCCGCAGCGCCGACAGAATGACATTGCCCTGCGCGGCGGGATTGGGAACGAAGTATCCGCTCGTGCGGCCGCCGTGATTGACGGCGGCGCTCCGGATGACGCCGTAGATGTGGTCGCCGTCCTTCTCGGCCCGATCGAGGGGCTTCAGAAGAAGCGCGCCGATGCCTTCACCCGCGACATAACCGTTTGCGCCTTTGCCGAACGTGCGGCAGAGGCCGTCCGGCGACAGCGCGCCACCGACGAGATTGATGTCGAGCTTGGCCTGATGGATGTCCAGATTCACGCCACCGACGATCGCGGCGGAGCATTCGCCGGTATGGAGCGCCTCGCAGGCCAGATAGAGAGCGGTGAGGCTCGAGGAGCAGGCCGTGTCGACCGTCAGGCTGGGGCCGGATAGATTCATCCAGTACGACACGCGGTTGGCGATGCTCCAGAGGAAGGAGTTCGGCGCGACTTTGTTGCCGGCGTGCTTCTCGTCGACACCGACGACCTGGTACATCGCCCACACCGCCCCGACGTAGACGCCGATGTTCCGCGCCCCGCCCGCCTGCGCCAGGATCTCGGGGTAGTAGCCCGCGTCCTCGATCGCCTCCCACGCCACCTCGAGGAACAGACGCTCCTGCGGATCGAGCATCTCCGCCTCGCGCGGAGAAATGTTGAAGAACAGCGAGTCGAACTTGTCGACGTCGTCGATGAAGCCGCCGCGGTATTTCTCGATCCGCTCGTGCCGCAGACGCCGCTCGTACCGCTCCGCCGGAATGTCCTCGATGCAGTCGCGGCCGGCGACGAGATTCGCCCACAGCTCGCGGACGTTCTTCGCTTTTGGATAGCGACCGGCCATGCCGACGATGGCGACGTCCTGGGTGCGGCGCGGGTTTGTGCCCGCGACGATGTCGTCCTCGGTGCTCGACGCGGTCGCGACGATCTCACACGCCACGCTCTTCGACGCCGTCGCGACGATCTCGCGGGCAACGGGAGCCGGCGCCGGTGCCGGCAGCATCTCCGGTGCCACGGCGGCGGCCATGGGACGCGAGAGCCGGTAGTGGCCCAGCGGCCCTGGCGTGTGGCCGTCCTTCACGAGCTCCGGGATCTCGGCCTTCTCGTCGAATGCGCGCACGAGCCGCTCGATGATCTCGTCGATCTGCTCGCGCTTGAGACCGACCGGGATCGCCAGACGCACCAGATCGTTGATGCTGGTCCGCTTCTGCATCCCAACGCTGTGCGCGGAGGCGCGAATGCCCGTGCCGAGATACAGCCAGGCCACGAAAGACGCGACCGGATCGGAGAGGCCCTGGAGCTCCGGTATCTGTTTGACGTCGATCAGCACGCAGTGCCCGCCCACGGGCTGCACGACCGGAACGCCGCGCTCGTGCAAGGCGCTCCAGATCGCGCGGACGCCTTCCATCCGCCGCAGCACTTTCGTTTCGATGTGCCTGCGATCCTGCAGCGAAAGCGCGATCCTCTTCTTGTCGATCAGATCGACGCCCGAGCCCTCCTCGTGGACCAGCTCCTGCAGCCGGTGATACAGCGCTGCGTCGTTCGTGGCGATGATGCCGCCCTTGTCGACGCAGAAGTCCTTCGTCAGGCTGCCGATCACGGCATCGGCGTACGAGAAGATCTCGCGCACGACCGACCAGATGCTCTTGCCTGCGCACCCCGCGTCGCGCTCGATCAGAAGCTGCGCGTTCTCCATGACCCGCGTGCCGTCGAGGACGAGCGGAATCGAGTGCCCGGCGAGCAGGGCCCTCACGTCACGCAGATGCGAAAGCGCGACGGGTGCGCCGCCGGCGGCATTGTTGCCGACCTCGATGCAGACGAATGCAATCGCCCCCGGATCCTGGGCCAGCTGTTTCCGCAGCACCTCCAGGTCCAGGTTGCCTTTGTAGGGATCGTTCGAGCTCGGATCGAAAACCGACGGCGTTGGCAGCTCCTTGTTGTCAAAGCCCTTGTCGATCTCATGGAAGATCGTGCTGGGGAACAGCACGTTCTGAAGCACGAGCCCTCTCTTCGGCCACGCTTTGAAGAAGAGGTTCTCCGCCGCGTGCCCCGACGCGGTCAGGACGCAGTGTGCGAACGGAAATACCACCCGGACCGCTTCGTCGATGGCCGTCGGCTGCTGAAGCCTGGCGTGCAAATCCTTCATCCGCGCATCGATGGCCGGCATGTGCAGCTTCGCCCAGGAATCGGTCTTCAGATCGAAGTCGACGTGCTCGTGCGGCACATTGAGGGGATTGAAGCCCGCGTCCGCCAGGCTCAGGGAGCGGTGATCTCCCTCGGGAGGGACGACGTCGCGAAGCACGACCGGGGGCGCCACGACCAGTCGCGGGGCCTGAGGAGCCGGGTCGTTGAAGTTCTCCGCGTCGGACGTCTGCATCTTCAACGGGTCCGCGATCATCATGATGATGTCGACGACGTTGTCGGGATTGCCGCTCCCGACCGGCCGGGAGAGGAAAATTGGCCGGTTGTCCGGCCGGAACTTGTTCTTGAATTGGAGATTGCCCTCGTCATTGAAGATGTTCTGCGCGCGCAGATCGTCCAGGACCTCGTCGACGCCGGGGTCGGCGTTCGGGCAGTTCTCGAGCTTCACGCCGTAGGTGCCGCCGAGGCTGAGGACATCGCAGCCTTCCCGGACGAGGACCTCGATGATCTGCACGATCGCGAATTCCAAACCGCCCAGGGGCATGTCCGGGAGATAGAACTCGAGATCCATCAGATAGCCGGGATCCTCGGCCGACATCCGGGTGATCAGGATGGCGTTCTGCAGGACGTCCCCGAGATACGTCAGGAAAAGGCGGTGCTCGGACGGAAGCGTCCCGGCCAGGATTTCCGCCTTGACGTCGTGGATCAGAGGATTGACGGTCGTCCGCGACTCACACCAGCGATCGATGATGACGGCGATCTGCTCATCGGTCTCCGGATTCGAACCGGGCCGGTACTCTTCCGTTCTGCATCGCCCGTGCTTCTCGAACTTCGAGACCTGATAGCGCAGACGGCGCATCGGGCCGCCGTCGAGCTTGAATTCCCGGAGATTGCGGATGCGCTGCATGACGCCGAACGGCGTCGCGGAGAACGGCGTGCCGCCGATCACAGGCGCTTCGTCGCCGCCCATGAGGTTGAGCTGCAATCCTCTCGCGGCGCAATGGCGGTGCATCTCCGCGGCGAGCTCGGGCAGATGTTCGAGCGGGCCCGCATAGCCATAGACGAGGATGAGGTCTTTGCGCCGGCTGTAATTGAAACACCCGCGCCGCGCGCTGCCGATGAAGAGGTTCGGGGCGATCTTTCTCGTTCCCCGCGAGATGCAGCCTTCCGAGCCGTATTGGAGGAACAGCGTCCGCACGAGGTCCTTCAGTTCCGGATGCGCGAGGGCGTCCTTTTCCAGGATGCGGATCGGCTCCGCTTCCGCAACGGCGACGGCTCGGGGCTCGACGCTCTTTTCCGCCCGCGACTCCGGTTCTTCCACGACCGCGGCGGGCGCGGCGACGTAGGCGGCGAACTTCGCGGAGAGCATCTGCTCGTATTTCCCGACGAAGTACTTGGCCAGATCGTGGATGTTGAAATTCTCGAAGAGCAGGCTCTTTGGAAGGGTCCCGAAATCGACTTCCAACAACTTGATGATCTTCAAGACCTGGAACGAATTGATCCCCAACTCTCCGAACGGCGCGAACGAATCGAACTCGTGATGCAGTTCTCCGGACGCGTCGGAGATGAGGGATTTCAGGTAGGACTCGGTCAGATCCTGCAGCAGTTCGTGGTCGATCATGGTTGTTGGCCGCCTGGCTTGGATTGGCAGTGCTCGGAAAGCACGCGGCCGCCGGCTGGCGCCGGGACCTGGTGAATGTGGTCGTGAAAGAAAATGGTGGTTGAAGGGGAAGTT
Source organism: uncultured Thermoanaerobaculia bacterium (assembly GCA_964558905.1). GTDB lineage: Bacteria > Acidobacteriota > Thermoanaerobaculia > Gp7-AA8 > Gp7-AA8 > QHVT01. The sequence goes on along the minus strand of CAZLGP010000299.1, from coordinate 3,028 downwards.
CAGACGCGGCGGGCCCGCTTTCACCTTGCGAGAGGCCTCGCACGGGAGCTGGGCAGCGACCGACTCTTGGCGAGATGCCGGAGCGGCATTCGCGACGGTCCGTCGTGACTCTCTACTTCTGGATCTGCTGCACCATCCGGGTGAGCACGTTGCCCGGCCCCAACTCGCTGAACTGCGTCACCCCACGGTCGATCAGGAAGCGGACGCTCTGCACCCACTGGACCGAGTCGGTGATCTGCCTCGCCAGCAGCGACTTGACCGACTCCGACGCATTGTCGGTCGGATAGGGTTGCGCGGTGGCATTGGCGACGACCGGAATGCGCGGAGCGGAGAACGACATCGGCGCCAGGAAGTCGGCGAATGCCTTCGCCGCATCGGCCATGTAGCGCGAGTGGAACGCGGCGCTGACCTGCAGTGGGACGTACATCTGCGCGCCGGCTTTCTCGAAGGCGGGCGCGGCGCGCTTGACGTCGTCGACCGGACCGGAGACCACGGTCTGCGACGGCGTGTTGAAGTTCGCCACGTCGAGCGCGGAAAGGCCGTTGTCGCGGATCACCCTGGCGACCGTGGCGGAATCGAGACCGATCACCGCGCCCATGCCGCCGTTCTTCGCCTGCGACATCAACTCGCCGCGCTTCTGCACGAGCCGGAGGCCGGTGAGGAAATCGAACGCGCCGGCGGCAAGGAGGGCGTTGTATTCGCCGAGGCTGTGTCCGGCGAGCCAGGAGGGACGCGCGCCCTCGCTCACGGCCTTGTAGTAGTGCAGGGCATTGACGACGTAGAGACTCGGCTGGGTGTACTGCGTCTCCTTCAGACGATTGTCCGGATCTTCGAGACAGAGCCTGCGCATCGAATAGCCGAGAATCGCGTCGACGTCCTTCTCGACGATTGCATACTCGCGGACCTCGTCGAAGAGACCCTGTCCCATGCCGCGTTTCTGTGAGCCCTGACCGGGAAAAACAAAAGCGATCATCTAAATCCCCTGCAGTTGGAAGTACTCGTACGAGGCAAGCCCCAGATGCACAAGACTCGCATTCAATTGCGGACGGACTCGAGCAGCGCCGTCAGGTTCTTCTGGTCGAGGCCGAACGGCGTCAGGATCGAGTGTACCTTCGAATTCGTGGTCCGCGGCAGCAGGTACTTCAGAAACGTCGCGAGCGTCCCGGCGGGACCGACGTCGACATAGCGGCGCGCACCCTGCTGCTCCAGTCGCGCCGCCGTCTCGCGGAAGCGGATCGGGTTCCGTACGACGTCCCAGAAATATCCTCCCGATACCGCGGAGAGGACCTCCGTTCGATCGGCGCACGCCATCGGCAGGCGCCCTTCCCGGCAGGGGATCGACTCCATGAACGCCGCGAACGGCGCCTTCGCCTCGTCCATCCACCGCGAGTGAAACGGGAACAGGACCGGCAGGCGCTGAAAGGGGACATTGCGCTCCTTCAGAGCGGCCTCGATGGTCGCGAGCTCGGTCTGTTTGGCGGAGACGACGAAGTGCGAGGCGAAGTTGACTGCCGCGAGCTCGCTCCGGCTGCCGAGAAAGTCCTCGAAGAAAAGGGCCGGATCGGCGAGGATGGCGATCATTCCTCCGCGTGCGGACGACTCCTCCAGGGCCATCGCCTGCCGGATGACCGCCGTCAATGCGTCCTCCGCGTCGATGAAACCCGCTACCGCCGCGGCGGCGAACGAGCCGACGCTCACGCCCAGAACCATGCCGGGCACGACGCCGGCCTCGATCAGGCATTGCGCGAGCGAATACTCGACCATGAAGATCGCCGGATGCGTCAGCAGCGTGCGATCGAAAGGATCCGACTTGCGACTCGCGTCCGAGTAGAGCGCCTCGACCACGGATGCGCCCGAGGCCGCCCGGGCCCGGTCGTCCAGCCGCTGCATCCATCCACGGAACGTGTCGTTGCCGTCGTACAGTGCCTTCCCCATCTGGAAGTACTGCGACCCCTGGCCGGAGAACATGAATACCGTCTCGGTCATCACGCGCTCTCCCAGGGAAACAGGCCCTGCTCGACGTAGCGGGTGATGGCCTGCAGATTCGCGGGATCGGTGAAGACTTCCCGATTCCCGGCGATGGCCGTTGCTTTCAGGTCGTGCAGCGGCACGTTGATGCGCTCCATGTAGCTCTTGTAGCGGCGGATCGCCGTCTTCGACAGCCGCCGCAGCCGCTGCAGATGACGGCGCAACAGGGCGTCGCTCTGGGGCTCGAATGCGTCGACGAGTCCCCACTCGCACGCCTGCTTCGCCGCGATCGGCTGGGTCATGAGCGTGAGGCGATGCGCCTTCTGGAATCCGATGCGCCGGATCAGGAACGGCAGCACGCAGGCCGGGTACAGCCCGAACAGCAGCTCGGACAGGCTGAACTGCGCGGTCTCGTCGGCGAGCACGATGTCGCTCGCGGCGACGAAGCCGATGCCACCGGCATTCGCCTTGCCGCGCACGTGCGAGATCGTCACGTAGGGACCGGTCGCGAAACGCAGCCAGAGGTCATACAGCGGCTCCGGACCGTCGTCCTGCTCTGGGCCCTTCGACGCCATGGCTTTGAAGTCGGCTCCGTAGCAGAACACCTCCGGCGATCCGCTCAATACGACGACGGTCGCGGATTCCTCGCAGAGCGACAACACGTCATTGCACTCCGCCACGAGCTGGCTGTTGATCGTGTTGTTCGCCTCGGGACGGTCGATCTGCAGGAAGCAGATCGACTCCTGGAACTGCACTTTGATCGTCTCGTACATCGTCATTGTGTTCATGGCTGGATCTGTCCCTCCCAGCAGGGCGCCGTCAGACCGTATCCTATGAGTGACTTAGTGGCGCTCAAAAAAAGCCGGACAATCCGGCGGCGTCCAGCGCCTTCAACTCCGTTGCGGACACGAGTGTCGTGTCACGGCGGGAAACTCGATCCGTCGAGCTCCCGCGCCGAGATGCCGATTCCCGCTAGCCCGCATTTCTCACAGCCCTTCGTCGCGAGACAGCCGAGAGTGGCCTGGATGCGAGTCGCACGGCGATTTCGCGACGAAAGCAT
>CAZLGP010000298.1:0-5334 GCA_964558905.1 uncultured Thermoanaerobaculia bacterium | reverse complement strand
GGGCGAGCTTGCCGCTGGCGACCTTTCCCGCGGGAACGAACACGATCGCGGGCAGCTTCGCTTGCCCGGCGTACGCCGCCAGCGAAGCGCTGGTGTTCCCGGTCGACGCGCAGGCGACCGCCGTCGCTTTCACGCGCACGGCCTGCGTCACAGCCACGGTCATGCCGCGGTCCTTGAACGAGCCGGTCGGGTTCTCACCCTCATGCTTGAAGAACAGGCCCTCGCGCTCGTAGAGCCACGTCGCACCCTCGGGATGCGTGACGACGCGGTCGAGGTTCAAGACCGCCTCGCGAAAACGCCACACGCCGCTCTGATCGATCGGCGCCCACGACGAGCGGCGGTCGTCGAAGGAGTTCCGGTCGAGGAACGTGTCACGCTCGACGCTCAGCAGTCCGCCGCAGGCGTCGCAGACGTAGCGAACCTCGAGCTCATCGTAGCGGCGCGCGCAGTGGATGCATTCGAGCCACTCGCTCATGCGCGCCTCTCCGGGGATGAAGGCTGAAGGATGAAGGATGAAGCTTCCGAAGGCATGTCATCCCGAGCGTCGAGCGAGGGACCTGGGCGGGTGGAGCGCGAGGCATGTTCTTCGCGCCCCGCCCACCTAGTGCCGTGTCCAGGTTGAAACCGTGGGTTGTTTGCGAGCGCCGGTGGGTTGGATGCAAGCCGCCGCGACGCAAGGCGATGCGGGACATCGTCAAGGAGCGGCGGCGCAGCAGACGGCCCGCCGGCGACGCAAAGAACCCACGGTTTCAACCTGGACACGACACTAGGTCCCTCGCCTACGCTCGGGATGACAGGGATTGGCATTTCGCTCAGTCGCTGCGCAGCGCGCGATCGGCAGCTCACGATGACGCCTCCTTCATCCTTCATCCTTCATCCTGCCGACCGGCCCGTCGCACGCCCTCTTTCGCGATCGCGCCGACGTGTGTCCCCGCCACCTCGCCGAACGCTGCTTCCATCGCCGCCGCGCATGCGCGCGCGGTGGCTTCATCCGGTGTCACGGCGAAGAGCGTCGGGCCGGAGCCGCTGATGGAGCAGCCGAACGCGCCCGCTTCGAGCGCGGCGCGCTTGACGCCGTCGAATTTCGGGATGAGCGGCGCGCGGCGCGGCTCGGCGTAACGATCGTCCATCGCTCGACGGAGGAGCTCTCCATCCGCGACGGCGAACGCGTGTGCGAGCGCGGTCGTGTTGGCCATCTGCTGGACCCACTCCGCGCGCGGGCTGGCATCAGGCAGCAAGGCGCGCGCGTCCTTCGTCTGAATCCGCGCGCGCGGCGTCACCAGCGCAATCCACCAGTCGGCGCCGACGGGCAGCTTCACGACGTCGATCGGATCGAGACTCCGCGACAGCGCGAGCCCTCCGACGACGCTCGGGGCGATGTTGTCGAGGTGGCGTCCCGCGACCGCGGACTCTCCTTCCAGCGCGGCGGCGATGACATCGTGCAGCACCGGAGACTGCCCGAGGGCGAGCGCGGCGGCATATGCGCCGGCGACGCTCGACGCCGCGCTTCCGCCCATTCCGCCGGCGAGTGCGAGTCCCTTGTCGATGGTGATGATCGCGCGGTATCCGAACGGCCGGAGGTGCGCGTGCGCGGCGATTGAGGCGCAGTTGCGGTCCGGGTCGCGCGGGACGAGCTCCGCATCGCGTCCGGTGATGTCCGCGATCTTCGCCGAGCCTTTCGTCAGCTCGACCGTGACCGTGTCGCCGATGCCGTCGACCGCGAGGCCGAGGACGTCGAAGCCGGGGCCGACGTTGCCGATGCTGCCGGGGGCGAAGGCGGTTGCCCGTTGCCCGTGACCCGTTGCCCGTGATCTCACCGCGAGCTCCCACGGGTCACGGACAACGGGTCACGGGCAACCTTTCTCCGCTCGTGCATCGTGATGGCCACGATATCGTTCAGCACGCCCGCGGCGGTGACGGCGGCGCCCGCTCCGGGTCCGGTCACCACGAGCGGATTGTCGTGGTAGCGCTTCGACTGGATCACGATCGTGTTCGCGGTGCCTTTCAGGCGACCGATTGGCGACGCCTGGTCCACGGCTTCGATACCGACGCTGATTTTCCTGGCGATCTTCGCGACGTAGCGGAGCACCTTGCCGTCGCGTTTCGCGCGCGCGACGCGCTCCGCGAACTCTCCGTCGAGCGCTGTCAGCTTGTCGACGAAGCGGGCGGGATCGGCGTCGTCGACTGCCGGGGTGAAGAGCGATTGCAGGGCGATGTCGCTCAGCTCGAGCCGCCGTCCGAGGGTCCGCGCGAGGATCAGCGCCTTGCGCGCGACGTCGGTGCCGGAAAGATCGTCGCGCGGATCGGGCTCGGTGAAGCCCCGCTTCCACGCTTCGCGCACCGCGTCGCTGAAGCGGGTCCCTTCCTCGATCGCGCTCATGATGAAGCCGAGCGTGCCGCTGAAGGCGCCCAGGATCGTCTCCACGCGATCGCCGGCCTCCTGCAGTTTCGCCAGCGTGTCGAGGACCGGCAGCCCGGCGCCGGCCGTCGCCTCGTAGCGCAGCGCGAGCCCGTGCTGGCGGGCCGTCGCGATCAGCTCGTCGAACTGGATCTGCGACACGGCGAGCGGCTTCTTGTTCGCGAGGACGATGTGGAATCCGTTCTCCAGCGCCTTCTGAATGAGGGGCGCCGTCTCTTCGGAGGTCAGGTCCACGAGGATCGGCCGGTGCGAGGGGAGGAGCCACAGCTCCTGCTCCATCGCCTTCTGCAGATCGGCGATCGAGAGCAGCGAGTCGCTCGCGAAGAGGCGTCCGCCTGCCTTCTTCTGCTTCGCCAGCTTCTGCAGCGCGGCGGTGCTGAATCCGTGCTCCAGCACTCGGATGCCGGAGCGGTCGGCCACGCCGACGATGGCGATGTCGAGGCCGAGCTCCTGGCGGAGGTGCTTCTCCTGCGCGGTGAGCTGCGCGGCGAGCTCACGGCCGATCTGACCGAAGCCGAGGAGCGTCAGCTTCGACTCGCGGCCGGTCGTGTCGGCGAGCGGATGGATCTTGTCGAGCTGATACTCGCTGTGCAGCGCTTGGAGCGCGCGGGTCGCGTCTTCCTCGGCGACGGCGATGGTGATGTTCAGCTCCGAGGAGCCTTGGGCGATGGCAACGACGTTCACGCGTGCGCCGCTGAGCGCGGAGAACGTGCGTGCGGCGATGCCGGGACGCCCGCGCATGCCGAGGCCGACGACGGCGATCATCGCGATCGATTTCTCGGCGCGGATGCGGTCGATCAGCTTCGCCTTGCGCTCGAGCAGGAACGCCTCTTCGAGTGCCTTCGTCGCATGCAGCGACTCGGCTTCCGGGACCACGAAACAGATGCTCGACTCGCTCGAGGCCTGGCTGATCATCGAGACCGAGTGCCCGGCATTCGAAAGCGCGGTGAAGGCCCGCCCGGCCACGCCGGGGACGCCGATCATGCCCGAGCCTTCGATGGAGATGAGCGACTGGCGATGGATCGCGGTGAGCGCCTTGACCGGGTACGCGCCGGGCTTCACGTCGTCCGCGATGCGCGTGCCGCCGCTGCCGTCGCGGAAGGTGTTCTTTACGAACAGCGGGATCTTCCGGTCGACGAGCGGAATCATCGTCCGGGGATGGAGCACCTTTGCGCCGTAGAACGCGAGCTCGGCGGCCTCGCGGTAGTGCAGCTCGCCGAGCAGGCGCGCGGAGGGAACGCTCTTCGGATCGGCGGTCATGAGGCCGTCGACCTCCTTGAACAGCGTGACGCTGTCGGCGCCGATGATCCGCGCCAGGATTGCGGCGGAGAAGTCCGTTCCGCCGCGGCCGAGCGTGACGATCTCGCCGTCCGGGCCACTGCCGAGGAAGCCGGGCATGACCACCGCGCGTCCCTCCTCGAGGATCGGCAGAACGTACTTCTTCGCGGCGCGCTCGCAGCGAGTGAAGTTCGGCCAGAGGCTGCCGAGGCGACGCTCGGTGAGGATGACGTCGGTGGCCTCGACGTAGGTCGCGTCGATGCCCTGCTCGTTCAGCGCGGCGGTGAAGATCCGCGCGAGCATGCGCTCGCCGCGCGTGACGAGCGCGTCCTGCGCGCGCTGCGTGAATTCGCGGAGGACGGCAATGCTCTCGCACATGGAGCGCATCTCGTGCGAGGCAGCGGAAATGAGCGCCCGCAACTCCTCGGCGACGGATCTCTTGTGAATGACCGCCGCGATCAGCTCGCCGTACCGCGTCTCGAACCGCTCGGCGTTGCTGATGAACGTCGCGCGGTCGCCGCGCAATGCTGCCTGTCCCGCTTCGAGCAGGAGGTCCGTGATGCCATTCGCGGCGGATACGACCGCCGCCACGCGCGGCGCGGAGCGCTTCACGTGATTCACGGCCAGGAGCAGCGCTTCCGCACTCCCGACTGCGACGCCTCCGAACTTGAGGACCGCCCACCCGCCCTGCCGGAGGGCAGAGGGCAGAGGGCGGAACGCAGACCCGCCACCCTTCGCCTTCGTCTGCCCTCTGCCCTCTGCGCTCTGCCCTCTCATCGCTTCACACCTCGATAAAGGTACGCGATGCCGAGCGTCAGAGGGACGAAGTCGATCGTGGCAAAGTCGGCGGAGTCGCGCATCAGCGCGACGAAGTCGTCGCCGGAAGGGAAGCGGCCCGACGAGGTCTGGAGGTAGCGGTAGGCGTCCGCGTCGCCGGTCACGGCGCCGCCGAGGCGGGGGAGGATGTGGCGCGAGTACCAGTTGTACAACGCGCCGAAGCCGCGTCCGCGTGGCTGCCCGAACTCGAGCACGATCACGCGCCCTCCGGTGCGCACCACGCGAGTCATCTCGGCGATGCCCTTGCCCGGGTCGTTCACGTTGCGGATACCGAACGAGATGCTGGCCACGTCGAAGCTGCCGTCGTGGAACGGGAGCTGCGTCACGTCGGCGACGTCCCATTCGACGTTCGCCGCTTTCACGCGTGCAAGCTGGAGCATCTCGGGAACGAAGTCCGTACCGGCGACGTGTCCGGAGTCTCCGACGACCTTTCGAAAAGCAATTGCGAGATCGCCCGTGCCGGTCGCGCAGTCGAGCACGCGATCGCCCGCCTTCACATCCGCGCATCGAACGGCCCTGCGCCGCCAGAGATGATGGATCCCGCCGGACAGCACGGTATTCGCCCGGTCGTAACGCCGCGAGATGGCGGCGAACATGGTGCGGATCTTCGCGGGATCGGGGCCGGTGTACGTCATGGTTGGCGGTTGGCGGTTGGCGGTTGGCGGTCCGAGGTAGTTGACAGTTGACCGTCTGCAGTCGACTGGTGGCGGGTGGCCACGGGCGGGCGGTGGCGTCCTGTCGACTGCCGACGGTCAACTGTCAACAGCGGCCGCGGCGGGTCTACCGCCAACCGCCAACCG
>CAZLGP010000297.1:0-19898 GCA_964558905.1 uncultured Thermoanaerobaculia bacterium | reverse complement strand
GTTGGTGTCCGGTCTTTGCGGCGGCGACCGGCCATCTGCTTCGTTGCCGCTCCTCCACGATGTCCCCGCATCGCCTCGTCGCGGCGCCTCGCATCTGGCCGATCGGCGCTCGCAAATACCCGACACCAACTTCCGGGGCGCTGTACTTAGCACCAACGGCGCGTGTGCAGATCGATACTGCACGTGCGGACGCCTGTCGGATCGCGCAGCGTTGCTGCTAACGCTAACTTGGCCCCTCGACTTCGCTCGGGGCTTTCGGGAAAACAGGCGCTAGAATCAAGCGCGGTATGTCCTACTCCCTTCGCGAGGTCTCGGCGATGCTGGGGCTCTCGCCGTCCCGGATACGCGCGTACGCTACGAAGGGATTTCTCGAGCCGGAGCGGGGCGCGCGCGGCGAGCTGCGTTTCGGGTTTCACGACCTGATCATCCTCCGTACCGCCGGTGAGCTCGGCGCGGCGAAGATCCCGGACCGGAAAGTCAAGCGCGTGCTCGAGCTCCTGCGCGAGCAACTGCCCGACGGGCACACGCTCTCCGGCGTCCGCATCACCGCCGACGGCGAGCGCGTGATCGTCCGCGACGGCGACGCGGTGTGGAACCCGGAGTCGGGCCAGTCGCTCTTCGATTTCTCCGTCGCGGACATCGCGGAAAAGGCCACGCCTGTGCTGATGCGCGTCGCGGCGGACGCGCGCAAACGCTCGAACGAGCTGTCCGGCGAGGACTGGTATCAGCTCGCGTGCGAGCTGGAGATGACGTCGCCGAAGGAAGCGAAGGACGCCTACGAGCGCGCGATCCAGGCCGCCCCCGATCTGGCCGACGCGCACGTGAACCTCGGACGCATGCTCCACGAAGAAGGCGCACCCGCCGCGGCGGAAAAGCACTACCGCGCGGCCCTCGAAGCCGACCCCCAACACGAGACCGCTGCCTTCAACCTCGGCGTCGCCCTCGAAGACCTCGGCCGCATCGACGACGCGCTGAAGGCCTACCGCGACGCGCTCGCGCTCGACCCGCGGAACGCCGACGCCCATTACAACCTCGCCGGCATCTACGAAAGGCGAGGGGAGAAGCAGGCGGCGCTGCGGCATCTGAAGGTGTACCGGTCGCTGATCGCGTAGTGTGGAGTGCAAGCAACGCCAGTTGCCGCTCTTGATTGCGCCAGCCGCAGCTGGCGCGGCACGCGACCCCTACCAGCAACTGCGTTGCCGCACTCCACAGATCACCATTTCCATGTCCCTCGACGGGCAGCCCCTTCGCGAATGGACCGTCACCCCTCGGCCGCGTTCTGCAGCGTCGCGATGCCGGCCGAGATGCAGAGGAGGTAGACACGTTGTGACACTTGCGGAGTTCATCCCTTCGTGACGGCGCTGGGCTGAGCGTTGGGAACGTCCGACTCGCGTTGACGTTCGGTGGCGTACACTCCCACTCGGAGCAGGAGAATCCGATGACCAGCGTGGAAGTGACGTTTCCCGATAGTCTGCTCGCGGCGCTGCGGAAGGCGCCCCACGAGCTGGGACGCGAGGTGAGGGTCGCGGCGTCGATCCATTGGTATCAGCAAAGTGCAATTTCCATGGAGCGAGCCGCGGAGTTCGCGGGGCTGACCCGCTCGGAATTTCTCGCTGAGCTGGCGCGCCGCCGCGTGGACGTCTTCGTCGTGGATGAGGAGGATCTGGCGCGTGAGCTCCGCGATGCCTGACACTCTGGTGGTCAACGCCTCGCCGCTCATTTTCCTGTCGAACGCTGGACAGCTCGATCTTCTCAGAGCCATCGGTGCTGGCCGGGTTCTCGTTCCTCCGTCTGTCCTCGATGAAGTCACCGCGCCCGCGCCCCTTGACCGTGGGGCTCGCGCGGTGGTCGAGACCCTGTGGATCGAACGTGCGCCGGCCGTCCGCCTGCCAACGGAGATCATCGAGTGGGATCTCGGGCCGGGGGAGTCGGCAGTCATTGCCACATGCCTGCAACTGGCTGATGCAGCGCCTGTCCTGGATGATCTCGCCGGCAGGAAGTGTGCGCGTGCGTTCGGTTTGCCGGTGATCGGTACAGTCGGCGTGGTCGTCGCGGCTTATCGCCGTGGGAAGATCGCTGATCCGCGACGAATGTTGCTCGATCTTCGCGAGTCGGGAATGTGGCTCTCGGACGCGGTCATCGACCATGCGTTGCGGCTCGCTGGTCTGTAACGGCCGCCGAGACGGTGGCACCACACGGCGCCTTGCTACAGTAGGTCGTGTTTTCCGCCAACCGCCAACCCGCCACCCCCACTCGCATCGTCGCCCTCGACGCCTTCCGCGGCTTCGCCGTCGCGGTGAGGAAGGCGGACACCTGTTGGACACACGAAGGAACAGCACGCGGAGAGCGAGTCTCCTGGTTCTTTAGTTCAGCAAGTCGCCGATGATCTCGCGCGGCAGGGATGCAGCATTCGGAGGGTGCTTCGCAGTTCTTCCGTCAACGTTTGCACACGAGGAGGATTCGTGTCCGGAGACGCGTCTGATGCTGCAGCTCGCAGGACCGCCTTCTTCCCGGCTTTGCGCCCCGCGCCCAAGCGCCCATCTCAGATCTTCGTGAGAGCGCTTCGGCATCGCGCGAGACATCCGGATCGCACGCATTCGACCGTTTCGCATACGCGGCAGAGCCGCGGCTGACGGGCGTGCGCACCTCTGTTCACCGCCTGAAGAGCCGGGGCCAGCGCGGGAACCAGCAAAGTCGGGGCGAAGATGGCGCCGCTCGGTTCCGGCTTCGTCAGCTGCAACTCATTCATCAACCGTGGCCCTCCATCATGCTAGCTTCAACCAGCCATGAGTGAGGAACGGTCAGTCGTCCTCCACCGGGCGCAGCGCCGGTACCAAGCGGAGGACCTCGTGCGGCTTCGCCGCTCCGACGAGCGACGTCGCTACTCCGCGCCCCAGCGCGCCGCAAAGGTGGATGCCAACCCTCATCAGATCAACGCGGTGATCTTTGCTCTCGGCCGTCTCCGTGAGGGTGGTTGCATCCTCGCCGACGAAGTAGGTCTCGGAAAGACCATCGAAGCAGGACTCGTCATCGCCCAGCTCATCGCTGAAGGAGCGCGTCGCGTTCTGCTCATCACCCCAAAGCCCCTCCTCGGGCAATGGCGCCAGGAGCTTTACCAGCTCTTCAACATCGATGCTGTCGAAGCAGAGCCGCGCATTGGCGGGTTCGACGGGGAGGGCGTGTTCCTTATCGGTCGGGAAGCCGCGGGCAGCGTGAAGGGACGCGACGCAATTCTCCTCTCGGATGCGTTTGACCTCTGCGTGATTGATGAGGCCCACGAGGTCTTCGCTGGCATCTACAAGCGGTTCGACAAGTTTGGTGAATACAAAGAGGACGCGCCCGAGGCTCAGACCGCCGGACGCCTTCGCGAACTGCTGATGGCCAGCCGCACACCGGTGCTTCTGCTCACGGCAACTCCGATGCAGAACAATCTCGTGGAGCTCTGGGGACTCGTGCAGTATGTCGACCCGCTTGGCACGCTGCTCGGCGATCTGACGACATTTCGCGAAGTCTTTTGCGGAGTCGACGACCGTCATCTCGCCGAAGGTCAGGAAGAAGATCTGCGCAACCGCCTTCGCGTGGTCCTGCAGCGAACACTCCGCCGCGAGGCACAGGACTTTCTCGAGAAGCCGTTCGTGCGTCGTGAGGCGCGGCTCTTCGAATACACGATGAGCCCCGCCGAGAAGCTGCTGTACGACGATGTGACGAGATACCTGCTCGAACCTGGCATCCTCGCGTTTCAGGGTCGGCAGCGGCAGCTGCTTCTCCTCGGATTCCACCGCCGCATGGCATCGTCCACCCGCGCGCTCGCGTCCAGCCTGGAGCGTGTCGCGACGAGGCTTCAGCGAATGCTCGGAGGGACGGAGACGCCGCAAACGGACGACCAAGACAGCCAGAGTCTTCTCGCCGATCTCGAGGATGACGGCGGCAAATCTCCGGACGCGCAATCGACCCCGGACGATGACGGCAACGCCACGCGCAACACCGAAGCAGTGAGCGCGGAGCTCAAGCGCGTTGAAGACTTCATCGAACGCGCAGAAAAGCTGGGAGCGGACGACAGCAAGTTCCGGGCTCTGCTTCGGTCCCTTCGCTTCGTCACCGAAAGGAGCGGCGGCTCCCACGGCGCAGGAAAGCTCGTCATTTTTACGGAGTCACGCGCCACCCAGAGCTACTTGCGCGATCGACTGGTCGAAAGTCGCCTGATCACCGAAGACGAGATCACCCTCTTCTCCGGAACCAATGACTCTCCGCGGGCCCAGCAGGCGCTTGCTCGCTGGATCGGGGAGGTCCCCCAGGGCGAGGGGGTGAAGGTCAATCGGGACATCGCGACGCGGCTTGCACTCGTGCATGAATTCAAGACGCGCACGCGAGTATTCATCTCCACCGAGGCCGGCGCGAAGGGGCTGAACCTTCAGTTCTGCGACACCGTCGTCAACTATGACCTTCCATGGAATCCGCAGCGCATCGAACAGCGGATCGGCAGATGTCACCGTTACGGCCAGCAGCACGACGTGACTGTCATCAATTTCCTGGCGAAGGACAACCTGGCACAGGCACTTACGTTCGACATCCTGAGCCAGAAGCTCGAGTTGTTCGGAACGGTGCTCGACGCCTCTGATCAGATCCTTCATCGTGCATCAGGAAACCTGAGTGGCGAAGTCCTCGTCAGCGTTCTCGGCACTGACTTTGAGTCCGAGCTTCGTCGCATCTACGATCGCGCACGGACGCTCGATGAAGTCACGGCGGAGCTCGAAGCTCTTCGAGACAAAGTCACTGAGGAGCGGAAGCGCTTCGAGGAAGCTCACTCGCGGACGGCTAGTCTCATTGAGACGCGGTTCGAGGAAGGCCTTCAGAGGGTTTTTCGTGGTCATAAGGAAGGCACCCTGGGTGCGCTCGCCGAGTTGGATCGAGATCTGGAATCGGTCGTGACCAGCTACCTGGATGCTGTGGCGATTCCCTATAGTCGGGAAACGGTTGCAGGCGAGGACCTCCTTCACGTTTCGGCTTCGCCGCTGTTGCCGCCAGAGCTGGCCGGCGGCATCACTGCTGCGCTCGGACCGTCGAAGGAGCACGCCTCTCTCCATCTGAGTCACCCACTCGTCCTGGCCGCAGTAGCGGATGCGCGGAATTCGGCCGAGAGGATTCCGGCTCTGATTAGACCGCCGGAATGGGTTCACGTCGTGGACCGCGAGGATTTCGAGTACACCTTCTCCAACGGCGCGGTCCTGTATGCCGTCCCGTGCATGTCGAGCGCTGGTCAGCGCGATCCCACGGAGTCCATCCCGACTCGTACCACCGGCGATGAACGCATTCGTATCGGCATGGTCCACGGCAGCACATTCGACGCGAAAGATTGGCAGACCAACTTCCCGATCAACTCCGACGCTGTCCTCCTTCGTGGGCTCGACTACCTCGCGATCGGCGACACACACGGATTTCGCTTCATCCCACCGAACCGAGAGTACCCTCCCACGATCTATCCCGGAGCGCCAGAAGCCACAGCGTTCGACGAGAAGGACCCGGGTAGTGTTGCTGTCGTCTTCATCAATCGACAACGCGTGGCAACGGTCCGGCAGGAGCGCGTTGCACGCTGGACCTGGGAAGAGCGAAACATCACGACGCTCGAAGACCTTCGGGCGCTCGTCCGCCGATCGGACCTCGACGACCGCGTGCTGCGGCTTCGCGTCAACATGAAGGTCTCCGCGCCTGACTATGACGAGGCGGAGATCCTGCTTGAAGACCTTCAGGGAACATCCGCGCGACATGCCAAAGTCGGTGTGCTCGAGCTGGACCGTCAAGGCCTCGAGCTCGAAACGGCAACCGTCGACCAGTACTGCGAGGAGCTTCCGGAGGTCTTAAAATCTGCGGTCACTCGTCTGAAGGTCGCGGCAGAGGATCCAGCTCAGCGTCTCGTTGCCGAGCGGGCTCTCTTTCATCTCTATCGATCCTCCAAGAGGAAGGCATCGTAGTGCGCTTGACGAAACTGCTGGTCGACGCATTCAAGATCATCAAGCGGGCTGAGATTGATTTTGCTCCGGGCCTGAACATCCTATACGGTCCGAATGACCTCGGTAAGTCCACGATCGCAACCGCCATTCGCGCCGCACTCCTCGTGCCGCCCGGCTCCGCGGAGGCGCAGAACTACACCTCATGGTTCGGTCCTGACAGCCCGCATGTTGAGCTGACCATCGTCGATCCCGATGGTCAGCTCTGGAGGGTGAAGAAGACCTTCGGGACCTCGTCGCCCTCGTCCGCCGAACTACTGCATTCAAAAGACTCCATCACCTTCACCCAGGACTGCAAAGCACGACAGGTCGAAGAGAAGCTTCGCGCGATCCTTGGCTGGGGGATTCCGGCACCAGGTGGGAAGACCGGACCTCGCGGTACTCCGACCAGCTTTCTCGCGAATGCGCTACTTGCGAGCCAGACCAATGTGGATGACATTCTCCAGCGCAGCATTTCAGATGATCTTGATGATTCAGGAAAACTGCGCCTGACGAAAGCATTGTCTACACTCGCCCAGGATCCATTGTTCAAGGAAGTGCTGGGTATCTCGCAGCGCGAGGTAGATCTCTTCTTCACGGAGACTGGGAGGCGCAAGCGCGGACAGTCCTCTCGGTTCAAAGAAGCCGATGAAAAGGTGAAGGCGCTCAATGCTGAGCTGGGAGCACTAGCGCATCGGCTGGAGGACTCCTCCGCAATCGAGAAGGAAGTGAACGACCTTCGACAGGCGCGCTCACTCGCCCTCGTTCGGATCGATGAGGCGAACGCAAATCTTGCGGTTGTCGAAAATCGATTCAAGAACTCTGCGGCTCGAATGGAAGTCGAGAATCGTATCGCTGAAGCAAAGGCTGCTCTGGTTGGCATCGACGCGGAGATCAAACGGCTCAACGCGTTGACAGCTGAGCTGGTAGCGCTGGAAGAGGATGTCAAGAAGCAGGAGGCCGTTGCGGCCTCCGCCGGCACAGTATGTGAAAAGGCTGAAGCCGCTGTGCGCGCAGCGGAAGAGGCGCACCGGGCTGCGACCAGCGAGGTCTCGGAGCGTGAACGAGAGCTACGACGAGCACAGCTAGCCGAACGGGTCTCCGAGCTGGCGGCAGGGCTACTCACACTGGGCGGCAAGAAAAGGGAGATCGTCGCCGCGATCAAAGCACGCGACGACGCCAAGCATGCGCAGAACGCAGTCAGCTCCGCCAAGGCCACCCTGGCGCAAGCGGTGAGGGCCCGCGAGTACGCACGCGAGAAGGTTCAGGCTGCCGGCATCGAGCTCGAAGTCGCAAGAGCGATCGTTGCCTTTGTTCGTTGGCGTAGTTCGGTCTCTGCAATCGAGGAAGCGACCAAGGCCAGGGACGCCGCACGCAGCGCAAGGAATGAGGCAGACAAGAAGGACACTGAGGCTACCGCACTCGAGAGAAAGGCAGTCAAGACTGAGTTGAAGCTTGCCAAAGTGTCCGAGAGCCTCCCCAGCGCGGAACAGCTGAAGGCGCTGCTACGGCTCGAACGCGATCTGGAGAAGGCCGAGGCTGCCCTCGGGGGAGGAATCACGGTGGCAGTCCGGCCATCAGCAGCGGTGGCGATCCGCGCGGCCGTCGACCAGGAGCCCTCGGAGGATGTCGAGATCTCCGCCGATCGCACGTTCGAGGCGGAGCGCACGGTGAGGCTGGCCATTGCCGATCTGCTCGAAGTCGACATCACTGCTGGTAGCGCCGAGAAAAGAATGGTGGTCGAAGCGCTTCGTATTCGGTGGCGGGATGAAGCCCTCCCTGTTCTCAGTAGAGCGAAAGTGAAGACCAGGACGGAGGTCGAAGACCTTCTGGCGGGCCTGAAGCGGGATCAGATGGCGGTCACCGAACAGAAAAGAACCGCCGAACGCCTTCGGACAGAAGCGCAAGCCCTTCAGGAGCAGGCGAAGATCTACGAGGGAAAGGCGGGAGCGGGAGCAGTTGTCCCCGCCGAGGTCGAGACGCGAAAACTCGCAATCGGCACTCACGACATTCAAGTCCTCCATGAACACTACAGAACGTTAGGTAGTCCGCCTGAATCGAAGGCGGAGCTCCTGCACCAGGCATTGGCGCAAGAGCATCGCGCCTTGCAGGGCGAGGTGGCGGCGTCCGAGCAGAAAGTGACGATGGCCGAGTACCAGCTTTCCGAAGCGCAGAAACGAGGGGCGGAATTGGAGACGCAACGAGACGCGAGGCTGGCGGTGTTCCAGTCGACGGACCTGGACGGTCTCCAGGCAGAGACAGTCGAACAGCTCCACTCCATGGAAAAGGAGCAGTCCGAGTCGGCGTCGCGTATTGAGGCGCTTGCAGCGGAGGGGGGCAGCAAAGGTCAGAAGACTCAGGCCGCGCTCCTTCATGCTCAGAAAGCTCACCGGACCGCGAAGGAAAGCCGCGACCGTGCAGTCGCCGCCCTTGACACATTGCGTGTCGATTGCAGCGCTCGCAGAGGAGCGTTGCACGAAGTCCGCATGCAGGTCGAAAAGCTGGATCGCAATGCCGCCATTCTTCTCGTCCAGGAGCGAGAAGCCGAGCTGACTGCGTTTCCGATCGAACCGCCGGCCACCGAGGTTGACGTGGAGTCCGCCAGGAGCAAGCTCCAGCTGGCAATCCGGGAGCACGACCGGGCGAAGGAAGAGCTCAACATGAAAGAGGGAGCGCTCTCCAAAGTGGGTGGCGCGGCCCTGCGCGAAGAAGTGGAGAGGATCGAGGAGGCGCGTGTGGCAGCGGAGACGCGCGAGCGCGAGCTGGAAGTGGATGCGGACGCCTGGAAGCTCCTTCGCGACACCCTCCGCGAAGCCGAAAACGACGAAGGCGCTCATTTGGGACGGGCCCTGGCCGGCCCCGTCACCGCGAGGTTCGAGGAGCTCACCGCCGGCCGCTATCGAGGCCTGCGGCTGGACGCGACACTCAAGGCTGAGGCCCTCGAGGCATTGACCGCGACCGCGACCGGCGACGAGGTCCTCGATGCCTTGTCGGTCGGTACCCGCGACCAGCTCGCCGCACTGATCCGGCTGACTGCGATCGGATGTTCGCGTGGTGACGGACAATGACGGGGACGTGGCGGGGTTACGGGAGAAGTACGCAGACTACCTGGATGGAGAGCACGCGAAGATTAAGGTGTACTACGACGACGACGAAAGTTGCCAAACGCTCGAACCGCAACTGTTGAAGGCGAACTCTCGGAATGCGCTGAATGACATTTTCGGGAAGTCCTACACGGACGATACAGCCTTGCTGACGTACATGAATGGAAACAAGACCGATTGCGCTCTCAAGATGTTTGAGACTACCAAGGCGTGGACTTCTCCAGGATACATCACGAATGCCATCGAGTGAGAATCGGGTCATCATCGCGTGTGCAGGATCGGGCAAGACGACGAGACTTGTCACCGAAGCACTTGCCGATCGTGACCGCCGTATCGCTATGGTCACGTACACGAACAACAACGCGCGAGAGATCGGCAAGCGGTTCGGCGAACGGAACTCGGGGATTCCGACGCATGTGAATGTAATGACGTGGTTCGGGTTCCTGCTGCGGGAATGTGCGCGGCCGTACCAGCGGTCGAAGTACGCCGAGAAACGGATTGAGTCGTTACTGTTTGTGAACGAGCAATCGGCGCGGCGTGTGCTAGAGGCAGATACCAGACGTCACTACTTTGCGAATGGTGAGTTGATTTATTCCGACAAGATCGCGAAGTTCGTGGTCGAATGCGAGAGAAAGTCGTCTAAGGCAGTAACCGCGCGACTCGGGCAAATGTACATGGATGTGTTCATCGACGAGTTTCAAGACTTGGCCGGATGGGATCTTGAAGTGATTGAGACACTTTTGCAATCGGGCGTTCGTGTCACTCTCGTTGGGGACCCGAGGCAGCATATCTACAGCACCAATCCGTCGCAGAAGAATTCGCAGTATCTTGGCGTCAATGTCGTTAAACTGGCGAAGCAATGGGAGAAGAGCGGATTGTGCTCACTCGACGAGCACATGAGCGTCACTCATCGATGCAGTAGTGGGATCTGCGAGTTCTCCAATGCGCTCTGGCCTGGAGTGCCCGCGATGACGTCCTTGCGGAATGGCACGACTGACCATGATGGAGTGTTCCTTGTGGCTGAGAACGCGGTGGCGAATTACATCCAATACTATAGGCCCCAGGTTCTGCGACACGCCAAGACCGCGAAGACATATGGGTACGAGGCGTTGAACTTCGGATCGGCGAAGGGGCTCCAGTTCGACCGTGTGCTGATCGTCCCTACTACACCGATCAAGAAGTATCTGCAAACTGGTAAGCTCAATCACGTGACGAAGGCGAGGGAGAGGCTTCATGTCGCGGTTACGCGCGCACGGCATAGCGTAGCGTTTGTCTTTGACGATGACTCGCCTGTAGTACCCAATCGATGGAATCCCTGACAGGATACTCGGAGTTGGTCGCGGCTCGTCCTGAGGGCGCGAATGTATCCGGCGATCGCGGCAGGGATTCCTCATTGAGGATCGTCCAAGGTCGCGAAGCCTTGGCCGCCCCAGCCGAAGTTTCGCCGAGCTTGAGGCGATCAACCCGGCCTCCACCAAGAGTAGAGATGCACCCGCCCGATCCATTCCGAGGTAACCTCGGGAGGGATGGCGGGAAGCAAGAAGGACCACAAGTTCGGCGGTGACTGGATCTCGCGGAAGCTGGAGATCCTCGCGGCGTATCTGGCCGACTATCGAAAGGCACTGAAGAAGCAGCCGTTCTGGTAAAAGCCGGCTATCGTGCGTCCGAACGCCGCCTGGAGGAGGCGGCGTTCGCGAGGCTGATTTGCAGGCGATGCTGTCGCCCTCGAAGACCTCGGCCGCATGGACGACGCGCTGAAGACCTACCGCGACGCGCTCGCGCTCGACCCGCGGAACGCCGACGCCCATTACAATCTCGCCGGCATCTACGAGAGGCGAGGGGAGAAGCAAGCGGCGCTGCGGCATCTGAAGGTGTACCGGTCCTTGATCGCGTGAGCGCGCTCCTCCGTTGTGCGCGGAGGCGCGCTCCCCAACTCAGCCCCGGGCTCTGCCCGGCGAAAGAATGCGTCCCGCAAAGTCGCGGCCGCGAAGGCGGCCGCTCTAGGCGCCCGCGCCAGCGCGTCACCGCATCCATTGTGCGCCGGTCAGCGCCATCCGGTGCTCAGCGGTCGTGAATCACGTCGACACGCGGAGCGCGCTCGTCCCGCTTTTCCTGTTGGAGCCAACGGTACGTTGGCTTCACCCCCGCCAACATGCCGGCGACGCTGAGGTCCTCATCGAGGTCCGGCCAGTGGATGCCAACCGACGTCAACACGACATTCTGGCGCTGGTCGGGAGCTCCCACGAGCAGGGTCGGATACCAGACCAATGGAGTGGAGATCGTCCGTCCATCGGCGAGCCGGACGATCACCTCGGAGTCCGTAACCTCGACGGCGACGGGGGCGGGGGAGTTCTCCTCACTCACCGAAAAACTCATTCCAAGCCTCCATGAACTGTTGTCGGTGCTGCTCACAGATCGTTTGAATGCGCCGCAACTCGGCTGCTGGGAATCCTACCCCGGAAGCGAGCGAGACCGAGGGCGCCAGCCAGAACTTCGCCACGGCCCGATCGCGGGTGACATGGACGTGAGGAGGTTCGATGCCTTCATTCGCAAAGAAGGAGAACCGGTAAGGGCCTTCCCGATGGATGGTGGGACTCACGTGATGGGCTCGAAACCATCCATTCTCTCGCGCGAGCGCCGCGAACGCCATGGTTTCAGTTACCGGCAACTGGAGTGTCCAAGCCGGCCCTGCACTCCAGGGCGACCGCGCGCATAGGCCACTTGCTACAGTACGCCCCGTGCCTCCCCTCACTCGCATCGCCGCGCTCGACGGATTCCGCGGATTCACCGTCGCGGCGATGCTCCTCGTCAACAACCCCGGCACGTGGGCCGCGATCTGGTGGCCGCTGGCGCATGCGGAGTGGCACGGGTGGACGCCGACGGATCTCATCTTTCCTTTCTTTCTCTTCATCGTCGGCATCACGACCGAGATGTCGCGCAAGGAGCCGCGGGGGATTCTGCGACGGGGAGTGAACATCATCGCGGGCGGGCTGCTGCTGAACCTCTTCCCGTATTTCGACTTCGCATCGCTGCGGTGGATGGGGGTGCTGCAGCGCATCGGGATCGTCTACATCATCGCGGCGCTGATCGCGTGGCGTTGCTCGCGACGCACGATCGCGCTCATCGCGATCGCGATCCTCCTCGGCTACTGGGGCGTGCTGACGCGCGGGCCGCTGGAGCCGCCGCAGGTGACGATCGCCGCTCAGGTCGATCGCGCGCTGATCCCCGAGGCGCATCTGTGGAAGCAGGCGAAGACGTGGGACCCGGAGGGGCCGCTGTCGACGATCCCCGCCGTGGCGACGGCGCTCCTCGGCGTGCTCGCCGCACGCGCGGTGAAGGAGAAGAACCTGCGGTGGCTGGCGATCGCCGGTCTGGCTGGGGTCGTGGTGGGATTCGCGTGGGGACTGCTGTTTCCGATCAACAAGAATCTGTGGACGAGCTCGTACGTCGTCTTCACCGCGGGATGGGCGTGTCTGATCCTGGCGATCTGGATGATGTGGCTGCCGGCGAAGCCGTTCGCCGTCTTCGGCGTGAACCCGCTCATCGCCTTCGTCGGCTCGGGGATGGTGGCGCGCCTCCTCGGGATCATCAAAGTGGACGGCGTGTCGCTGCAGGCGCTCAGCTACCGGACGCTGTTCAAGCCGTACTTCGAGCCGCGGCTTGCTTCGTTTCTCTGGGCGCTCGCGTTCGTACTGGTGTGGTACGCGATTCTCTGGGCGCTCGATCGCGCCCGCATTCACGTGCGCGTGTAGCCGGCATTCTCACGCTGTCACCCCGAGCGTCGAGCGAGGGTCCATGAGCCGCATCCGCCGCCGTATCTCCAACTCCGTCCCCCTCTGTGCTCTCTGTGTCTCCGTACTACTTACCTGAAGTTTCTTCGCGCCACGCGAAGATTCAGCCGCCGTAGGCGGCGGTAGGAAATAGCACCCGGCTTCAGCCGGGTGAATGAAGCGGGGTGGTCAGCCCGCGTAGCGGGCGACAGGTCCCGTCGGCGGGTTCCTGCCGCCCGCTACGCGGGCTCATTTTCGTTGCGCGAAGAACACCCGGCTGAAGCCGGGTGCTACTCGCTACCGCCGCCTACGGCGGCTTTGGTTGCGGCTCTGCCGCGCTGTGTCTCTGTGGTGAAAGGGCTCCACGTCGATGGCTTTGGCAGCACAACGACGCCACTCGGCAGCATGCCCGAGTTTCTTCCCTTCGGGTCAGCGTTCCGCTGGCACCCGCTCAGGATGACACCGGTTTCTGTCGCGCGCCGGCTCCTGAGAGCCTGCGCGCCAACCTCATGGCCGGGTCGTCGACCTTCGCGATCCCGCGGTCGCTTCCCGCCTGAGCACGCGGCCCGGCAACGCACCGGTCATCTTCCCGTCGCCCAGCACGGGGGTCCCGTTGACGATCACGTGGGACACGCCCTCGGAGAAGTGATGCGGGTCGGCGTACGTCGAGCGATCCTGCACGCGGGCGGGATCGAAGACGACGACGTCGGCCTTCATCCCTTCGCGCAGGACGCCGCGGTCGCTGAATCCCGCGCGGGACGCGGCGAGGGAGGTCATCTTCCGCACGGCCTCCTCGAGCGTGAGCAGCTTCTCCTCGCGGACGTACTGCGCGAGGACGCGGGTGAACGTCGCGTACGCGCGCGGATGGCCGCCGTACACTTTCATCGCCTCCACGACCGCGCCGGAATCGGATCCGAACGCCACCCATGGCTGCACGAGCGCGGTTTTCATGTCCTCCTCGCTGAATGAATGGAAGATCGCCAGCGGAGACTTCTGCGGCGCGCGCTCGAAGAGGCGCAATGTGGCCTCCGCGGGATCGACGTTCATCTCCTTCGCGATTTCGCCGAGCGTGCGCGAAGGGTTGCCGCGGACGACGATCTCCGGCCTCGCGCGGATCTCGCCCGCGATGCGCTTGCGCAGCGCGGGGTCTTTCAACCGCGCGAGGAATGCGGGATAGCCGCCTTCGAGCGCCCATGCCGAGACGATGGAGGTGAGGTCGGTCGAGGACGCGGTGAAGGGGTAGATGTTCGCCGCGATGTCGACGCCGCTTTTCCGCGCCGCTTCGATCTTCTTCACGATGGCCGGCATGCGCCCCCAGTTGGCCGCGCCTCCGATCTTCAGATGGAAGATGTTCACGGGCACGTTCGCCTCGCGCCCCATGCGGATGGCTTCGTCGATCGCGGCGTCGATGTTGCCGCTCTCGTTGCGGAGGTGCGTCCAGTACGAGCCGCCGACGCGCGCGAGAGCGATGAGCTCTTCCGTCGTTGCGAAGCGTCCCGGCGGGTAGATGAGCGCGCTCGACAGACCGGCGGCGCCTTCCTCCATCGCCTGGCGCGTGATCGCCTCCATCCGGCGCAGCTCGTCCGGCGACGGCGCGCGATCGGCGTGGCCGAGGACCATTTCGCGCGGGTTGGCGGCGCCGACGTAGAACGCGAAATTCAGCGCGCTTCCCTTCTTCTCCACCTCTGACATGAACCCGCCAAGGGTCGTCCAGGTGACTTTCGGCCAGCCTGTCGGCTTCGTGCGCTCCATCTCCGCGAGCATGGTCTCGTTCTGCGGGCCGGGGGAATGCCCCTCGCCCGTGACCTCGGTCGTCACGCCCTGGCGGATCTTCCCCTCGAGCCGCGGATCGAGCAGCACCGCGGCCTGCGAGTTGCCGAGGAGGTCGATGAAGCCGGGGGCGACGATCCGGCCGCTCGCGTGGAGGGTGGTCGTTGCGCGCGCGCCGGCGAGATCGCCGATGGCGATGACGCGATCGCCGCGGATGCCGAGGTCGGCTCGTTTGCGCGGGGCGCCCGTACCGTCGATGACGTGGCCACCGCGGACGAGAAGGTCGAATCCAGAAGGAGCGCCAGCGCGAGGTGCCGTTATGTCCGGTGCCTGTCCGCATGCGGCTGCGGCGACGAGTGCGAAAAGCGGGAAACGCATTGCAAGAATCACGGCCTGCCGTCGCGCTGTTGACGGTGGCGTCGCGAGCACGTAACGTCGTGCTGCACGGAAGGTCGTATGAAGACGAATGTCACGCTGAAGCTCGATGCGGATCTCCTCCGGGAGGCCCGGGTCATTGCGGCCGAGGAGGGTCGGTCGGTCAGTGCCCTGCTGACGGAGCGGCTGGAATTGCTCGTGCGCGAGCGCAAAGCCTTCGACCGTGCACGCCGGCGAGCCCTCGCACGTCTCCGCGATGGCCTCGACCTGGGGTGGACACCTCCCCAGTCGCGAGAAGAGCTTCATGAGCGATAGGTACTTTGTCGATACCATGCACGAGATCGACAGAGTCATCGAAGCCATCCGCGCCACGCCGCGCGGGATCGTCGTAACGGTGATCCGTACGAGCGGTTCGACGTATCGCCGCGCGGGCGCGCGCGCGGTGATCTCGGAAGAAGGCCGCGCGACCGGCGCGATCAGCGGCGGCTGTCTCGAGCGCGATCTCGCCGAGCGCATCAAGCCGTGGCTCGCGGACATGCAGCCGCGCATCGTCACGTACGACTCGACGCGCGAGGACGATCTGGTGTTCGGCCTCGGCCTCGGCTGTCGGGGCGTGCTCGACCTGCTGATCGAGCCGTTCGACGCGACGCACCCGCCGCGGCTGCTCGATTTTCGCTGGAAGGGCCGCGAGCCGGTCGAGTGGACGACGACGCTGCCGGACGGCGACGCTCTCGTCGAGATCATCCGTCCGCAGCGGGCGATGGTCGTCTTCGGCGGCGGCCCGGACGTCGCGCCGGTGGTGGATCTCGCGCGGCAGATCGGCTGGCGCGCGGACGTCGTGACGACCCGCGATCCGATCGACCTCGGCGACTACGACGCGGCCGTGGTGATGACGCACAACTACCCCCGCGACGTCGAGATCCTGCGCACGCTACTCGCATCCCGCATCGCGTACATCGGCCTCCTCGGCCCGCGCACGCGCGGCGACGAGTTGCTCGGCGAGCTGCAGGCGTCGCGCGATGACCGCATCTTCAGTCCGATCGGTCTCGACCTCGGCGCCGAAACGCCGGAGGAGATCGCTCTGTCGATCGTCGCGGAGATCCACGCCGTGCTGAACGCGCGCTCCGGCCGGGCCCTGCGCGAGCTCGACGTGCCCATTCACACGCCGCTGACTGCGCCCCTGTCGACACCATGCCACGTGTAGTTGCGATCGTCCTGGCGGCGGGTTTTTCGCGCCGCCTTGGACGTCCGAAGCAATCCGTGGTTTTCGAGGGCGAGACGCTGCTCTCTCGCGCCACACGTGTCGCGCGCGAGGTCGCGGATGACGTCGTGATCGTGACCCGCGAGAACAACCCCGACGCGGAAGAGGGGATGGCGTCGTCGATCCGCACCGGCGTCGCGCTCGCCGGAAAGGACGTGCGCCTCCTGATCACGCTGTGCGATCAACCGCTCGTCACCGCCGATCATCTCCGCGCACTCATCGCCATCGACGCGCCGATCGTGGCCACGGGCTACGCGGCGATCGCCGGCGTGCCCGCGATCTTCGGGCCGGAATTCGTCCCGGAGCTGCTTGCCCTGCGCGGAGACCGTGGCGCGCGAGCCGTGATCGAAAGGCACGGCGCGCGAGTCGTGCTCTTCGAGGACGCGGCGCTGGACGTGGATCTCAGAACCGATACCGGACTTCCAGGGTGACGCTCCGCCCCGTCGTCGAAGGATCGAAGCCGTACTGCTGCGCCGCCTCGCGGTTGCCGCTGATCTGGGTAAACTCGACTGCGCCCCGGATCGCGGGCGTGATGTCAACCATCCACGTCAGGGTCCACGACCTGCCGCTTTCGTCGCTGTCTTCGCCCAGCGGCGTCTCATCCTCTTCCTCGGTCGCGAAGAGCTCGTAGCGGGCGGTCCAGCGGTTGCGGCCGCGCTTCTCGCTCACGAGGAGATAGGCCGCGGAGAATCCGGCCTCGACGAAGTTCGGGAACTGCGTGAGGCCCATGTAGGTCTCGCCGACCATGTACTCCGCGGCGACGACGAAGTCGTCGGGATTGCCGATCTCCATTCCCAGGAGGTGGAAGCGCGTCTCCCACGAATACTCGCCGCTCTCCGATTCCGGCGGATAAAGCGCGCGGTCGCCGGCGTTGTCGAGGTACGTGTACTGGATGTTGCCGCGGTGAGGGATGCCGTAGCGGAGGCGCGCGGAGTAGCCGGTGCGACCGTCGAGGTCTTCGGTGAAGGGCGTCGTGCCGTCGTCGCGCTGGCGCCAGAACGGGCCGTCGGGAAATTCGAGCGAGCCGAGGGGAGGGAGGGGGAGGACCTCGCCGTACGTAGAGAGGCGATCTCCCACGGACCAGCCACGCCAGGCGAGCAGGGTCCCCATCGTGTCATTCGCGCGGAACGCGGTCGCTCCGCCGGTGATCGTATGGCCGCCGTCGGTCGTGTGGCGGTACTGGAGATCGAGTCCCAGCGGCCGCACCTCCTGGCCGATCCAGGTGTTCAGCGCGGAGAAGTGGATCGTGTAGGGCGAGGCCCAGTTGTCGTCTTTGTTCTCCTTCGACGTCGGAAGGAAGAAGAAGCCGCCGCGCAGCCGGATCTCGTCGAACGCGATTTCCTTGCGAACGTCCATATACGCCTCGACGAGCCCCATCGCGTCGCCGCCGAATTCCTCCGGATCGCGCCGGGCGACGCCGCTCGCGTGCAGGCCGAGCCAGCTCGTCGGATTCCAGT
Organism: uncultured Thermoanaerobaculia bacterium; assembly: GCA_964558905.1. Taxonomy (GTDB): domain Bacteria; phylum Acidobacteriota; class Thermoanaerobaculia; order Gp7-AA8; family Gp7-AA8; genus QHVT01. The sequence continues at coordinate 2,177 of CAZLGP010000297.1, read as the reverse complement.
CGATGCCCAGGTGGGCGAGGGCGGTGAAGTCGTCGCGATCGCCGCCCGCTTCGAGACGGCCGAAGCCACCCTCGAGCCACGACGCCGGCCCGGTCGCATTCACGCCGCGCGCGGCGATGAAGCCGGTGAGGTCGAAGGACTGCTGCGCGCTCACGGTCGTCGCGAATGCCAGGGCGATGAGGAGGCTGCGCATGGCGCCATTATGAAGTCGCAAGGTCTCAAAGTCGTAAAGTCTCAAAGAGGGCGACGGCGAGCTCTCTGAGACTTTGAGACTTTGAGACTAGTCTCGACGACTCGACGACTCAAAGACGCGGAGACTCGGAGACGCTGCGGAAGTCCGGCTCCAACGGAATCCGCGGATCCCTCCACAGTCCCACCAGCCGGCGGCCGTAGTCGATGGTGACGAGGTAGCGGGACAGCAGCCGGTTGCCGACGCGGGCGTGGGTCACGTTTGCGTACTGCACGTCGATCGCCCCGAAGTCGGTTTTGCCGATGCGGACGTTGGCAGTGCCGCGTCCGTGGACGCTGCCGGGGAGAACGAGCGTGTCCGGGCTGGTGGTGTCGACGATCGCCGCGATGTCGCGGCCGTTGACATTCACCTGGATCATCGGCTCGGCGGGGTAGCGGAAGGTCTCCATGAATCCCGGGTGGATCCCTTCCTTCTGAACCGTCACCAGGCCGGCGCGATAGTCGATGCTGATCGCGCGGTTGCCCCAGGGCTCGATGCCGATGATGCCGTCGGCGACCCCTTGAAGGTCGAGCGAAGTGGGGTCGATGCGCACCGTCTTCCGCTGGCCGATCTGCAGTACGTGCGTGCCGAACGGCCCCAGGGGAAATCCCGGATCGATGACCGTGCGCGGCGCCGCGCTGCCGAGGATGAAACGGCCTTCGCGGTCGTCCATGCGCACGGATTGCAGCTGAATCAGGTTCCTCTCGAGGGTGAAGGCGAGGTTCAGCTCCTCGTTGATCGGCTCGTCGCGCCACGGCAACATCCGCGCGCACGACAGGACGAGCAGCATGAGCGGGAGGGCGGTTGCTCTCACCCCCGTTTTCGATAAGATTCGCATCCCTTCACGAGGGCGCGGGGGGCAGGGCGCAGGGGGCAGGAGATCGAGACGTTCTCCCGCGCCCTGTCCCCTGCCGACCTCACGCACTTCTCACGCTAGCAACTTGGACGCCTGAAAGGAACACCATGTCCACTCTTCCGGAATTTCGTAACGAGCCACTGACCGACTTCTCCACGCCGGAGAACAAAGCCGCGATGGAGCTTGCCCTCGCCAAAGTCATCGGCGAGATCGGCGGCGAGCATCCGCTCGTCATCGGCGGCGAGCGCATCACGGGTCTCAAGACATTCACATCGACCAATCCTTCGAAGAAGGACCAGGTCGTCGGCACGTTTCAGAAGGGCTCGAAAGAGCACGTCGAGCGCGCCGTCGACGCGGCCCGGACCGCGTTCGAGAGCTGGAAGCGGGCCTCCGTCGACGTCCGCGCGGGCCTGCTGCTGAAAGCGGCGAAGCTGATGCGCGAGCGGAAGCACGAGTTTTCCGCGGTGATGGTCCTCGAGGTCGGCAAGACGTGGGCGGAGGCCGACGCCGACACCGCCGAGGCGATCGACTTCATGGAGTTCTACGCGCGCGAGGCCTACCGGTACGCCGGGGATCAGCCGATCGTCAAGATCGAGCTCGAGGACAACGATCTCGTCTACATCCCCCTCGGTGTCGGCGCGGTCATCCCGCCATGGAACTTCCCGCTCGCGATCATGGCCGGCATGACCACGGCGGGCGTCGTCACCGGCAACACGATCGTGCTCAAGCCGTCGTCGGACTCGCCGTGGATCGCGTATCGCTTCTTCGAGCTCCTCGAAGAGGCAGGGATGCCGGCGGGGGTGGTGAACTTCGTCAGCGGCGGCGGCGGCGACGTCGGCGATCCCCTGGTCCAGCATCCGCGCATCCGCTTCATCTCCTTCACCGGATCGATGGAGGTGGGACTGCACATCAACGCCGAGGCGGCGAAGGCGCGCGACGGACAGATGTGGATCAAGCGCGTCGTGGCGGAGATGGGGGGCAAGGACGCGATCATCGTCGACCGCGAGGTCGCGAACCTGGACGACGCAGCGTCCGCCGTCGTGGCATCCGCGTTCGGCTTCCAGGGTCAGAAGTGCTCGGCGTGCTCCCGCG
>CAZLGP010000296.1:0-15148 GCA_964558905.1 uncultured Thermoanaerobaculia bacterium | reverse complement strand
CGGCGCCGCCGACATCGTGGAGACTCTCCGTGGTGTTCAACGCAATCGATGACCTCCTTCGTCCGCTCTACGCCCACCTCGCCGACCGCGACCAGTGCTACTTCCTCCGCGAGTACACCTCCGGGCCGTGGGTGCGCGTACAGCGAGACGAACCGCCTCATCCATAACCTGAAGAAGCCGCCCGACCGCCGTGGGAGGCCCGAGTGGCGCTATAAGGAGCGCGCGATTGGTGGTTCGACTATCCCGGATCCGACATTCTCGACTGGCTGCAGCAGTTTCGGGTACGACGTCGAGTCGGTCGCAAGGCCGTTGACCGCGCGGAGATGATGGCGTTCGGGTCGCGGTCAGTACGATGAAAGAGTTGAAGAGCGCTCGCGCGCGTAGAGTTTTCGCGTGCCGACGCCGAAACTCACGTCGGGACGGAATCCCGGCCGCGCGTCCGTCTATGAGCCGTAGAAGCGGCATAGGGACGGCGAAGATCGACGCCCTGACGCCGAATACAGCCCGCCGGGGGCGAGGACGAGTATCAACCCCGGTGCACCGTCAACGACACCGCCGCCGAACACGGCTCCACAGGAGAAGAATCATGCGCCTTCCGCAACTGATCCTCGTCTCGGTCGTCCTAGCCTTCTCGCTCGATGCACACGCGAAGGCGACCTGCACCTGTCGCATTACTCTCACGAAGCACGACTCCAGCAATCCGAGGAACGATTATCGCCCGCTACTCATCGACACGGTTCCGAATCGCTCCGCGCAGATCGAGGTGAAGATCGGCAATTTGGAGTCGTGCCGCAAGCGCTGTCGCGACGAGTTCGGCGCCGACGGCAGCGTAAGCGCGGCCGCAGACGCGGCGAAGAATGAGCTTCGGAAGCGTGCCGAGCAGGCCGGAAAGCCATTCAACTGGTGCGGTGGCTGGCTGGATACGAGTCTCGATTCGAAGAAGGGGAATCTCGGCTGGCACAAAGGCATCACCGGAGGACCGATCAGCATCGGTGGCGTCAGGACGTGCGCGCAAGTCCCTCCAGGACTGGCCAAAACTTGCTGCTGCGGACCGAACACGTTGGACTCGTTCAGTCCCTATCCATCGCTCAATTGGGCGATCAACACGAACGGGCACTTCGATCGCATCTGGTGGGATCAGAAGGAATACCTGGAGACCATCAAGTATCCGCACTTCCTCAAGCCCCTCGTCTCCGGATCACTTCAGCAGGACCCCTTCGGTGACGGCGTCGTGGCGCTGAACGAGGCCGGCGAGATCGTCAGGACGATCAAAAAGTCGAACGGCCAATGGGCAACCGAACTGATTATGCCGGAGGTCGTCCGACAGCGGGGAGGCGTCCGCCTTTGCGGCATGATCTCCACAGTACGACCGAAATTCGCAGGCATCTGGGCGATCACCGGCGATAGCATCGTCCGGTTCTATGTCGCGAACAGCGCTTGGACACATGATGCTGTTCAGATCGGCAACCACGGTTCCCTCATCGCGCCATCGTCGTTTCACGAGATCGGCGACGGTCGAATCGCCGGAACGCTGAACGACGGCCAACGATGGAATGTCTGGTTTGCGGATGGGGATCCTCACAAGATGAGGTTCGACTACAGCGCAGGTCGCGGTATCGCGGTTTCAGCGGCAGGCACGTGCGGCGCTCGATAGCGCCGATCAGAGCGCGATCAAAGGGCGGGCGCCGAGAATGGACTGAAGGTCAGCCCGGCTGCTCGCCCCCCGTTCTCGCCGGAGCCTTCATGCCGGACGTGACCCGGCTGTTTCCTCGCGCTCGCAGCGCATGAACCGGATGCCCGGACGGGTCTCCGAGCAGGTTGTCCCAGGCTCACCGGTCCGCCAACACGCGTGCGGGACGGAAGCGATCGAGGATCGCGTAGGCATCGTCGACATAGACCGACAAGTAGTATCCGTCGAGCTTCCGGCTGCCGACGCGCGCGTAGTCGGGGATCTTCGCCCACACGGAGAAGCCGAGCTTCTGCCACAGAAGGTACGGCCCATCCTCGCTGACGTCGATGTTGACGATGTCGCAGCCCAGCTCGCGGCACTTCTCGAGGATGACGCGCCATCCTCCGAGGAGGTAGGACCCGAAGCCGCGCGATCCGCGCTCGGCGGCCATCCGTTTGATCTCGATCACGTGCTTGCGAGCCGGGTTCATCTTCACAGGCTCGAGCGTTGCGATGGCAACGATGCGGGCGTCGTGGTCATCGCGGGCCAGGAGTTGATGGGTGTCGCCGCGGGCGATCGAGCCGGCGAGCGCGGTCGTGAAAGCCTCGCTCTCCTCCGGGGTCAGCGGCCGGGGAATGCCGTTCGTTCCTTCGGTCGCGGCGACGGCGTTGATGATGGCGAGGATCTGCTCGTTGTCCCGCTCACTGAGCGTGGTGGCCCATTCGTAGCGCATGACGCCGTCAGTTCGCGCGCGATGCGACGCTCGTCCCGATCGCGGACGCGCCGACGTTGGCTTCCACCGCGACGGAGTCCTTCTGCGCCACCACCGCCGCCACCTCGATGGCATACGCCACCAGAAGGCTGTGCAGTCTCACCATGTGCCTCTCGAACCGGACGCGATCCTCGGCCGTCTTCACCAGGCGCATGCACATGTTCCAGGCCAGGTCGACGTGGTGATCGTGTTCGTCGATTCCGAGGTGTGACCGCGCTCCGCGCGTGGCCTCGGCGCCGACGACCTTGGCCATCCCCTCCAGCCATGCCGGCTGTGTCCACGCCGAGACCGTCTCGACGTAGTAGGCGCTGGAGATCACACCGAGGGGGCCTTCGTCGGCGAGGGTCTGGTAGAGATAGCCCGCCAGCAGCTCCGTGGCGAAGAGCGGGCGGGTGGAGTAGATCTCCTCGTCGGTCACGCCGACCGTATGCAGGTCTTTGGCGAAGAGGCGGCCGTGCAGCCCCTCGTCCGCGGCATACAGGCCCCACTGCTTGCACAGAATCGGGTCGATGTCCGACACCCGCACGCATGCCAGCGGATTGATCTTGCGCATCATCTCGATGCGCAGGACCGACTCGATGGTCGAGCGTACGAAGAGCTCGCGGGAGAAGGAGCTCATGCTCTCGCGGACGACGGCGTTTTGTTCGAGGCTCGTGGCCACGAGCCTCGCCAGGAGGGCGTCGCATTCCTCGCGGTACGCGGGAGCGAGAATGTCGCGGTAAGTGTTGCGCGAGTTGCTCTGGGCGGCTTCGTGCTCGATGTCGTGCGTGGTGATCGTCATGACTCCGTCTCCTTCGCCGGCGGGTGCCCGTTGCGCAGGCAGCGCTCGAGTACGGCCATTGCCGAGATCATCTTGTTGTAGGACTGCCTGCGGATGCGGCTGTACGGCGCGTCGATGACGCCCGCCTCGACTTCGATGCCGCGGTGCGCGGGAAGGTCGTGCATGAAGATCGTGCGCTCGTGCGCGACGCTCCGAAACATGTCCGCGGTTACCTGGAATCCTTCGAAGCTCCTGCGCCACTCGGGATCGGCCGGCTCTTCGCCCATGCTCTGCCAGCGGACCGTGTAGACGACGTCGACGTCGCGCGGAAGATCGTTCGGATCGTGCGCGAACACGACCTCCGATCCGCCGCGGTCCGCGTTCTGCCGCGCCGCGGCGGCCTGCTTCTCGTCCGCGCCGTAACCCGCCGGCGTCAGGACGGTCGTGCTCGTGCCGCGCGTCTTCGTGAGCGCGAGCACCAGCGACGCGGCGGTGTTGTTCCAGGCGCCCACGTACAGCACCCGCTTTCCGGCCACCACGCCGAATTCCTGCTTGATGGTGATCAGGTCGGCGATCGCCTGCGTCGGATGCTCGGCCTTGCTCAGCGCGTTCACCACCGCCATCCCGCCGCCGTTCTCGGCGAGCTTCATCATCTCGTCGGTGCTTCCGTTGGTCCGGATCACCAGCGCGTCGAGATAGAGACCCATGACCATTCCCGTGTCTTCGACGGTCTCTCCGGTCGAGGTCTGGAGATCGGACGCGGAGTAGGTCGTGGCCGCGCCGCCCATGCGATGAACGGCGGCGAAGAACGACGTGCGCGTGCGCGTCGACGGCTTCGAGAAATAGAGGCCGACCAGTTTCCCGCGCAGGGCCGAGGAAAAATCGAGGTCTCCCGCCGATACCCGCTCGCCGGTTGCGACCAGCTCGCCGAGCGTGGCCTCGTCGAGGTCTTGAATGGAGATGAGCTGTTTCACTGGCCCTTTCCTGCTTCGAGCAGCGCCGCCTCGCAGTCGAGGAGAACCGTCCGCCGGATGGCGTGCGGCGTCCCTTCGACGTCCGGTCCGATGACCACGGTCACCCGCGCGCCGCCGCGAACGGTCGGCAGGGAGCGCGCGACGAGATGCGACACCCGCGTCCGGCTGTGATGCCATGGGCAGATGACGAAGGCGCCCGACGGATCGATGCTGCCGAGGTGCAGCGGACCGCCGCGATGCGGACACTTGTCGGCGACGGTGTGGCAGACGCCCGCGGAGTCGCGCGCGACGAGAAACGCCCGCTGCCCGACTTCGATCCAGTTCTCCTGCTCCTCGAGGTGAACCACACGCGTCGTCTCAGGCATCGGCGCGCACCTCGTACTCGCAGTCGGCGGATGGGCACGCGGCATAGAGCACGCCCGCAGGAATCGACACGCTCTGTCCCGCGCCGTAGGTCGCCACGATTCCATATCCGGCAACGAGGTCCAGCTCACCGGCGCGGACGGCGAACGTCATCGGCCCGTCGCTCACCTGCGTCCCGCGCCAGCGGCCCGAAAGCCCGGCCTCTTTCGCGCTGGTGACGCGCTGCGCGTTGCAATCACCGGCGAAGAACGAATCGCCCCACAGGATCTGCGACATCAATCCGTCACCGAAGAGATTGCCGACGATCCGGCTCTCCTCGAATCCGCGGACGATATCCGGCAGGATCGAGTTGCCGTAGGCCTCGACCGCCGGAACGATGATCTCTTCCAGCACCATCCGGCTGTGATGCGTGTCGATGTGCACGTGCTCGCGGAAGTACTGCGTTTCCGCACTGTCGCCGAACACGGCGGTCATCATGTCGGCCATGTGACCGCAGGTGACCCGGAAGGCCGTCTCCACCTGCAGGATGGCGCCGAAGTACTTGAAGAGATGGCGGTGATCGCGGCAGATGTAGCTGTAGTAGTTGTTCAGGTAGAACGACGACGGCAGGTAGAGCTCCCAGTACGCGTGAGGAATGGGGCTGAAGCCGCGCGAGACCAGAACGTTCTGGTAGAGCGTGCTGTGGCGCGTGGAGTGGACGCCGTAGCCACATTCGTCGATGACGATCTTGAAGAGGTGCGACTGCAGCGGCCCGTAGTTGCCGATGGCGTTGCGCGCCATCGCCGACGACTCGACGAGAAAGTCGCCGGCGAGCTGAATCAGGTACGTCTGCGCGGCCGCCACCGGATTGCGCGCGGTCCTGATCGCCTCCATCAGCGTGGCCGTGCCGGCGGCCGTGAAGCTTTTCCGGAAGTCTTCGAAATAGGCGGTGAAGCTCTCCATCGTCCAGGTGCCGGAGACCGACACTTCGTCCGCGACCGCGCGGAAGACCCAGGGTTCGAGATGGGAGCGGATCAGCTCACCGAGTACGCGGAGGGAATCGCCATAGTAGGTCTGGAAGTCGTCCCATTTGCCGCCTTCGAGATGTTCCTTGGGAAGAAAGACGAAGTCGCGCTCGTAGATCGACATGAGGATCCGCTGCGCGACGAGGCTGGCATTCGATGCGGTCCGGCTCAGCGGAAGCGGCGTGGTGGTGTCGAACGGTGTGAAGGGCTCGTTGAGCAGTGGGCGCCGGAACGGGTTGTCGTCCGTCCACGGCTCATCGCGCCGCGCAAAGATTCCCGAGCTCGCATACGACAGCACGGTCTCGTGGAGCGCCGCCTCGCGAGGCCACGACAGCGGGTGCAGCGGCGGAGCCTCGAGGGCGGTCATGGTCAGTTCGCTCCGGCGACCGCGGCGCGCGCTTCCGGTGTGAGCACCGCCCCGAGGGATTCTTCGAAGAGATCGAGCCCACTGTCGAGGGTGTGGCGGTCGATGTTGATCGGCGGCATCAGCTTGAGCACCGAGCCGGCCGGGCCGCAACTCTCGATGACCATCCCCCGGCGGAACACCTCATGGATGACTTCCTCGGCGATGGCGCCGTCGTGCACGTCGATGCCCGCGAACATCCCCCGCCCCTTGCGCACCGCCCGCGCGAACGCGAAGCGGTCGCACAGCGCGTCGAGCCGCATCTCCAGATGGACGATGTTCGAGGCCAGCGACTCGCGGAACGTCTCGTCCTGCCAGAAGTCGAGTGCCGCCGCCGCGGCGACGAAGGCCAGGTTGTTGCCGCGGAACGTTCCGTTGTGCTCACCAGGCTTCCAGTGATCGTGCTCCGGCTTGAGGAGCACCAGCGACATCGGGAGCCCGTATGCGCTGATCGACTTCGAGATGCAGACGATGTCGGGTGTGACCCCGAAATGCTCGAAGCTGAAGAAGCGCCCGGTGCGGCCGCAGCCGGCCTGGATGTCGTCGACGATCACCAGCGCGCCGATGCGCCGGGCGACGGCGAAGATGCGCTCGACGAAACTCGCCGACGCGGCGTTGAGCCCGCCCTCCCCCTGCACGGTCTCGAGCAGGATGGCCGCGGGCGCCGGGATGCCGTTGTCGGGGGCGGTCAGCATGCGCTCGACGTACTCGATCTCCACGCCGCCACCGAGAAAGCCCTCGAACGGAAGGCGCACGATCTGGTCGAGCTGCACGCCGCCGGCCGCGCGGTGATGGCGGGTGGCGGTGGCGGCGAGCGAGCCGAGGCTCACACCGTGGAACGCGCCGGTGAAGGCGGCGATGGTGCTGCGGCCGGTGACCTTGCGCGCGAGCTTGAGAGCCGCTTCGACGGCATTGGTACCGGTAGGCCCGGTGAACTGGATCTTGTAGTCGAGGCCGCGCGGCGCGAGGATCACTTCCTCGAAGCGCTCCAGAAACCGCAGCCGGGCCTCGGTCTGCATGTCGAGTGAGTGCATCACACCGTTGCGCTCGATGTAGTCGAGCACGGCGCGCTTCAGCCGCGGATGATTGTGGCCGTAGTTGAGCGCCCCCGCGCCGCAGAAGAAGTCGAGATAGCGGCGGTTCTGCTCGTCCACCAGGAACGAGCCCTCTCCCGAGCGGAACACGACCGGAAACTGTCTGGAGTAGTAGCGAACGTTGGATTCCATGCGCTCGCCGAAAGCGGTAGTCGACATGACGCTCCGATCATTCGCGGCCTTCTGCGCCGCCGGTCTCTTCAAGTGCGGATTGGGGAGCCGAAGTATGGAGCAACCGCGGGCTGAAATCAATACGTCGTCCTTTACAACTCTATGGATTGAAGTTAGAGTGCGCCACACATCAATAAACCATCAAACGGCGAAGCCACAGGAGGCTCGGATGCGTGGAAAGTCGGACAAAGAGACCACCCCCGATGCAGGCGGCCCGAATGACGCCTTCAATCAGTTCGAGACGGCGTTTCTCGAGTACTTCAAGGACGTGAACACCATCGCCTTCGAGGCCGCTGAGAACGCGCGCAGAATGCAGGTCGACTACGATCGCGAGATGATGAGCGCGACCGACGAGACGTCCGCGCGCACCATCTTCGAGAAGTTCCAGAAGCAGGCCGCCGAGACGGGCGAAGATCTCAGCCCCGCCGCGGCGTTCGTCAAGGCGTACGAGAAGTACACCGGCGCAACGAGCACAGCATTCTCCGGCGCGGCCTCGACGAAGCTCGACCCCGCCACGATCACGGCGCTCGGCCAAAGCCTGATCATGGTCGCAACCCATGCCGCGGCGACCTTCTGCTATCCGCCGCGCAACTCCGGCGACGCATCGACATAGAAAAGCGAGGCTCGCCTCGACCCTATGCTTCACTCTGTCCCAGACGTCGATACGGGAGCAGCCGAACGGTTTCTGACGGAGCTATACGCCTTCGAGAGGGAGATCGAAGAGCGCGCGCCGTCGTTCTTCGACTACCACGCACTGCGCGTCGAAGCCGCTGCTTTCGATCGTGACCTCGAGGCCTTCTGCGAGCGGGTCCGCCGCATCTTCGGATCGTCGCTGCTCCCCGCCGCGCCCGGCGACGCGCTGACGGAGGTCGATCGTGCATTCGCGTCGCGCGTGGCCGGCATTCGCTTTCCGGTCTCGATGGACGACGAACGGCTTCGCGCGCTGCACGACCGTCTCACGTCCGTACGCGCAGCGCGCGAGGCACGGGTCGCGCGCATGGCTGGTCTCGAGCGCATCGACGCGGGTGAGGGAACGACGCCGATCGTGCTGCTCAACGCGATCGGGCAGGGCTTTCACTACTGGCTTCGCCTCGTCGACGCATTGACGCCGCGGCATCGCGTGCTCGCCGTCGAGCCGCGAGGCGCGATCGAAGATCAGATTCGGGACGTCGAAGCGCTTCTGGCCGAGGAAGAGGCCGAGCGCTGCATCCTCCTCGGATGGTGCACGGGGCCGAAAGTGGCGGTGGAGCTCAGCGCGCGCAGGCCCGAGGCCGTGGCGGCGATGGTCTTTCTCAACCCCACCTTTCGCACCAGCGGAACGCCGCGCGAGCTCGAGACCGCGTACGAGCGGAGCTCCGAGCCGCTGTTCCGCGCCGTTGCCGCGCGGCCGTCGATGGCGGCGTCGGTGATGAAATCGCTGCAGGCCAGCGTCGCCGGGCCCGCTGTCGATCTGGAAGGCGACGGCGACGCGGCGGCGGAAGTGCTGGCGATGATGAGCACCGCGCTGCGCCCGCATGTGGCGCGACCGTTCCGGAGTGAGCCGGTGCTCGTCGGGTACACGCGGCAGATTCTCGATTTCTGGGCGTATGACTCGCTGACGAAAGCCGAGGCCCTGAATGGTCCGCTGCTGGTCGTGGCCTCGGAGCTCGACCGGGTCGCGTCGCCTGAGGCGGCGCGGGAGGTGGCGCGGCGCGTTCGCGGGGCGCGGCTCGTCGAGGTTCCCTACGCGACCCACTACTGTCTCTACGATCGTCCCGACTTCATCGCGTCGGTCATCGATGACTTTCTGGCGAGCATCGCCGTGAACGCGGCGCCCGCCCTGACGATGCGGAGCGGGCGATGAACCTGCAGGAGCGGATCGCGGCGTTGTCGCCGGAAAAGCGTGCCGTGCTCGAGCGGCAGCTCCAGCACGGCGCGCCGGCGACGATCGCCGCGGCACCCGTGCAGCAGGCGCGCGGTGAGATGCTCCCGCTCTCCTTCGCGCAGCAGCGGCTGTGGGTGCTCGAGCAGATCGAGCCGGGACACTCGTTCTACCACCTGCCTCTGGCGATGAGGCTCACCGGTCCGGTCTCGGTCGTGGTGCTCGAGAAAGCGCTGAACGAGATCGTCCGCCGCCACGATGCGCTGCGCACCACGTTCGTCAGCGTCGATGGTTCGCCGTCGCAGATCGTCGCGCCGTCGCTGCACGTTCCGCTCGAGGTCGTCGATTTCCACGGAAGACACGATGAGGCGGCCGTGTACGCAGGTCAGGAGTCGCAGCGGCCCTTCGACCTTGCGACAGGTCCGCTCTTCCGCGCGTCGCTGCTGCGCATCACCGATGCGGATCACGTCCTGCTTCTGACCATGCACCACATCGTCGCCGACGGCTGGTCCCTCGGCGTGCTGCAGCGCGAGGTGGCCGCGCTGTACGGAGCCTACATCGCCACGCGGCCCTCGCCCCTGCCTCCCCTGCCGATTCAATACGCCGATTTCGCGCTCTGGCAACGCGCGCAACTGAAGGGCGACGCGCTCGATGAGCTGCTCTCGTACTGGAAGCAGAAGCTCGCCGGAATGCCGCCGCTGCTCGAGATCCCGATGGACCGCCCCCGCCCGCGCGTGCAGGTCTTCCGCGGGGCATCGCTCGTCGTCCCGATGCCGGTGCATCTCCTCGCCGCATCGAATGCGCTCGCGCGCCGATCCGGGGGGACGCTGTTCATGGTCCTACTCGCCGCGTTCAAGGTCGTGCTTGCGCGACACGGCGGCCGGACGGACATCGTCGTCGGATCGCCCATCGCGGGCCGCACGCGCCGCAAGACCGAGGGGCTGATCGGCTTCTTCGTGAACACGCTGGTGCTGCGCACCGACCTTTCCGGCGATCCCTCCTTTGCCGAGGCGCTGGCACGGGTGCGGGAGACCGCGGTCGAGGCGTTCGCGCATCAGGAACTGCCGTTCGAGAAGCTCGTGGAAGAGCTGCAACCGGCGCGCGATCTCAGCCACAACCCGCTGTTCCAGATCGCGTTCGGATTGCAGAACGCCGATGCCGGCACGTTCACCGGAAGCGACGGGCGACCGTCGCATGCAGGGGGCGGCACGTCGAAATTCGATCTGACTCTCAGCGTCGCCGAGGCGGCGCACGGACTGGACGCGGCATTCGAGTACAACACGGAGCTCTTCGACGCGCGCACCATCGCGACGCTGGCGCGGCACTACGAGATCGTGCTCGAGCGCGCGGTGGCGGATCCCGAGCGGCCCATCGGCGAGCTGCTCGTACTGGAAGACGCGGAGCGGCAGCGCCTGCTCGCGAGTTGCGCCGGCGCGTCGACCGGCGCGCCGACGATGCCTTCGGTCAGCGGATGGTGCGAGCGGCTGGCGCGAACGCGTCCGGACGCACCGGCGGCGGCGTTCGCGGGCCGGACGCTGTCGTGGAGCGAGCTGAACGCGCGCGCGAATCGACTCGCCCATGCCCTCCGCGCGGCCGGGATCACGCGATCGTCCGTCGTCGCGGTCTGTCTCGAGCGCTCGCTCGAGCTGCCGGTCGCACTCCTGGGCATTCTCAAGTCGGGCGCGGTTTTCCTGCCGCTCGATCCCACGCAACCGGTCGCGCGCATCGCTTTCATGATTCGCGACAGCGGCGCGCGGCTGTTGATCACCCAGCAATCGCTGGCCGCTTCGTTCCCCGATGCCGGCGTGATGTCGCTCGACACCGCGGATCTCGGCTCGCATCCGGCGTCCGATCCCGACGACGCTCCGCGGCCCGATGATCTGGCCTACCTCATCTACACCTCGGGCTCGACCGGAGAGCCGAAAGGGGTGCTGGTCGAGCATCGCGGGCTGTGCAACGTCGCCGACGCGCAACGGGCGGTCTTCGCGCTCGATGAGCATTCCCGGATCCTTCAGTTCTCCTCGGCGAGCTTCGATGCCTCGGTCTACGACCTGCTTCTCGCCCTCGGCTCGGGCGGAACGCTCGTGCTCGCGCCCCAGGATGCGCTCATGCCCGGTCCCCCACTGCTGCAGACGCTGCGCGAGGAGCGGATCAACTGCGTCACCATTCCGCCGTCATCGCTGGCGATGCTGCCGGCGGGAACACTGCCCGATCTGACGACGATCATCGCCGCAGGCGAAGAGCTCCCGCCCGAGCTCGTGGCGCGGTGGGCTCCCGGCCGCCGCTTCTTCAACGCGTACGGCCCGACGGAGATCACCATCTGGGCGACGATTGCCGAGTGCCGGGACTCGTCCGCGGTCCCATCGGTCGGACGGCCCATCGCGAACACGCAGGCGTACGTCGTCGACGAGCGCCTCGAGCCTGTACCGCAAGGCGTACCAGGGGAACTGGTCATCGGCGGCATCGGCGTGGCGCGCGGCTATCACGGCCGGCCCGATCTGACCGCGCAGCGTTTCGTCCCCGATCCCTTCCGCGCCGAGCCGGGTGCACGACTGTATCGCACCGGAGACCGCACGCGCATGCTTCCGACCGGCGACATCCAGTTCCACGGCCGCCTCGATCAGCAGGTGAAGTTCCGCGGCTACCGCATCGAGCCGGGGGAGATCGAGGCAGCGCTGCTCGCGAATCCGGACGTGCGGGACGCGGTGGTCGTACCGCAGCGGACGCCGTCGGGCGAGATGCGCATCGTCGCGCACTGTGTCGCGCAGGAAGGCGCCACGCTCGACGCCGCGGAGCTCCGCGCGTTCGCGCGCAGGACCCTCCCCGAGTACATGCTCCCCTCGCTGTTCCGCATCGCCGGCGAGTTGCCGCGCATGGCGAGCGGCAAAGCAGATCGCAACGCGCTGGCAGCGATGGGCCTCGTGGCCGGCGACGCGACGAAACAGGACGACCCGCGGACAGCCGAGGAGACTCGGCTCGTGGAGATCTGGCGTGAGGTGCTCGAGCGACAGGACGTCGGCATCCACGACGGCTTCTTCGACCTCGGCGGACATTCGCTGCTCGCCACCCGCGCCATCGCCCGCGTCAACGACGTCTACGGCCTGGCCCTGCCGCTGCGCACCATCTTCGACCACCCGAGCATCTCCGAATTCGCGCAGACGATCGTGCACGCCAGAACGGAGCAGAGGTTATGACCGTGACACCGGTCGGTGCCGCGGCCGACGCACGGCGTCCGAGACCAAAGCCACGGCCGCAGACCGACGGTCGCCGCGTGTTTCCGCTCTCCTTCGCCCAGGCCCGGCTCTGGTTTCTCAACCGGCTGCAGCCGGGAAGCCCGACGTACAACATCCCGTACGTCACCCGTCTCCCCGGGCCGGTCGACGTGAAGGTAATGGAGCGGGCGATCAACGAGATCGTGCGGCGCCATGAAGCGCTGCGGACCACCTTCGACATCGTCGACCGGAAACCCGCGCAGATCGTCGCTCCGTCGCTCGACGTGCCTCTGCACCTCGTCGATCTGCGCTCGGTCCCGGCGTCATCGCGCGAGGCCGAAGCGCAGCGAGTGACCTTCGAAGAGTGCCGCACCGAGCTCGACCTGACCGCCGGTCCGCTGATCCGGACGACGCTCATCGAGATCAACCCGACCGATCACGTGCTCATCGTCGTCGTCCATCACATCGTCTGCGACGGCTGGTCGATGGGCATCCTCTACAGGGAACTGGCCGCGCTGTACGGCGCGTTCATCGCCCGCCGTCCCTCACCGCTCCCCGAGCTCACCATCCAATACGCCGACTACGCCGAGTGGCAGCTGGAGTGGTTCAGCGGTCCGGTGCTGCAGGACCAGCTCGGGTACTGGCGTACGCAGCTCGAAGGGCTGAAGCCGCTTCTGCCGATGCCAACCGACCACCCCCGCCCGCCGGTGCAGGCACATCGCGGCGAGTTCCGCACGTTCTCTCTCGACGCGCCGCTGTGCGATCTGATCAAGGCGCTCGCCAAATCCGAAGGGGCGACGCTGTTCATGACCACGCTCGCGGCGTTCTGCGTGCTGCTGCATCGATACACAGGCGAGACGGACATCGCCGTCGGCACGCCGATCGCGAATCGCACGACTCAGGAGCTCGAAGGGCTGATCGGCTTCTTCGTCAACACGCTGGTGCTGCGGGTGAGGATGGACGGCAATCCGACGTTCCGGCAGTTGCTGCGCGGCGTGCGCGAGATCGCCCTCGACGCGTACGCGCATCAGGACATGCCGTTCGAGAAGCTGGTCGAGGAGCTGCAGCCGGAGCGCAACGCCAGCCATAACCCGCTGTTCCAGATCATGTTCGCGGTGCAGAACATCGCCGCGCCCGACCGCAACGAGCCGAGCCGCAACCCCGCCGCACCGCCGCCGCTGGCCGCAAACGGCACGTCGAAGTTCGACCTCACCGTGCCTCTCTACGACACCGGCAGGACCATCGAGGGAGCGGTCGAATACAACTCCGACCTTTTCGACGCCTCGACGATCGCGGAGTTGATCGAGCGTTTCGAGACGCTGCTGCGGGGCATCGCCTACGATCCCGACACCCCGATCTCGCGCCTGCCGGTCGCCGCGGAGCGCGAGCTGCGCGAGCTCGAGCGAGGGTGGCCCGGCCCGCCGGTCGAGCCGTTGCAGTTCGAGAGCATCGGCGAGGCCGTCCGCGCGCACGCGACTGCAACCCCGGACGCGGTCGCGCTCATCACGCCGGACGGGGGTCGCACGTACGCGGATGTCGATGCACGCGCGCGCGATCTCACCGCGCACCTGCTCGCCGCCGGGATGCGCGCGCAGGAGCCGGTTCTGGTCGCGACGGCACGCGCGGAAGACAGGTTGATCGCGTTCCTCGCAGTGATGCATGCAGGCGGCGTGTTCGTGATCGTCGATCCGCAGGATGCCGCGCCGCGCATCGCCCACGTCGTCAATCACGCCGGGGCCCGCATCGCCATCACGGACGACGCAACTGCCGAACACGTTCCGGGCGTCGCCGGAATCATCAACATCGATCGTCTGGCGCAGGCCTCCGGCCTGCCTCCGGGCGGGGAACGTGAGGCGAGGCCCGCACCAGGCGACGTCGCCGGCATCGTCTATCGCTCCGCTTCGAGCGGAAAGCCGGAAGGCGTGCCAATCACGCACGAGTCGCTGTTTCGCATCGGCGGAGGCGCGGCCCTCGGCATCGCCCCCGGCGACCGGGTCGCGCACGTGTCGACGCTGCTCGAGGATTCCGCGCTCCTGGAGTTGTTCGCGCCGCTCGTCGCCGGCGCCACGGCCGTACTGCTGCCGTCGTCGCTTCCTCCGCGCGCGCTGGCGGAGGCGATTCGCGAGCACGAGATCACCGTCACCTTCGCATCCGCCGCGAATGCCGACCGGCTGGCGCGCGAGTTCCCATGGGCTTTCCGCTCGCTGCGGCTCGTGCTCTGCGTCGGCGGTCCGGCCGCGATGAAACGTCTGCGCGAAAGCTTCCGCCCCGAGATCGCCGATCGCCTTCACGGCCTCACCGGCGACGCCGAATGCGGCTGGTACGCCATCCAGCCGCTGGCCGCGATCTCCGCGCTCGAGGAATCGGACGAGCTGCCGATCGGCATGCCGATGCCGGGAGTGACCCTGCATCTGCTCGACGGCGGCCTCCGTCCCGTGCCGCCCGGAATGTGCGGCGAGATCTTCGTCGCTCATAGCGGACTCGCGCCCTCGGGCTCGGCATTCGTCGCGAATCCGCTCGCCGGTCAGGCGCCGTTGCTCTATCGCACGGGCGAGCGTGGCCGCCGCGGGCGTGACGGAACGCTGTTTACGCTGGGCCGCCGCGATCAGCGCCTGCAGGTGCATGGCTTTCGCGTCGAAGCCGAGGAAGTGCGTGTCGCGCTGATGCAGCACGATGCGATCGCCGATGCCGCGGTGATCGGTCATCGAAACGGCCTGATGGCGTTCGTCGTCGCGGCGAAGGGATCGGCGATCGAACCCGACGAGCTCCGCGCGTTCGCGCAGGAGCTTCTGCCGAAGGTCATGGTTCCGGCAAAGATCGAAGCCGTCGCCGCGCTTCCGCGCCTGCCCGGCGGCGAGACCGACC